>NZ_JARWNW010000206.1 GCF_029868325.1 Nocardia carnea
CTGAGGTCTCGGCGTGAACTCGGGGAGCAGCGGTTTCACGATGTCCCACAACGCATCCGGGACCAGCCGTTGAGCAAGCCTGTCGACCACGGGTCACATCATGCCGCACAACGAATTACACCCACGTAAGACGTCCTCTAAGTGCTTGTGTCGATCTCCGATCGTCACCACACCTCCAGTGACCGACGAGCCGATTCGCATCTCATTCCATGGCCTTGCCAGGGTTCGCGTCGACGGCCCGTTCACGTATCGAGAGGGAGTTGCTCAGTGCTGTATCAAACCGCCGACCTCCATCGGAGCCACATGGCCGGTCGCCGGCAGAGTCCGGGCGAGCGTGAGGCCTATGTCGACGAGCGATGAGCGGCGTAGGTGGGTGACGTCAGGGATCGGCGTCCACACCGATTCGGCGGTCTCGCCGTTGGGTTCCGGTCGCAGTTCGCCGCCGATGATGCGGACGCCGTAGAAAATTCCCACGTTCTGGTGTTCGGCCCCGGCACGGGCGACGGCCGCGGGGATAACTCTCGAATCGACGCCGAGCAGGCGTTCGACGATGCCGTGGCAGCCGGTTTCCTCGGTGAGTTCCCTTGTCACGGCGTCGAATGGGTCCTCGCCATGTTCGACTCGGCCACCCGGAAGAGTCCAAGTGGACTCGCCGTCGCGGGACCTATGGCAGGCCAGGAGCACCCGTCCGTCGGTGACGCACACGGCGTACGCGGCCAGCCGGAAACTCATATCCGGAATCTACTATCGCGCGCACCGCGGCCGCGCGGCGCCGCCTCCTTGCCGATCTCGGTCCTTGCTCTGCTGTCACGGTATCCGGGACAACTCCGGTGCAGTGTGGGCCCGGCGGCTGTGCACATAGTTGGCCGAGAGTGCGGCGAAAACTATTGCGCAGCCACACACGCCGAGAGCGAGGGCCAGGGTGATACCGGTATCCGAGGGATGCAGGTCCGAGCCCAGATGTGCGGCGAGCACCGCGCCGGAGGCCGCGCTGCCGAAGGCGCCGCCGACCGTGCGTAATACCTGGTTGAAGCTGACGGCGCTGCCGAGTTCGGTGTCGGCGACCCGCCTGGCGATCAGTGCGGGCATGGCGGCGTAGGTCGTTCCGATCCCCAGGCCGAACAGCAGCATGCCGACCAGGATTTCCCACAGCTGATCGTGGACCAGCCAGAGCAGGATGGCGGATGCGGTCATGCCCCCGGCACCCAGTGGGAGCAGGGTGGTCAGCTGGATTCGGTGCGAGACGGCACGGACCGCCCGGTTGGCGCCGAGGCTTCCGATGGACAGCGGGAGCATCACGAAACCCGCCCAGAACACGGGTAGCGCTATTCCGTATCCGGTGGTGGCCGGGGCCTGGGCGATGAGACTGCTGACGGATAGTCCGATATACATTGCGGCGCCGAGCCCGATCGCGGTGCCGTTGGCGAGTACGACGTCGCGGTGGCGGAAGACCCGCAGATCGATCAGCGGGGTGTCGGTACGCAGCTCGACGAGCACCCACGCGCCGAGCAGTACCACTGCGGCGAGGGCGAAGCCGAGGGTTTTCGCCGAGGTCCATTCCCAATTGGGCCCTTCGCTTATCGCGATGAGCAGCGCGGTGAGCCCGAGACCGAGCAGTGCGGCGCCCGGTGCGTCGAACCGGGTGCGGGGGGCTTGTTCATCCGGCCCGTCCGGAATCACCCGCCAGGCCACGATCACGGCGCTCACCAGGAAAACGGCGGCGAAGGCGAAGGCAACGCGGAAACCGGCTTCGCCGGCGAGGATGCCGGTGAGTGGATAGCCGATACCGAGACCGGTCGAGGCGGTCACCGACAAGCTGGAAAGCCCCGGCCTGATCTGTTCTTCCGGGAGGTAGCGGCGAGCGAGCGCGATCGTCATCGGCACGATGCCGTAGGACAGGCCTTGCAGGGCCCGGCCGACCAGAAATACGGCGAAGTTCGGGGCGCACGCGGCCAGGACCGACCCGGCGAGAATGATCGCGAGCGACCCCAGTAGTAGACGTTTCTTGTGCGGGCCGTCGCTCAACCGGCCCATGATCGGGGTGGCCACGGCCCCGACCAGCAGGTTCACGGTGAGCATCCATTGCGCGGCACTGACCGATACCGACATCTCCTGCGACAGCGTCGGAACCAGCAGCATGCCCAGCGAACTGACGACCGCGGTGGTCAAGGCTGTGTAGACCAGCGCCGGGAGCAGCGTCGGCCGTAGCCGCGGCTTACGCACGGGGCGTATCCACAGTCAATTTCTGTAGCAGCGGGACGACGGATTCCAGGAGTTCTCGTTCTTCGGCGGTCAACCGTTCGGTCACCGCCTGCTCCAGCCAGCTGTTGCCCGTCGAACGTTCCAGGGCGAGCCGTTCCCGGCCGGCGTCGGTGAGGTCGATCCACACCCGGCGACGGTCCTGGTCATCGGGGGTTCGGGTGATGAGGCCGAGGCCCTCCAGTTCCCGCACCGCGGTCGCGATTGCCTGCGGGCTGATCTTCTCGACCGAAGCGAGCGTGGAGGAGGTCGCGGCGCCGTGTTCGGCGAGATATCCCAGCACGCCCAGCTTCCCTGTGGAGAGGGTCTTGTGGACGTTCAGCTGCCGCCACAGGGGCCGCAAGGCTTCGCGCAATGCCAGGGCGAGTGCTGTTTCGTTCGTGACCACACCCAATAATATACAACTAGGTTGATCAATTTAATTTACTGGTTCTCGGAACGCGGCCATAAGGCTGCCGCGCAGGAACTTTCACGTCCCTCGTCCGGCACACCTCGATCGACCCCAGAGGCCATCGCCGAGGCTCGAACTTCCGCGGCCGGTACCCGTTCGTTCACGCGCCGGGCGTATCGGACGATCAATTCCCCGCTCGCCTCGACCGCGGCACGGGCCCGTTCCGCGCGTACCAGCCAGGTCCGCATCGGGAACGCCGGTTCCACCAATTCGATCCACGGCCAGCCCGGTAGCAACCGGTGCGCGCTGGCCTCACTGAGCAGCACCGCGTGTGAGCCGGTGACCTCCGCGCAGGCCAGGGCATTTTCGACGAAGGACGCGAACTGCCAGATCGGTGCGATACCGGTCTCGTAGGCAACCGAGATCAGCCGGTCGTGTTCGGCGGGGATCTGTTCGCGGGCGTGTGCGAGGACGCGGAGACCGTCCAGTTCGACCAGTGGGCAGGTAACCCGTTCGGCGAGAGGATGGTTCGGCCGGACCGCGAGACCGAACGGTTTCTCGAACAGTGTGGCCGAGTGCAGGTTCGACGGCGGATGCTGGTGGACGATTCCGATATCGAGGCGCCCTTCCTGCACCGAGCGCAGTTGAACACTGCTGTTCGCGTCGGTGAAATCGATACGGATATCGGGGGTTTCGTCGCGGAAAGCGTAGATGAGCCCGGTCAGCCAGTCGGCGGGGAGGCCCGGCGGTAAGCCGATGGAGATCAGTTCGCGGGCAGCGGAGGCGGAGCGGGCCACGTCACGGGTGGTGGCGGCGAGCCCGAGTAGATGTGCCGCGTGCTGGTAGAGGGCGGCGCCGGCAGCGGTCGGTTCCACTCCGCGCGGGATGCGCTCGAGCAGATCGATACCGCATTCGCGTTCGAGTTCTTTGATCTGCCGGGTGAGCGCCGGCTGCGACATCACGAGGCGCTGCGCCGCGCGGGAGATCGAGCGTTCTTCGACCACCGCCACGAAGTATCTGAGGTGCCGTAGTTCCACCCGTTCAGCTTGCCATACCTACCAGGTATACCCGGTCGCCGAAATGGGCATTGGACGCGGACCGAAGGTATCCCTCATGGTGTGACTCAGTCCACAGGTGTTTCCCGGCCGGCCGCCGGGAAGGGATAGGAGCCCAACGGTGACGCTCACAGAGCATGTCGATGTCGTAGTTGTCGGAGGTGGCGCCGGCGGGATTGCGGCGGCGGTCGGGGCCGCACGCAGCGGGGCGCGGGTCCGGCTGATCGAGCGGTACCCGTTCCTGGGCGGTGCGGCGACGAACAGTTCGGTGCTCACCTTCTGCGGTTTCTTCGACCAGACCCACGAAACCGTCGTCGCCGGGGTGGGCGGCGAAGTCCTGGACCGCTTGCGTGCTCGCGGGGTGTACGCGGAGAAGGTCATGGGCTGGACCGGTAACCGGATCGTGCTGCTGGACGCCGAGACCACGAAGATCGTCTGCGACGAGATCGTCGCCGATGCGGGGGTGGAGACCCGGCTGCATTCCACCCTGATCGGGGCGACCCGGCGCGACGGGGTGATCACCGAGGTCGAGGTCGCCCACCGCGGCGGCACCGAACGGCTCACGGCCGACGCCTTCATCGACGCCAGCGGCGACGGTGCGTTACTGGCGCTCGCCGGGGCAGCGGTGCGCACGGTCGACCTCGCCGACCGGCAGACGAACACCCTCGCCTGCCGCTTCGGCGGTGTCGCCGAGGACGCCGATCTCTCGACCGCCGGTATGCGTGCCGCGGTGGCCGCCTACAACGAGGAAACGGGTGCCGAGCTGCCCCGCGACCACGGGATCGCCGTCCGGCTCCCGGTCACCGGTGAGGTGATGGCGCTCCTGGTCGACGAACATTTCGACACCCTCGACGCCCAGCAGATCAGTGCCGCGGAAGCCGGTGCCCGGGCGCAGTCCTGGCGCTATCTCGACGCCATGCGCAAGGGTATGGCCGGATGGCAGCAGGCCTACCTGGTCACCTCCGGACCGCAGATCGGCATCCGGGAGAGCCGGCGATTGGTCGGCAAGACCATGATCACCGCCGATGATGTGCGGCGGGCCCGCAAACGTCCCGACGAATCCATCGGACGCTGCGGCTGGCCGATCGAGGATCACGCCGGGCCGGGGGTGACCCATTACGAGGAGATCGATGGCGGGCGCTGGTACGACGTCCCCTACGATGCCATCCGGTGCGCCGACACCGGCAATGTGTGGGGTGTCGGCCGGTTGACCAGCTCGGACGACGAGGCGTTCGCCTCGGTACGGGTGATGGGCACCGCCTTCGCCACCGGACACGCCGCGGGTATCGCCGCCGCGCAGTACAGCGAGGGCCGGCGCCACGATCTGCCCGGTATCCGCCGCGCCCTGCTCGCCCAGGGGGCGATCGTATGAGCCGGCCGCACCGGACACCCCACCCACTGCCGTCATCACGCGAATCGGAGCACACCGCATGAGCAAGTCAGGGCCGGAGGCGGCCGCGCCGCGTAACCACGGAGTGCACCCTGGACTCGGCACGAACGTCCGGCACTCCTCCGCCTACCGGTGGGTCGTCCTCACGATGTGCTGGGCCGCCTTCACCATGACCTCGGTCGACCGGTCGACCTGGGGGCCGGCCTCGGCGTCGGTCAGCGATTCCCTCGCCGTGCCGATCGCCGCCATCGGTATCTTCGCGACCTGCTACTATATCGGTTACGTCGCGTCCAACGCCTTCGGCGGCTTCCTCACCGACTGGCTGGGCGGGCGGATGATCCTCTCGCTCACCGGACTGGTCGCGGGCTCGTTCATGATCGTTTTCGGCACCATCGAATCGATCACCGCGGGATTGATCGTGCAGGGCATCGTGGGGTTGTTCGCCGGCGCCGACTACGCGGGCGGGCTCAAACTCATCGCGACCTGGTTCACCCCCGCGCAACGCGGGTTCGCGATGGGCGTGTTCATGACCGCGACCTCGCTCGGCACGGTCATCGCCAATGCCGTCGTCCCCCGGCTGATCGAGGCGTCGGGGTGGCGCGAGTCGTATCACGTGTTCGGCATCGTCACCGTCGTCATCAGCGTCCTGTGTTTCGTGCTGCTGCGCGATCGGCCGCAAGGAGTCGCCGAGCAGGAGACGCCACAGAAATCCCGTGCCGCCGCGCTACCGGATCTGCGGCCGCTGCTGCGCAACCGCGATCTGCTCCTGCTCGCCATCACGGGCTTCGGCGGACTGTGGGGCACCTACGGCTTCGTGACCTGGTCGAACACGCTGATGATCAAGGCCAACGGTATCGATCCCGTCGACGCCGGGACAGTTCTGGTGATCTTCGCCGGGGTCGCCGTCGTGGCGAAACCCATGGTCGGATGGATCACCGATCAACTCCGGCTGGGCCAGAAACTACCGATCATCGTGATCCTGGTGGTCTTCGGCGGCACCCTGCTCACCTTCGGATCGCTGTCGAGCCTCACCCAGTTCCTCTGGTGCGCGCCACTGCTGGGGCTGGGCGCCTATGCCTACTCACCGCTCACCGCCGCACTGACCCCGGCCCTGGCCGGACGCGATCTGGTCGGTTCCGCGGCGGGCGGGGTCAATGCGATCTGGCAGCTCGGCAGTGTGGTGGTGCCCGCGGTGGTCGGTTTCGTCTTCCATGCCACCGGCTCGTTCTACGCGGCGTTCATCGTGCTGGCGATCGGTCCGTTCGCCGGTGCGGCCACCTGCTGCTTCATCCGATCCGATAGGCCCCGGTCCGCCGGACGTACCGGGAGCCCGGGCCCCGCCGATCACAAGGTCACCGTCTAGCGGCAGACGAGCAAGGCCGGGCCTCGCCGCCGATATCCGGCGGCGAGGTCGATCCGCGTCCCAGGTCCACCTGGTCGGCACTGCCGGCGGTCGGTCCAGCACCGACTGCGTACGGTCGGTCCAGCGCCGATCGCGTAAATCCTGCGCCGACTGCGTGAGGAGTACATATGGTTCGCCGACCACCAGAGCTCCGGTGAGTCGGCGACCGGCCGGGCGTTGAGGAAACTGCTGTTATACGTGCTCGACTTGTTTCCGCTCGGCCGCACGGGACCGGCGCGGGAGGCTGACCAGCACGACCACCGCCATCACCAGCAGTACGGCCGCCCCGGTGGTGGTCGCCACATGCATACCGTCGACGAACGATTCGCGCGCCGCGTGTACCAGCGCGGGATCGTCCCCGGCGAACTGGATGGTCTCGCCGATGGTGGGGGCGAAATCGCCGCCGGAGCTGAAGATCACCGCCGCCAGCGATCCGAGCAGCGCCAGCCCGAGAGCGTTACCGAGTTCGAAACTGGTTTCCGAGATTCCCACCGCGGAACCCGCCCGCTCCGGTGGCACCGAGGAGACGGCCACTTCCGAGACCAGCGTGAAGACGATCCCGTAGCCGACACCGGCGATCGCCGAACCCGCCACGTACCAGCCGACACCGCCGTCCACGCCGATACCGAGCAGCATCAGGTTGCCGACCGCGGCGGCCACGAGCGCCGAGGCGAACGCGCCCCGGCCACCCAGCCATTGCGCCACCCGCGATCCCGTCATCGAGAACACGAACACCGTCACCGCCATCGGGATACCGAGCAGCGCGGCGGCCAGCGGGTTGCGGCCGGTAACCGACTGCAGATAGACGCTGGCCAGGTAGCTCAGCCCGGCCAGCGACATCATTCCGGCGAGGCTGGACCCGATCGCGACCGAGAACGGCCCGTTCCCGAACAGCCGCAGATCCAGTAGCGGTTCACTGATGCGCCGCTGCCGCCGCACGAAGAGGGTCAGGAGTGCGCCGCCGATCACGGCCGATATCAAGGCCATCGAGTCGATGCCGAATTCGGCGGCGTGCTTGACCGCATACACCACCGGCAGGATGCCGCCGATGGACAGCGCCACGCTCGGCAGGTCCAGCGGGCCCAGTGCGGTCGCCCGGTGTTCCGGGAGCAGTATCCGCCCGAAGACGAGCAGTACCAGCAGCACCGGGACGTTGATCAGGAATACCGATCCCCACCAGAAGTGGTGCAGCAGCACTCCGCCGATGATCGGGCCGACCGCCGAACCGCCCGCGAAGAATGCCGTCCATATGCCGATCGCGGTGGCGCGCTGCCGGGCGTCCGGGAACAGGGTGGTGATCAGCGACAGGCTGGACGGCAGCAGAGTCGCGCCGCCGATACCCATCAGGGCCCGCGCCGCGATCAGTACCCCGGCGCTGGGCGCGAACGCCGCGAGGACCGAGGCGATACCGAACATCATCGCACCCGCGAGCAGGATGCGCCGCCGCCCGATCCGGTCGCCCAGGTTGCCCATGGTGATGAGCAGGCCGGCGATGAGGAATCCGTAGATATCGAGGATCCACAACTGCTGGGCGGCCGACGGGTCCAGGTCGACGGTCAGTGTCGGCAGGGTCAGGAACAGCACGGACATATCCATCGACACCAGCAGCACCGGCAGCACCAGGACCGCCAGACCGAGCCAGGCGCGCCGCGAGCCGCCCGTCTCCGACGCGGCGTGCGCTGCCTCCACGTTCGTCATCAACCATTCCCTTCCCTGTCGCGTACGGCGTACGCATGAGCCGGGGTACAGTGTACGCATGTCAGTTCCGCGGTCGAAGTCAGGGATCCGATGACCGAACCGAAGCTCACCAGAGCCGCCATCGTCGATACCGCCATCTCCCTCGCCGATACCGACGGGCTCGACGCCCTGTCCATGCGGCGGATCGCCGACCGGATGGGAGTGGGCGCGATGTCGCTGTACCGGCATATCGCGAACAAGGATGTGCTGATCGCCGCCATGGCCGACGAGGTGGCGGGCCGCTACCCCTACCCGGCGGTCGAGGGCAAGAACTGGACCTGGCGGGACCGGGTCCGGATCGCCGGCGAGATCGACTGGGAGCTGTACCAGCGGCATCCGTGGGTACTGCTGGCTTTCGCCACCCCCCGCTACGGTTTCGGGCCCAGCAGCCTCGCCTGCCTGGCCTGGCTCGTCGAGGGGTTCCGCGAACTCGGGGTCACCACGCACGAGGCCACCGAGATGTCGTTCGCGGTCTGGAACTACATCTCCGGCGCCACCCTCCCCCACATCAGTTCCTCCCTGATGACCCGCAAGGGAGGCGACAGCGCGGACGAGAACGGGCTGCGGTCACTACTGGCCGGCTACCCGGTGCACCCGACCCCAACCGCACTCTCGGAACTACACGGCACCGGCGACCAGTTCGCCCAGCTGGACCTGCTCCACCTCGGCCTGACCGCCCTGTGCGACGGTTTCGCCCTGCGCACCGGCCGAACCACTCCGGAGGCCTCCTCTACGAGCACGATGGGGCAGCCGATCCCGCGGCGGTGACTGCCGAAACCTTCGACGTGGCGGCCTCCGTCGATTCCCACCCACGGAGGCTGCTCGATAGCTGGCAGGATTCTGCGCGAATACCGACCGGAACCGGCGTGCCGGGATAACAGCAAAGACGCAGATGGGACGTATTGCACTGTCGCACAGGCTATTCTGCGGCTACCGGCGAACTGCTCACTTTTGTGGACGGACCTCGATCACCGATGCACACTCTATATAACGACGACGTTCGGCACCGATAGCCGAACTCGGGGGTGAGGCAGCAGATATGACCCGTCGACCAGCAGACCGGCCGCAGTTCCTCGGCGGAGCTCCACTCGCCACAACAGGTGAGGCCAGACTCCGGTCTGTGCGACTGGAGGACCTGCCCATCCTGTCGGGTATGGAAAAGGCCCAGTTCACCGACCTGGCCTATCCGTTCTTCATCCTGCGTCAGCTGTTCGAACTGCACAGATCGCACTGGGTCGTTGCCGAAGAGGCGGGCGCAATCCTCGGTTACGCCGTGGTGGGCGTCGACGGGCAGGGCTGCGCCTGGGTGCTGAGTATGGCCGTTTCCGAACGGGCCCGCCGCAACGGTATCGGAACTCGTTTACTGGAGCATGTATTCGATCGGTGCCGGGACGCACAGGTGTACCGCGTCCGCCTCACCGTGCGTGAGGAGAACACCGCTGCGGTCAAGCTGTACGAGAAGACGGGCTTCCGGCAGATCGAACGCGACCAGAACTATTTCGGGACCGACGAGCCACGCGATGTGCTCGAACTCCGCTTCGATCCGGCCCCGCGACGCTGGGACGCTTCGGCGGCCGACGGCGCCCAATGGGTCAAACGCCCACGCGGCCGGCAGTTCTGACTCATCTACTCGTTCGAGGGGACCCCTATGCCGGAAAACAGCGCCGACCAGACCCCACCCGCGGTGCGGTCCATGATCGACCTGATCGGTCGTCAAGCCGCTCACTACGCGCTACGTCTGGACGAGCTGGGAACGATTCAGGACAACGGCAAACCACTGACCGAGCGGAATCTGCTCGCCAATTTCCACCATCGGGTCGAACAGGTCGTCGTCGAGTACGAGAAATCCAATGTTCCGCTACGCGGCGATGCCCTCGTATTCGAGCAGGTGCACCGGCCGAGCCCGGACGATCCCGATGTGCTGCACGGCCCGGCCGCGAGCATCCGGAAACTACTCGCGCTGGAGGTGGAATTCCGCGGGCCACGCCGGCTCAGCGGGACGCAGAACATGTACCTCGCCGAGCTGTACGAAGTGCTCGGCGGCGTATTGAAGAAGAGCGGATTGCCCGCGCACGCGGCACTCGCCTACAAACGCGCCACCTACTGTTTCGATGTCGCCGAAGATGTCACGGCCCAGGACCGCTGCCGTCTGGCCCGGGCACGGGCCAAGCGGCAGGCCACCATGCCGCGGTGGCGGCGTATTCCCGGCTTCATCTCGGATATGTTGTGCGGCTATGGGTTCAAACCCTTCCAGCTGCTGGCCTGGATCGCGGTACAACTTGTCCTGTTCACCGTTCTGTACTGGATATGGGAGGGAAAGCAGCTGACCTGGCACTCGCTGGCCGATGCGGCCAGAGTATGCTTCACCAACTATCTCAATCCGGTGGGCGTCGACGACCTCAACGCCCGCGCCCAGGTCCTCTTGCTGGTCGAATCCTGGACCGGAATCATCTTCCTGTCGGTGCTTTTCGCGCTGCTGGTGCGCCGCTGGTTCCGGTTCTGATCCTCACAGGGTGTTCTCGTGCATGGCCTTCCATGTCGAGACCAGCAGCCGGTTGCGCATATGCCCGACCGTACGAAGCCATTGCGCGGCGAGGTCGGGTTCCTCGGCCAGCTGGGCCCACAGGTCACGCAGACCCGCCGGTGTGTGGGCGCCGGGGACCCACAGATGCGCGAGATGTTCCAGTACCGGGGCGAGGATTTCCACGGATTCGCACGTACCCGGACCGGCCAGATCCGCGCGCTCGACGGCATCGGACGCCACGGTCAGCAGCCAATCGTGGGCGGCCAGATCCTCACAGAAGCGTTGCACAGCATCGAGTTCCGCTTCCGTGGGCACCACGATCAGCGCCGTCCTCGTCATATCGTCGTGAACTCGGAACGCCACCTGTGGCCGCGTGAGGTCGCCTACCCGGGCCGCCCAGCGCAGCCGCAGCGTCCCCGCCCGCAGCGGGGCCTCGTTGTCCAGCCTGCGCAGCCCGATCCGGCCGAGGAGCCGGTCGGTCGGCGAGGTCAGATCGAGTGTCGCCGAACTCGGACGGTCGCCGAGGAAACCCTCGGCCAGGCGTGCCGGTGTCTCATGGGTGACCCTGGTCATCACCTCGAGAACGCCGACCCGGCTCAAATAGTGGAACCATCCCTGCCGCTTGTCCGATGCCGATCGGGTCACCGCACACCGGGCCGAACTCTGCACGATCCGTCCCCCGACCACGGTTGCGCGCAAGGCGATGGTGCCGATCGCGCGCACGGCCGGATGCCGCGCGACAGCGAGCCCGCAATCCACCCCCTCGGCGATCGGCGGCGAAATCCCCAGCGATACCGGCCGTTCCCGCCACCGCACACGATGATCGGGGCTCAGCTCGAGCAGCTCCCGGACCTCGCCGTGCTGTAGCGCGGTGGCCGTGGGCAGCAGGGAAGTGCTCACCTCACCGAACATTGCCAGGATGCCGGGCGGCGCGTGCGGCGGAGCCGGTGGCGACGGTGTGCGCGGCTGACCGGCCGCGGCACGGGCGAGAACCCGGACAGCCCGGCCTCTTCCCTGTGCGCGGGCAGAACGGCGGGCAGAGCCACGCGGTGGCTCTGCGGCAACGGATCCGGACATCAGGATCCGGCCAGCAGATGATGCTCGAGCCGCTCCGCGACCCGCCGGGACACGGTGATGTTCTCGGCCCTGCCACGTGCGACCACCTGCTCGACCACCTCGTGGTCGAGCTGGATGTGATCGAGAATGACCCGGACCGCGTGTTCGATACCGACGTAACGCATCGGCAGAATCGACAGCGAACGGTAGGCGGCGAACGGTTTGGCGTTCGGCTCGAGCTGAACGACCGAGGGGAGATCTTCCCAGCGGTCCGGCCACCGTTGCCGGTTCCACACCTGCGGTTCCACGGGGGGCCGGCCCTCATATCGCAGCATGCCCAACCGCAGCAGTTGCCAGATCGCCGCCAGGTACGGACACGACCACTTGGGGATGTCCGCATCCGGGTTCGGGTGGTCCCACATCTCGACATCGAGGAATATCGAATGCCCGCGGCGGCCGAATTCCTCGGGCGGCCGATACTCCTGCATCGGATGCAAAGCCGCCCCGGGTTCTTGGTCGGTGGCCCGTTTGCCGTTGCACAGCCACCCGGACTCCGCGGTCGGCGGCCGGCGGCCGTTGGCGCTCTGATCGGGCTCGGCGACGATCCGGTGCCGCACCATTTCGGCCAGCGCTATCGAGGGAGTGCGCACGACCCCGTCGCGAACCACTTCGGGAACATCGGCACACCCCGCTTCCCGGGCCAGGTAGTCGATCCTCAGCCCACATTCGGCGGCCGTGCCCAGCAGCTTGTCGAGGATTACGCCCGGGTCGGTATCCGGCCGGAAATAGTCATCGACGAGGAAGCAGGTGCTGATCCGGGCCCGCCCCCCGAACTCGGCCTGCGCGGACCGGGTGAACGCGTCGAGCAGTGGCACGATACGCCGGAACTGTTGTTGGATACGGTCCACCCCGTTGACCAGATCCTGCATGAGGAAGTGGCCTACCTCGACCGATATATGCGACAACGGCACAGCGCTGACTCGTCCGAGTTCGCTCGCCTCGCTGTAATCTGCCACATTCTCCACGTGGTCGGATGCCTGTTCTGCGAACGATGTCGCGGTCGAATGGTTCTGGACGGCTGTCTAGTTCAGAGGTACCCAGGTGCGCGGGTCGAGCAACCGATCACCGAGGTGGTCGAAAGCCTCGACGGTCGAACGGTTCGCGATCTGCTTCTGCACATCGACGTCCAGGATCAATTGCTCTCGCCACTGCAGCATCGGCTCGACCGGAATCGTACCCAGCAGGGAACTCGCACCGATCTGCAACTCACCGGCGAGTTCGTTCAGGATTCGATCCTGCCGGTGCAACCACGCGGCCTGCGGGGCCGCTCCCCCGCGAATCCGGTCGACCTGGGGCACCGCGGTCCGCACGAAACGGATATTGCTCAGCAGTTCGTCGCGGTCGTGCCCAGCACGTTCGCCGCATTCGAGGAGCCCGTGGGGGCCGTAGACGAGGCCGCTCGCGGCATAGATGTGCTGGCGCGTCCAACGATGGAATACCAGCCAGCGCGCCGTCCGTGCGGCCAGCACACCCTGCGCGGTGGCGTGCACCACGATGTCGAGGGCGATGGAACGTCCCGCGCTGAGGTCGACGATCGTCAGATCGAATTCCTTGTCCGCCGTATGCAGCAGGCGGACGCATCGTTCGACAACCTCCGGGTCCCAGCGCCGATCGAACTCTCCCCCACCCTGATCGCCGGGAAACAGCACCAGCTGCCCGCCGCGGCCGCGCCTGCGGCGGACATCTTCCCGATCGGTCCGGTCGCGAACATTGACACGGGCGGGCGCGCCTCCCGTTCCCAGCAGGTACGCGTGCAAGCCGACGCCCTGTTCGGCGCCGTCGCGATCGACGTCGGGCGCGACCCCGCGCTCGTAGCCACCGAGTTCGAACAGCGCACCCGCGGTGGGTGAACCGAAATCGAAGTCGAGATAGGCAACCCTCTTGCCCCTGGACGACAGCCGGTAACCGAGATTGCAACTCGTCACCGAGCGCCCGGTGCCCCCCTTGTCGGAGGTCGCGAAGACGATCATGGGATCACATGTTCCTCGTGGCGTCGCGGCGTCCCGCGGCGAGCTCGTCGAGTTCGCGCAGCGCGTCGAGCGTGTGGACGAAGGCGGTCGCCGCATCCTCCCGGATAAGCCGGCGGGCCTCGTCGATATGACGTTCGACGCCGTACAGCGCCTCCCGGTTGTCGGAGTAGTCGTCGATCCGGACTCCGAGCATCTCCTGGTCGAAACGGTGTTCGGCGGTATTGAGCATGATCCGCGCCATGGACTGCAGATCGGGCCAGTTCGGTGGTGGCTCGCGGTAGGTGCGGTCGGCGACGACGAAACACTCGATCATGCGCTCGGTCATGTACCACGAGGGCCGCGTCTCGCCAGTGCTCCGATTATCGCTGCCCGGATGGCCGGCGAACGCCCCGCCGGGATCGTCCCACAGGCCGATCGCACCTGCGCGCAGCATGCGCGCGTTGAGATGGTCCATGGTCGCCTTCGACAGCTCCATGAGCTTATCGCGCGCGGCGACGTTGTTCGACAGACGGGCCGCCTGCATCATCCGCTTGAGCAGTACCGCCGCGAAATCCGATACCTGCCATTGCAGCTGCGGGCCGTTGTCCACTTCCTCGGTACCCCGCAGCGCGAGCAGGACACCGGGCTGGTGCAATTGCACCGCCGGATCCCCGCGCATCGGCCGCCGGATGATCCGGCCCCGGCCTGCCAGCTCGTCGAAAATTGCCACGGCCCTGGTCAAATCGTCATCAGACGCGGTCCGCGCGACGAGATCCTGGATCAGCACAGCGGAAACGATGAGACTGTAGTAGTCGGACTGTTCGCCGTCGGAGGTCTCCCACGGGATGTCCTCGAGCGGCCAGCGACCTTCTCCGAACCGGGCCACATTCGACCAGTAACGCTGGGTCAGCTCCCAGCGGGTGCGCAGCGCTTGGGCCAGCCGGTGCTGGGTTTCGTCGAGCAGGCCCAGTTCACCGGCACGCGGGGAGACCAGGTCGTTGATGCCGTCGAGCGCGACAACGGTGAAATACAGATAGGGCCGTGACTGGGCCACGCCGGGAGTGTCCGCGATCGGGGTGGGCACGAAATCGACGGGTGAGGCGTCTTTCGCGATCCCCCACGTCCAGCCGCACTCGAAGAGCAGCGAATCGTCTTCGAGCTCCTCCACCGCCTTTTCCTGCCCGAGCGCGATATCGCTGCGCAGGCGGGCCCGGACCCGGGCGAGGCCGGTCCGGATACCGGCGAGCACTGTGCGCTCGGTATTCCCGGACTGGTTCAGCATGCGCAGGATCGCCTGCCCCTCGGGCGAGGCCGGGCGGAAGGTGTTGACGACGAAACTACGGACCAGACCGGTCATGGCGGCGGTGAGCCTGTCGCTGAGACGGGCCGACAACTCTTCGATCTGCGCGGTCGAAGCTCCGGGCCGGACGCGCGCCCGGTAATCGCGGAGGAACCGCAGGCCGGCCATGCACAGGGTCAGCGACATCGAATAGGAGTCGACGATATCGAGCCGCTGCTGCACATCGGTCGCCGGCCGGTCCTCGCTCGAGCGCAGATAACTGCCGCCGGCGAAGATCGGCTGACCGTCCGCGGCGGAATTGTTCTGGATATAGGACGCCAGCAGGGACACCACGAAGGCACCGATACGGGTTGTGCCGCCGATGGGTTCGAAGACGGCCTGCACATCCTTCTCGATACGGTCCGGGTCGTGCAGGGCGAACACGTCGATTTCGGTTGCGGGGTACAGCAGGCAGAGCAACTGCTCGGAATCGCTGATCGAGTTGACGGAGCGGATCCCGCCCCACTGCCACTGCTCGCCGTCCCAGCAGGCGTCGATCATCGCCTTCCAGATACCCAGAATCTGTTCTCTCGGTTGAATTCTCATCCGCCGGCGTCCTCACACCCCTCGTAGCGGTCCACCGGGCTCCAGTCGCGTGATACCGACCCGGCCGGCGATTGTGGGCAAAAGATAGCATGCGCCGAATTCCATCGTATTGCTTGGCATCAGCGGACGGTCCGGCTTTCCACGCCGGACTTCCCGAGCTCGGCCTCGCCGCGGCCGCGGCCGTCCTATTCCCCGATGCGGCCGTGTTCGCCGAGCCGCGGCGGCGGACGGTAATCCGGGGTCCAGCCGGCCACCCGGATGGGCGAGGCGACCAGCCGGTGCCCGCCCGCCCGGACCACCATTTCCGGGGCGTCGTCGAGTGCCTGCGGCAGGGTGCGCACCGCGGCGGCGGGAACGCCGAGCGGACGCAGGCGGGCCTCCCAGGAGAAGGCGGTATCGGTGCGCAGGGCGGTCGTCACCGACTCCAGCACAGCGTCGCGGTGGGCCGTCCGCTCGGCCATGGTGTCATAGCCGGTGATCCCGGCCTCCTTCGAGAACGTCCGCCAGAAGGTGTCGTGGGTGATGAACAGGGCCAGGTAGCCGGCCGAGGTCGGAAACAGCTGGGCGGGAACGTAATAAGAGTGCGCGCCGTGCGGGCGCCGCTGAGGCTCGATTCCGTTGTCGAGGTAGGCGGCGGCATGGTAGTTCAGCTGGGAGAGCATCACATCGCGCAGCGATACGTCGATCTGGCCGCCGTTACCGGAGACGATCTGGGCGAGCAGGCCCAGGGCGGCGGTGAGGCCGGTGGAGTTGTCGGCGGAGGAGTAGCCGGGCAGGGTGGGCGGGCCGGCCGGATCGCCGGTGAGGGCGGCGATGCCGGTGGCGGCCTGGACCACGTAGTCGAAGGCGGGATCGTCCCCGTTGTTCAGCCCGAAACCGGTGAGGGCGACGCAGACGATACGTTCGTTGTGGTGACGCAGCGCCTCGTAGGTCAGGCCCAGTTTGCGGATGGCGGAGGGTTTCAGATTCACCAGGAGCGCGTGGGATTCGGCGGCCAGCTCACCCAGCCGACGCTGTCCCGCGGCCGAGGTCAGATCCAGGCAGATACTGCGCTTGCCGCGGTTGAGACTGGCGAAGTACGAATCGCCGACCTTGCGGGAGATATCGCCGCCGGCGGGTTCGAGTTTGGTGACCTCGGCGCCGAGGTCGGCGAGCATCATGGTGGCGTAGGGGCCGGCCAGCATGGTGCCCACCTCGAGCACCCGGATACCGCTCAAGGGCCCCGTATTCATCTGAACTCCTCGGGTGCGAGTTGATACGGCCCGCACAGGCCGCGGCGAAAGCGGAGGTATTGCCTCACCGAGGCTCCTTCGGCGCGGGCTCGCGCGTTTCCCGGAAACCCTGGCGAGGGCGGACTGATCGCTTCATCGCAGGTCTTTCGCGATCTGCGCGATCATCTCGCGGGTCCGGCGTTTGGAGGCGACCAGCTCGTCACGGTTGTCCCCGATAGGCAGCAGGCGCACGGACAGGTCGGTCGCGCCGGCTTCCGCATAGCGGCGCAGGCCCGCCGCGATGGCTTCCTCGTCGCCGGCGATGCAGATATCGCCAATATCCCTGGCCTCACCCTTTTCCAGGAGCCGCTGGTAGTTCGGGGAAACTTCGGCTTCACCGAGGATGCGGTTGGCGCGTTCGCGGGCGGTATCGATCTCACCGGAAGCGCACAGGCAGATGGGCAGGCCGGCAACGATACGCGGGGCTGCGCGGCCGGCATCGGCGGCGGCCTTGGTGATCCGGGGAACCACATGATCGGCAATGGCACGTTCATCGGCCATCCACAGGATCGTGCCGTCGGTGTGCTCACCCGCGATCCGCAGCATCACCGGTCCGAGCGCCGCGATCAGCACCGGCAGCGGGGCCACCGGTCCGAGATCCAGCTGGTTGTGCACGGTGAAGCTGCCGTTCGAGACCTCCACCGTCCCCGGCCCGCTCAACGCCGGATTCAGCACCTCGAGATAGTCGCGCGAATACGCGGCCGGCTTCTCGTAGGGCAGACCGAGCATGTCCTGCACGATCCAGTGGTGCGAAGGCCCTACTCCCAGCGCGAGCCGGCCGCCGGCCACGGCATGTGCGGACAACGCCTGCCGGGCGAGGGCAATCGGGTGCTGTGCCTGTAACGGCACCACCGCGGTGCCGAGTTCGATCCGCTCGGTTGCCGCGCCGAGCAGTGCGACCGTCACCAGCGCGTCGAAATCCGTGGGGATCTGCGGAATCCACGCGGTGTCCATACCGGCCGATTCGGCCCATTTGATGTCGTCGACCATCCGGGCGGCCTTACGCACGGTATCGCCGCGCTCGGGACCGATCATCACACCGATACGCACGGTTCCTCCACTCTCACAAACGAATTAAGGGGAGCCGCCGCCCACCGTCACGGCGGCGGCTCCGAACCCGGACGCCGGGCGTCCAGGAGATCAGGACGGGGCCGTGGTCCCGGTGAGCTCCCGCATCGCGGTGACCAGGACGTCGAGCGGGGTGCCGGTCGGGAAAACCGCGGCGGCACCCACCTCCTGCAACTTCTCGATATCGCCCTGCGGGATGGTGCCGCCGACGACCACCGCGATATCCCCGGCGTCGGCGGCACGCAGGGCGTCGACCACTCGTTTCGTCAGGGCCACATGGGCGCCGGACAGGATGCTCAAACCCACTACGGCCACGTCTTCCTGCACCGCGATCGAGACGATGTCCTCGATACGCTGCCGGATCCCGGTGTAGACCACCTCGAATCCGGCGTCGCGCAGGGTGCGTGCGACGATCTTCGCGCCCCGGTCGTGGCCGTCCAGACCGGGTTTCGCGACCAGTACGCGTGCGGTCATCAGAACACCACCGGTTGCCGGAATTCGCCCCATACCGATTTGAGGGCGGCGGTCATCTCGCCCACCGTGCAGTATGCGTTGGCACAGTCGATCAGCCGATGCATGAGGTTGTCGTCTCCTTCCGCGGCCCGCGACAGCGCGGCCAGGGTGTCGCGTACGGCAGCGGAATCCCGTTCGGCCTTCACGTTGGCCAGCCGTTTCAGCTGGGTTTCCCGGCCGTCGGCGTCCAGTTCGTAGGTAGAGATCTCCGGGGCCGGTTCGTCGGAGACGAACGTGTTCACGCCCACCACTGGTTTCGCGCCGGATTCGATCTCCTTGTGCAGTTTGTATGCTTCGTCGGCGATCAGGCCCTGCAGATAACCGTCTTCGATCGCCCGGACCATCCCACCCCGGTTGTCCAGGTCGGTCATGATCTCCTTGATCGCCTCCTCCGTTTTGTCCGTGAGCGCCTCGACGAAATAGGAACCACCCAGCGGATCGGCCACCCGCGTGACACCGGTTTCGTAGGCCAGGATCTGCTGGGTGCGCAACGCCATGGTCGCCGATTCCTCGCTGGGCAGCGCGAACGGTTCGTCCCAGGCCGCGGTGAACATCGATTGAACGCCACCGAGTACTGCGGCCATCGCCTCGTAGGCGATGCGGACGAGATTGTTCTGCGCCTGGGGGGCATAGAGCGAGGCGCCACCGGCCACACAGCCGAACCGGAACATCGACGCTTTATCCGTTGTCGCGCCGTAGCGTTCGCGCACAATGGTCGCCCAGCGGCGGCGGCCCGCCCGATACTTCGCGACCTCTTCGAAGAAATCGCCGTGCGTGTAGAAGAAGAACGAGATCTGCGGGGCGAACTTCTCGATACTCATCCGGCCGCGTTCGACGACGGTATCGCAGTAGGTGACACCGTCGGCGAGGGTGAACGCCATCTCCTGGACCGCGGTGGCGCCGGCATCACGGAAATGCGCGCCCGCCACCGAGATCGCGTTGAACCGCGGAACCTCCGCGGCGCAGAACTCGATGGTGTCGGCGATCAACCGCAGTGAGGGCTGCGGCGGCCAGATCCAGGTACCGCGGGAGGCGTATTCCTTGAGGATATCGTTCTGGATGGTGCCGGTGAGCTTCTCCCGTGGCACACCCTTCTTCTCCGCCGCCGCCACATAGAAGGCGAGCAGGATCGCGGCCGTGCCGTTGATGGTGAAACTGGTGCTGATCTTGTCCAGCGGGATGCCGTCGAACAGGATTTCGGCGTCGGCGAGCGTATCGACCGCGACACCGACCCGCCCGACCTCCTCCCCCACTTCGGGATCGTCGGAGTCGTACCCGCATTGAGTGGGCAGGTCCAGGGCCACCGACAACCCGGTGCCGCCCTGGTCGAGTAAATAGCGATAGCGCCGGTTGGACTCTTCGGCCGTGCCGAATCCCGAGTACTGCCGGAAGGTCCACAGCCGTCCCCGGTAGCCGGTGGCGTAGTTGCCCCGGGTGAACGGAAACGCGCCGGGCGCGGGCGGTTCGGTATGCCGGTCGGCCGGCCCGTAGACCGGTTCGAGCGGGATACCCGAGGAGGTATGGACTGCATCGTTCATCGTTGAATACGATACTTGCAGAAAATGAGAATGCCAATACCGCTTCGTGCGAACGCGTAATCGACCAGGAGTGATATGTCGACCGAGCAGCAGAACCTCACCGACCGGACCCTGGTGGTCTCCGGCGCCAGCCGCGGTATCGGACTGGCCATCGCCCTGTCCGCGGCGCGCCGGGGCGCGAATGTGGTACTCCTGGCCAAGACCGCCCAGCCCCATCCGAAGCTGCCGGGCACCGTGCACACCGCAGTCGCAGATATCGAGGCGGCCGGCGGTAAGGCGGCCGCCGTCGTGGGTGATGTGCGGGAGGAAGCCGATGTGGCGCGGGTCGTGGAGACCGCACTCGAACGCTTCGGCCGCATCGACTACTGCGTGAACAACGCCAGCGCCATCGCCACCGACCCCACCGAGAACCTCTCGGCGAAAAAGTTCGACCTGATGCAGCAGATCAACCTCCGCGGCACCTTCCTGCTGACCCGGGCCTGCCTACCGCATCTGCGCCAGGCCCCGAACCCCCACATCCTCACCATCGCGCCGCCGCTGAACACCAGCCCGCGCTGGCTGGGCGCCCACCCCTCCTACACGCTCTCGAAGTACGGGATGACGCTGCTGACGCTCGGCTGGGCCGCGGAATACGCCGACGCCGGAATCGCCGCGAACTGCCTGTGGCCGCAGACCTATATCGCGACCTCCGCTGTCGCGAACCTGCCCGACGGCACGAACCTGCTGGAATCCTCCCGCAGCCCGCAGATCATGGGCGATGCAGCCGCCGAAATCCTTTCCCGCGAAGCCAAGTTCAACACCGGCAACACCTACATCGATGCCGCGGCGCTTCTCGAGTCGGGCCGCACCGACCTGTCGGAATATGGCGGCGGCGCGAATCCGATTCCCGATATGTTCCTCGACTGAAGCAGTCGGCACCAGAGCACCGTGGTGGGCGATCCCGTTTCCTACCAGCACGTACCCGCCGCGGGTTTCGGCACCCCCCCGAAATCAGGGATGCTGCCGGCGATACTGTTGCCGGGCCTCGAGCCCGTCCAGATAGTGCCCGAGGGCGAGTTCGAATGTTTCGTCCACCCCGGTGAGGCCGAATGTTTCAGTGGGCAGCATGTTCAGTTCGGCGAGCCGGCGGAAGTCGGCGCCATGGAGCAATTCGGATGCTTCGGCGTCGATTGTCGCCCACCACTCTTCGTTGCGCAGGCGGCTCTGTTGTTCGGCGCGGACTTCGTGCAGCACCCCCAGAGCCAGGCCGTGAACCAGCGCCGCCAGGGCCAATGCGGTGCGGACTCGTGTCGGCGCGTCGAGCCGTAGTTCGGCGAGGGCTTCGAGGGCCCATTCGGTGTGCAGCATGGCCTCCGGGGCCAGCGGTGGACGGGTCACCAAGGTCAGCTCCGCGAGCCAGGGATGAGCCCGATACAGCCGCCATTGCCGTCGATAGACTGTTTCGAGTCGCTCGCGCCATCCGGCAGGCATGGGGTCGGGTAGCGGACTCGACTTGAAAACGGTGCGGACCATCAAAGTCTCCAGCTCGTCGCGCCCTGCAACGTGCCGGTACAACGACATGGGGGACACTTTCAACACGCCGGCGAGTTTGCGAATCGACACCGCCTCCAGGCCTTCACGATCGGCCATCTGAACAGCCATGCCGAGGACTCGATCCCGAGTGAGGGCCGGGCGACTTGTCCCGTGACCACCACGGACCACGGTGCCGGAACCGGTCCGGGTGGTTACCAACCCCTCGTCCCGAAGGATCGCCAAGGCGCGGCTCGCCGTCGCCATGGCCACTCCCCAGTCGCGTACGAGCTGGCGGGTGGACGGAATCCGATCACCGGGCCCGAGCTTTCCGCTGACGATTTTCTGCCGCAACGCTGCCGCAATTCGCTGGGATGGGAGGTCATTCAATTCGGGCACATCCGAAAGTGTACTAGTGCACTGGGGCGGCGGACTGGGCGCTGACTTTCCTTTCGACGCGCAGACGGGCAACAGTAGAAGGAAGTGCACTGCATGGACTTTCGTGTGACTAGTGCGTAAATACGCTGTACTCATGACACATACCGAGATCGTTGCATACGTCGGCGCTACAGTGATCGACGCTACCGGTGCTGCGCCACGGCCCGACCAGACCGTGATCGCGATCGACCGAATGATCACGACGGTGGGGCCGTCGGCGCAGGTTCCGATTCCGGACGGAGCTCACGTGCATGATCTGCGAGGCAAGTACCTCATCCCGGGTCTCACCGATATGCATGTGCACAGTGAATCGGAGACCGATGACCCGAGGCACTTCGCCGGCTTGTACGTCGCCAATGGCGTAACCGCCGTACGGGAGATGTGGGGCCGGCCGGTGCTTCACCGGATCCGCCAGAAGATCGAGTCCGGCGAGATACTCGGACCACGGATGACCATCGCCAGCCCCCTCCTCGACGGCAACCCCGGCTTGTGGTCCGATGTCCCCGATACGCCGATCGTGACCATCAGCTCCCCCGGACAGGCACGACGGGCCGTATCCGAGGCGATCGACTCCGGCGCGGATTTCATCAAGGTCTACTCGCGACTCGCGCCCGACGCATACTGGGCAGTTCTTGCCGAGGCACACCGCCGGGATATCCCCGTAGCCGGCCATCGATCGGACAATGTGCCGTTCTTGGAGCAGATCGAATCAGGTCAGCGATCATTCGAACACATGTTCGGCATCTGGGCTGCGACATCGTCGGACGTCGAGCGGCTCGAAGCCGCGCTGGCCGGGATCGAGACTTCTCCGGAGTTCCACCTCGGCAGCTGGTTACGCCAGGTCGGCCAGATCGAGTCGGACGGTATCGCCTCGTACGACCACGCTGCGGCGGGTTCGTTGTTCGAACGGCTCATAGCGGCCGATGTCGCGTGCACGCCGACCCTTGCGGTCCACGCGGTCGTCGATCGGCCCGAGTCGTTCCGGCTCGACGACGAACGGATGGACTACATGGTCCCGCACACTCCGGAGTCCTGGGACTTCCTCAGAACACATATCTACTGCGGCGGCGGCCGGCCGGCCGAGGAAGCCGCGTATTACAGCGATCTGCTCGACTGGCGCCGTGTCACCGTGGGTGCCATGGCCGAGGCTGGGGTCCGGTTGCTCGCCGGCACGGATTCGGTCGGCCCCGGCTTGTTTCCCGGTTTCAGTCTGCACTTCGAACTCGAGCAACTCGTCGCCTCCGGCTTGACCCCGCTGCGGGCCCTGCAATGCGCGACCCTGGAACCTGCCAGGTTCCTGGGTCGCGAGGATTGGGCCGGCACGGTCGAGGAGTGCCGTGTCGCCGACCTGGTGATTCTGGATGCCGATCCATTGGCCGATATCCGAAATACGCAGCGAATCCATGCCGTTGTCGTCGACGGATACTACCTCGGCCCCGACGAGCGGAAGCGCCTGCTGGCGACCGTGCAGGAGATTGCGGGCGGCGACCGGTGAACAGCCCGGCCCGCATCAACGCATCCCCTCGTGACTGGGCCGGACTGGCAGTGCTGGTGCTCCCCGCGCTGCTGGCCTCGATGGATCTCTCCGTACTGTTCATGGCGTCACCGTCGATCAGCGCGGACCTGAACCCCACTGCCGGCCAGCTGCTTTGGATCATGGATATCTACGGCTTCATGATGGCCGGCCTGTTGACCACCATGGGCAACCTCGGCGACCGGATCGGGCGACGGAGACTGCTGATCATCGGCGCGTCGGCGTTCGGCGCCGCCTCGATCCTGTCCGCATTCGCCTCCAGCGCGGAGATGCTCATCGCCGCGCGTGCTCTTCTCGGCTTGGGCGGCGCGACTCTTGCGCCGTCCACCTTATCGCTCATCCGCGGAATATTCCTCGACGAGACTCAACGACGCCTCGCCATCGGGGTCTGGACCAGCGCGTTCATCGGCGGTGTTTCGATCGGCCCGATCATCGGCGGTCTTCTACTGGAGCATTTCTGGTGGGGTTCGGTCTTCCTCGTCAACGTCCCGGTCATGGTGTTGCTGTTGATCGTCGCACCGCTGCTGATTCGCGAGTCCCGCGACCCGGAGCCGGGCAGATTCGATCTCCTCGGCGCGGCACTGACGCCGTCGTGGATCCTGCCGATCGTCTATGGCATCAAGAAGATGGCCGAGGGCGGCGTCGACTGGATTGCCCTTGTACCGATCATGGTCGGTGCGGCCTTCTTCGCACTCTTCGTAGCACGTCAGCTGACTGCCGACAGCCCCATGATCGATCTACGCCTGCTTCGCCGGCCCGCGTTCGCTGGTTCGATCCTGTCGAACGCTGTCGTTGTCTTCGCCGCTGCCGGGACGGGTTTGCTGACGGCGAGCTACACCCAGACCGTTCTCGGCTACACGCCACTGACGGCCGCATTGTGGATGCTGCCCACAGTCGCCGGAAGTTTCATCGGTGCGGCTTGTGCCTCCATGCTTGCGCGAACCACCCCTACAGGGATCCTGGTCGCCCTCGGGCTCCTGATCGCAGCCGCCGGATTTGTCGGCATCAGCTTCGTCACTCCGAGCTCACATATCGGCACACTGGTCGCCGGCTACAGCGCGCTGACGCTCGGAGTCGGCCTGACCGCCACCCTGGCGACCACCCTCGTGCTGGCCACGGCGCCGCCGGAGAAGGCAGGTGCCGCATCCGCGCTCGCGGAGACGAGCAGCGAATTCGGAGGCGCACTCGGTATTGCCGTTCTCGGCGCTGTCACCGCAACGATCTACGGCGCCGCGATGCACGCCTACCCCACATCGGCAGAGAACTCGGTCGAATCCATCGGAGCGGCTGTTGCCGTCGCCCGGAGCCTGCCGGACGCGGTTTCGGCGCAATTCCTCCAGCAGGCGTTCGCCGCGTACACCGATGGGTTCATCGTTGCCGCCCGCCTCGGCGCCGCTGTCCTGGCGATCGCAGCCCTGGCCATCGGCTTATGTCTGCGCAACGTGCCCATCCAGCAGATATTCGAGGCACATGAGTAGGCAAGGACGCTGATCGGTCCAGAAGTCAGTGTTTCGCCACGCCTGGCCGAGTCCCGATGCTGGCGCTTTGATCATTCTCACTGCGGAGCGGGCGTCGAGAACTCAATTGACCGGCCACCGTCACACTCGCCGGGCCACTACCGCGAAGTTCAGCGGGATCCGGGGCGCGCCGGGCGGAAGAGTCCAGCCCTGCGCGCAAGGGACGAGATCCGGGAAGGCGCGCCAATCCATGTACGGCAGCTCGTGGACCGCTTCGATCCGCAGTCCGGCGGTCAGCAGCGAACCGATGATCTCGCCGAGGTCGTGCCGCCATTCGTGGACCGTGGTCTGGGTGATCTGCCCGGCCGAGTTATCGGTGTAGCTACCCGAATCGGTATAGGTCCGGGGGCCGGTTCCACCGAAATAGTCGTCGGTGATCTGCCAGGGCTCGAAGTCCATCGCACCGAGGATCGGATGGTCGTCGCGGATCATGAACACCGCGCCGGGGGCGAGGAGGTCGTGGATCGAGCGGGCCCAGCCGGCGAGGTCGGGCAGCCAGATGATGGTGCCGGCACTGGTGACGACGAGATCGAACTGCCGCTCGATCAACGCGGATGCGTACCGCGCATCGCCTTCGACCCAGGTGATCTCGCGGCCGTCGGCCCGGGCGATGCGGTCGGCATGGTGCAGCGAATTGGGTGAGAAGTCGAGACCGTAGACATCGACCGCGCCGAGGCGCGCCCAAGACACCGTGTCCGTGCCTATGTGGCATTGCAGGTGGAGCAGGGATCTGCCCCGGATACCGTTTTCCGGCAGGTGCGGGGTCAGCACCGAGAGGTCGTTGCGCACCACCACGGAGACGTCCTCGGGGTCGGCCAGGAAGGCATCGACGTCGTACATCTCGGACCGCCGGTGCACATCGGCCCGTTCGTCCCAGTTCGCGCGGTTGGCGGCTACGGCTTCGGCCTCGTCCATGATCGGCTCTCCTCGGTGGTCGGATGTCGTACCGCCGATTTTGTATCACACGTGTGATGTAACCCGAAAGCGGTTTTCTAGACTGTGCCCGTGCCTATCCGGATCGATGCCGATGCTCGACGCCGCCATATCGTCGATGCTGCCCTGAACCTCATCGTGACCGGCGGCCCCTCCGCCGCGACTTTCCGCAAAGTCGCCGCCGAAGCCCGGTTGAACATCGGCTCGGTGCGCCACTACTTCGCCGACCACGAAGCGCTGGTCGTGGCAGTGGCCACCGAAGTCGGCGACCGGATGGGCCGGCGCCTCAGCCGCCACACCACCACGCCGCCCGGCGACCGCGCTGCGGCGAAACGCCACCTGCTGCGACTGCTCGAAGAATTGGTCCCCCTGGACGACGAAAGGCACCGCGAAGCGGTCATCCTCATGGAGGTCATCGCCGCCGCACGTATCAACCTCGCGTTCGAACCCGTCGTCCGGCAGATGGCGGCGGACCTACGCCAGGTCCTCGTCGACGCCCTGGCCGCCACCGGCACCCCCGCCCCCGAACACCACGCCGTACACCTGGCCGCACTCATCTCCGGCCTCTCCTTGGACGCCGTCACCCCACACGGCTCGGTCGACCGCACCACGATTCGCGCCGTACTGGAGCAGCACGTCGCAACACTCTGACCCGGTGAGAGTTGCCGGCACGGCAGCGGTATCGCCCTCGCGCACGCACCGGGCAGCGCAACGACGAACGCGGCCGGTGCTTTTGTCAGGCTTCGATCGCGGCGCCGCAGATACCACAGACCTCCAACTGACGGCGCTTCCACCGGGCGACCGGCACGAAGAACAACGTGAACTGCTTGAACTCCCGCACGCGCTGCCACTGAGTCGTGTTGTGGCAACGCGGACAGGTCCGTGTCTGCCCGAAGCCCAGGTTCTGCCGCTTGGTCCCGAAACCGACGATGAAGAACATCAGCCCAGCGTAAAGGGCACCTGGGTCCGCCGAGCGTGAGCGGCGGTGACCGGAAACCGAACAAATGCCTCGACGCCACATACCCCCGGCACACACACTTGCGATATGGGCTTTCGTAATCCCACCGGCGCGGCGGACTCGGCGCCCGTGCCGTTACGGCGACCCAGCACAACCCTGAGGAAAGGTATCCGCATGCATGAGGATCAGCACCGCACGGAACAGGCTGCGCTGGACTTGACCGTACGGTGCCTGGGCCGGATCGCAACAGCGAACCGACAACTGGCCGCTGACGCGATCCTGGCGGAGATACCGTGGTCCCGGCGACTGCCCGAGGAATTTTCGGAGGCAATGATCACCGAACTCCTCGACGACCTGGCCTCCGCGGCGGATACGGGGCATCGGCTTCCGTTCCTGCGCAATCTGATCGCATGGGAGCACACAGCCGATATCTACACGGATCCGGCGCTGGTAGCGCAACTGAGTGGACCGTTCGACACAGCCGACTTCATCGATGTCGCCCGCCCCGGCAGGCCGCGCCCGGCTACCGGTTACGTCTCGAGCGACGATCCGCGGTGGGCCGAGGACGGAGTTGACCAGTCGCCCGGCTCCGGCACGTGAGCACCGCGGATACCGGAAGGCATTGTCGGTGACCCCGCCGGGGCGGAGAAGCGATCGACCACTTCTGCCCCGGCAACCTGTTAGGTCAGAACGATGCCGGCATGCTTTCCCAGCCGCGCACTGTCGAGGTGGGAGAGAGTTTGGCGTTCGTGAGGTCCGTGTCCCATTCGGGGAAGCGTTTCAGGATTTCCTCCAGGGCAATCCGGCCTTCCAACCTCGCCAGCGCGGAACCCATGCAGAAATGGGTGCCGACGCTGAAGGCGAGGTGGGGTTTGCTTTCGCGGTGGATATCGAAAACATCGCCGTCGGGGGCGAATTGGCGGTGGTCGCGGTTGGCGGCGCCGATGAGCAGCATCATGGCGCTGCCTTCGGGGACCGTGTGCCCGTGGTATTCGATATCGCGGGTGACGTAGCGGGCGACATGCGGGGCCGGGGGTTCGAAGCGGAGTAGTTCTTCGACGGCGGCGGGGATCAGGGACGGGTTCCGGACCAGTTCGCGGCGCTGGTCGGGGTGTTCGGCGAGGACTTTTCCGGCCCAGCCGATCAGGCGGGTGGTGGTTTCGTTCCCGGCGCCGGAGACGACGTTGATATAGGTGAGGATTTCGTCGCGGGAAAGGTGGCGCAGGGTGCCGGTCTCATCTTCGAATTCGACGTTCAACAGTTCGGAGATGATGTCGTCGGAGGGGTTTTCGGTACGCCAGTCGACATACTTCTCGAAGAGTTCACCGCTGACCATGCCCTCCGTGGAGGCCTTCATGGGCTTGCCCTCTTCGGTGCGCATCTGCTCGTTGGCGAAATCGCGGACCGCTTCCTGATCCTCTTCCGGAATGCCGAGCAGCATACCGATGGTGCGCATGGGCATCTGGGCGCCCAGATCGGCGATGAAATCGATGTTCCCGGTGCCGACCAGCGGGTCCAGGCTCCGGCAGCAGAATTCGCGGATCTTCGCCTCGAGTGCGGAGATCTTGCGCGGCGTGAACATCCGCGACAGCAGTTTGCGGTGCATGGTGTGGATCGGCGGATCCTCGAAAATGAGGACACCGGGAGGTATCTCGATATTCGCCTTGATCAGCTCGATGATCGCACCACGGGCCGAGCTGAAGGTTTCCTTGTCGATCAGCGCGGCATTCACGTCGGCGAACCGGCTCAATGCGTAGAAATCATGGGTTTCGTTGTAGTACAGCGGTTTTTCCTCGCGGAGCCGCTTGAACATGGGATACGGGTCGGCGTTGAGCTCGACATCGTAGGGATCGTAATAGACATCAGTGGGCGCGGTGGTCGTCACAGCTGAGTCTCCTTTCGGCGCAGTTGTCCGGGTTCACCACGTCACCGGCAGGCGGTACAGACCGTAGGCCAGTTTGTCGTGTTTGAATTCGACCTCGTCGAGCGGAATCGCGAGCCGCATGGACGGGATCCGTTTCAGCAAAGTCCGGAAGACGATCTGCAATTCCACGCGGGCCAGCTGCTGGCCGACGCACTGGTGCGGGCCGAAGCCGAAACCGACATGCAGGCGGGCGGGGCGGGTCAGATCGAGGGTGTCCGGGTTGGGGAACTGGTTCGGGTCCCAGTTCGCGGGCGCGAGGTCGATGATCACGCCCTCACCGGCCTTGATGGTGTGCCCGCCGATCTCGATATCGTCGAGTGCGACGCGGCGCTGCCCGTTCTGAATGATGCTCAGGTAGCGCAGCAGTTCCTCGACCGCGTTGGCGACGACCTTGGGATCGTCGGTATCACGCAGCAAAGCCAGCTGATCCGGGTTCTCCAGCAGTGCAAGTGTGCCCAGCGAGATCATATTCGCGCTTGTCTCGTGACCGGCGATGAGCACACCGGTGCCGATCTGGGCGGCTTCCTTCATGGAGATCTCGCCGGCGGTGACCCGCTCGGCGAGTTCGGTGACCATATCCTCGGCCGGATTCTCCATTTTGGTTTTGATCAGATCGATCAGATAGCGGGCCAGACCCACTCGCCCCTTCGCCGATTCCTCGGCGGTGGCGAAACGCGACACACCGGTTGTCGCGTGTTGCTGGAAGAATTCGTGGTCTTCATAGGGCACGCCCAGCATTTCGCTGATCACCAGCGAAGGTACCGGCAGGGCGAGCGCTTCGACGAGATCCGCGGGCTGCGGGCCGGCGAGGATGGCATCGATATGGTCGTCGGTGATCTGCTGGATCGCCGGGCGCAGTGCGTCGACCCGTTTGACCGTGAACGGTTTGGTCATCATCCGGCGGAAACGGCTGTGTTCCTCGCCGTCGGTATTGAATACCGAGCGGGCCCGGTGATTCACCATATCGAGCATGCCCTCGTTCCAATGCGGGAAACCGGGCTGGTGATCGTCGGTACTGATCCTCGGGTCGGCAATCAGCGCTTTGAGTTCGGCGTAACCGGTGACCAACCACGGAGTGCTGCCGTCCCAGATCCGGACGCGGGACAGCGGACGTTCGGTCACCAGGCCGAGGACCTCCGGCGGCGGCGCGAACGGGCAGCCGGCGGCCCGTTCCATCGGATACTCCAGGATCGCTCCGGGATCGGAGGCGGCGTGGGTCTCGGACTCAGACGTGTTCGTCACTGTCACTCCTCGTGGACGTGGATGGCCATGGCGGGGCAGACGGCGGCGGCTTCGCGCACCTCGTCGGCGAGATCGTCCGGTGGGTTCTCGTCCAGCAGCACGACGATGCCGTCGTCCTCGCGCTGATCGAATACCGCGTCGGCCGCCATCACGCAGTGCCCGGCGGCAATGCATTTCCCTTGTTCGACGGACACTTTCATGAGGTCCTCTTTCTGGGGTGAAGGTGGTCGGGGCTGGGGCCGCTCAAGATTTCGGGGCGGCGGAACCGTTGGCCGCCTCGGCACTGCGGCGCAGCACGGGTTTGCCGGCGGTGGTGCCGCCGTCCACGGCCAGGACGGTGCCGGTCAGGTAGCGCGATCGGTCGCCGGCGAAGTAGACCGCGGCCTCGGCGACATCCTCGGGGGTGCCTTCGCGTGGCAGGGGGCGGTCGCGGTTCATCATGTCGCGCATGGCGCGGGTCATCCGTTCCGCTTTCTCCGGCGACATGGTGCTGGAGGCCTTGGCCAGCAGGTCGGTGGGGATATTTCCCGGGGCGATACAGTTCACCCGCACGTCGTACTGGGCGAGTTCGATGGCCGCGGATTTCGTGAAATGGATGACGGCGGCTTTGGAGGCGCGGTAGGTCATCACGCCGCCCCCGGCCTGTACGCCGCCCACCGACGACAGATTGATGATCGATCCGCCGCCGTTGCCGGCCATATGCCGGGCCGCCAGCCGGGTTCCGGCCATCACGCCGAGTACGTTCACCGACATCACGTGCTGGAAGTCGGCGAAATCGTCGTCCAGGATGCTTTTGTGCATTTTCCCGGAGATACCGGCGTTGTTGCACATGATGTGCAGACCGCCGAACTCCTGGACGGCAAGGTCGGCGAGCTGGGCGACCTCGTCGGGATCGCCGGCGTCGGTGACGCGGAACAAGGCAGCGGCCCCGCAGCGGGCTGCCAGGGCCTGCCCCTTCCCGGCGTCGATATCGCCGACGACCACGCGGGCGCCTTCGGCAACAAACCGTTCGACCATGGCGCTGCCCAGCCCGGACGCGCCGCCGGTGACCACCGCGACCTTGCCCGCCAATTCGTTACCCATGCGCTGCATATCCTTTCGTCACGAAACCCCTGCTCCTCATCCGCTGTGTGCGTACTGCGCTGCCGTTGTGGCGCGCGTCTGCCGGCCCAGGAAATCCAGGAGCAGCGGGTTCACCGCGTCCGGGCGTTCGATCTGCGGGCAGTGGCCGGCGTCGGCGATCACCGCGGATTCGGCGTCCGGGATCCGGGCGGCGACCTCGGCGGCCCAGCCGCGGGGCAGCAGTTTGTCGGCGCCGCCTTCGAGTACCAGGGTCGGTACCCGGATCCGTTCGAACGGCCGGTCGCCCGGCGCGGGCGGTGCCTCGGCACCGGGGCGCCGGAAACGCGCCGCCGCGATCGCCTCCCAGGCACCGGGTCCGGTCGCGGAGTCGAAGCGGCGCCGCACATAGTCCTCATCGGCCGGGTACGCGGGCGAGGCGAACAGGGCGGTGACGATCGCGCGCATGGCGGGCAGGGTGGCGTCGAAATCGTAGAGGGCACGCATATGCTCGTTCGCCTGGATCTGCCCGCCACCGCAGATGGTCACCATGGCGCGCACCGGCAGGCGCGGATTCGCGGCGGTGGTATCGGCGAGCAGATTCACCGCACCCATCGAATTGCCCACGAAGAAAGCGGATTCGATACCGAGTACCGCACAGAAACGCGCGATATGCCGGATCCGCATTCCGCGGCCGTCGGTGAAATCGACGACTTTCGCGGAATCGCCGTAGCCGAGCATATCGGGGGCCAGTACGCGGTAACGCTGCGCGAGCGCGGGAACGACGTGTTCCCAGGCCAGTTCGGCACTCGCACCGAACTCGCCCCCGTGTAGCAGCACAACCGGCTCGCCCGCACCAGCTTCGAGGAAATGGGTACGCAGCCCATCGACCTCGATCGAACGATGCTCATACCCGGAAACCACCGTTCCCGGGTGGCCCAACTCGCTCATGCTCCGCCCCTCCCGTATCGCTGTGGCCGGCGATCGGTCCCGATTCCGGCGCGGACGTCGTGGGAGCGGATCCGGCGATATCCCGCTACCGACGCTGGACCTGGCTCACTCATGCGGTGTCCATGGGGCACGAGCGAGCACCCTGCGGAGATCCGCTCCGCTACCGCGTCCGGGCCTGACTCGCTCATGCCGTGCCGATCGGTTTGGCGCTGGTGAGTACCTGCATTGCGAGCAGCTCGAGCTGACCCTGCACACCGGTGTCGATAAGGGCGCCGGTGTCGTCCCAGACCTTTTCGGCCGAGTTGATCGCGACCCCGATCGGTGTGGGCCAGGCCCGCAGCGCATGCCCGATACCGCGCAGCTGGCCCAGTGTCCCGACGGCGGCCTGCCAGCCGTAGGCGCAGGTGATACAGCCCCAGGGTTTGTTGTCCAGGTAGACCGTGGGATCGGTGCGCATATCCTCGACATAGTCGAGGGCGTTCTTCACCAGGCCGGAGATGGCACCGTGGTAGCCGGGTGAGCCGACGATCACGGCATCGGCCGCCCGCAGCGCCTCGACCAGGGCGGTCGCCTCGGGGGTTCGCACCGGATCGTGCGGGTTGTACATGGGCAGGTTGATCTGTGCACCGCTGAACAGCGCGGTACGGCCACCGCGGTGCTCGACGGCGTCCAGGCAGTGCCGCAGCGCTCGCTCGGTCGACGAGCCGGCGCGTAGTGTGCCGCCGAGCCCGACGACGAACGGTTGCCGATCCGTCTCCGGTGCGTTCCGGTCCATCATTGTGCTTCCCGCGGTCATCGTCGGTGCCCCTGACTGTTGTCACTCACTGTCCGGTCCGGTTCCCAGCGCATCACCGCTCCTATTTGATGGCGATCGGGTTGATCGGTGAACCGACCGCGCCCACTACGCGCAGCGGCGGGGCGATGAGCTGGAATTCGTAGACGCCGTCGGCGGCACAGTCAGCGGCCAGGGCGGTGAAATCCCAGTATTCGCCGAGCATCAGGCCCATATCGCGCAGGCACAGCATATGCATTGGCAGGAACGTGCCCTCGACCCCCGAAACGGGATTCTCGACCATGAGGTTATCGGCGGCCACGGCCGCGATCTCGTGGTCGTGCAGCCATTTCGCGCAGGTCCAGTCCAGACCCGAATAGGGTTCGGCACCGTCCCCGGCTTCGAGGAAGCGGTTCCACCAGCCGGTGCGGACCAGCACGATATCGCCGGATTCGATGGTCACCCCCTGGCGTTTCGCGCATTCGTCGAGTTCGTCGCCGGTGATCGGCTCCCCGACCTCGAGGAAGGTTTCCGCGCCACGGTATTTCACCAGGTCCAGCAGCACGCCGCGGCTGGTGATCCCCTTGCTGTCGACCTTTTCTATACCGCAGTGGAAGGCGCCCATACTGGTGACCGAATCGGCCGGGAAACCGTTGTAGAGCTTGTCGTCGTAATAGACGTGGGAAAAGGCGTCCCACTGGGTGGCGGCCTGCAACGGCATGATGAGCATATCGTCGTTGAACCGGAACGGATTGTCGGCGAAGAATCCGGCCAGTTCGCCAGCGACGGAATTCTGCAGCCATTTCGGGCCGTACTGCGTGAGGGTTCCGGCGTCGCCGCCGTCGACGGTCATCACATGCGTGGGATTGGCCCGGAATTTGAACGCGCCCTGCGGGCCGTTGGAGCTGAAATCTATACCGAGCGGGAAAATCTTTCCGTGCCGGACCAGTCCCGCCGCGGCGGCGACCTTCTGCGGGGTGATGAAATTCAGCGTGCCGAGTTCGTCGTCGGCGCCCCAGCGGCCCCAGTTACGCACGGTGTCGCCGAGTTTGTAGAAATCGGTCAGAGATGCCACGTTGCCTGTTCCTTCCAGCTGCTTAATTCCGCTCGCCCGGGACCGCCCCGGCGGATTCGGGCGACCCCGCCCCGGTGGTCTGCGGGGGTGGACCAGCCAGTTCACCGGCCAGCCGTGCGGCGAGGTTGCCGCCGTCGACCCACAGCACTTGGCCGGTGATGTAACCGGCGGCGCGGCTGCCCAGGAACAGCAGTGCGGACGCCTGTTCGACGGGATCGGCGGACCGGCCCAGCGGTTTGGGGATCCCGTCGAGATAGTCCTGGCCGTATGCCGAACGCAGCTGGTCCAGGATGGGGGTTTCGGTGACGCCGGGGCCGGTGCAGTTCATCCGGATCCCGCGGCGCGCGAGCTCCACCGATCTGCGCACGGTGTAGAGGATGATTGCCTCTTTGGACAGCCGGTAGCCGCCGTCCGCAATGGCTTCGGGGTTCGCGGTACACCAGGCGATTCCCTGCTCCATCGAGGCGGTTTCCAGCAATCCGTTGACCGCCCAGCGGTTTTCCAGGTATCCGGAGGCGGCCAGCGAGGAGACGCTGACCACCGCCGAACCCGGTTCCATATGCGGGACGAGCGCTTCGGTGATATGCCGCATCCCGAGAAAATTGATGGTGGCGACGCGCAGCGGATCGCCGATCCCCGAGGAGACGCCGGCGATGTTGAACAGGACGTCGACCTCGGTCCCGACCGAGCGTGCGGCCCGGTCGATGGACGACGGGTCCGCCTGATCCATCTCGTGGAACTCGTCGAGTTCGGCGCCCGGGCGCAACCGGTCGAGTCCGACGATCTCGGCGCCGAGATCCCGCAACTGCGTCACCAGGCAGGCGCCGATACCGGAGGCGCAGCCGGTCACCACCACCCGTTTACCGTCGAAACGCCACCGCCGGTCGATCGAATCCACCTCGGGCACCACGCTCTCCTCTCCCGCTGCGGCCGCTCAGCCCTGCTGTTCCTTCAGTGCCTGCGCGGCCTTCACCCGGCCTTCGTTGATCTCGGCCATGGCCTCGGGGATCTCGCTGGCGGTGAATTTTCCGCCGCGGCCGGTGGGCAGGCCGCCGATCGAATAGCTTTCGTCGAATTCCGGTACCGCCCAGGGCCGCCGCCGCGCTTCGGCCTTCTCCAGGACCGGCTCGAGCCGTTTGGCTTTCTCCGCCCGGGCCACCTCATCGCGTTCGATGAATTCCGGCAGGATCTCTTTGCCCATGATCTCGATGGATTCCATGGTTCCTTCGTGGCTGCGCGGGTTCAGCAGCAGGATGATCTCGTCGACCCCGCTCTGCTCGTAGCCGCGCAGGAATTCGCGCACTGTTTCCGGGCCGCCGATGGCGCCGCGACCGGGACCGTAGGCGAGGGTTTCGTCTTCCTTCACCGCGTCCAGGTAGCTGTCCCATACGCCGGTGCGGCCGGGGGTGTGCATACCGGTCATGTAGTAGTGCATGATGCCGAACGAGAAGAACCCGCCGCCCAGGCCGAGTCGTTTGACCGCCTCTTCGTCGGTTTTGGCCACCATCATCGACAGGTCACCGCCGATGGCCAGGATATTCGGGTTCATCTGCGGTACCGAGGGTGCGGCGGCGTTCTCGAATTCCTCGTAGTAGCCGCGTACGCGCTCACCGAGCGCCTCCGGCCCGGTGTAGGCGAAACTCAGTGCGCCGATGCCTTTCTGGGCCGCCATCTGCACCGACGACGGCCGGGTACAGGCCACCCACAGCGGCGGGTGCGGGGTCTGCCGCGGTTTCGGGATGATATTGCGGGGCGGCATGGTGATGTGCTCACCCTTGAATCCGCTGAACGGGGTCTCGGTCATCGCGCGGACGGTCACCTCGAGGGCTTCCTCCCACTGCGCGCGTTTATCCGCCGGGTCGATGTTGAACCCGCCGAGCTCGGCCACCGACGACGATTCCCCGGTGCCGAATTCCACCCGGCCGCCGGACAGATGATCCAGGGTCGCCACCCGTTCCGCGGCGCGGGCGGGATGGTTGATTCCCGGCGGCAGATGCATGACACCGAAACCGAGCCGGATGTTCTTCGTCCGCTGGCTGGCCGCGGCGAGGAACATCTCGGGCGCGGTGGCGTGGCAGTACTCCTCCAGGAAGTGGTGCTCGGTGAGCCAGACCGTGGAGAATCCGGCTTTATCGGCCGCTTCTACTTCGTCCAGCCCGTCCTGGAACATCTGGTATTCGTCGTCGTCGGTCCACGGCCGCGGCAGGGCGAACTCGTAGAAGAGCGATATTTTCATCGATTACCTCCGGTGGATTCGATCGTTTCGGTTTCGGATGACGCACGCTGCGCACAGTGCTGGGCCGCGACGTATCCGAAGGTCATCGCCGGCCCGATGGTGGCGCCCGCGCCGGCGTAGCTGCGGCCCATGACCGCCGCCGAGGCGTTCCCGGTCGCGTACAGGCCGTCGATCACGGTGCCGTCGGCGCGCAGCACCCGGGCGTATTCGTCGGTGCGCAACCCGCCCGAAGTGCCAAGATCGCCGAGCACGATCCGGAAGGCGTAGTAGGGCGGTTTCCCGATCGGATACAGGTTCGGGTTCGGCAGGGTGGGATCGCCGTAGTAGTTGTCGTAGACGCTGTCGCCGCGCCCGAAATCGTCGTCATGACCCTTACGCGCCAGTTCGCCGAACCGCTCCGCGGTGGATTTCAGCGCCCCGGCGGGGACATCGATCTTGCGCGCGAGCTCGTCCCAGGATCCCGCCTCCACCACGACCCCCGATTCCAGCCAGGCCTGCGGGACCTTCCCACCGGTCGGGACCGGCGCGAACGGCACCTTGGGGATCGGCAGATGCCCGCAGATCACATACCGGTGCCAGGACCTCTTATCGGTGATCAGCCAGCACGGAATATGGGTGGTACCGGCCCGCTGGCCTTCGATCATGGCGTGGCCGAAGTCCATATAGGGTGCGGCTTCGTTGATGAACCGCTCGCCCGCCCCGTTGACGATGAACTGGGCGGGCATCATCCGTTCGTTGAGCATGAACTGCATCCGGCCGTCCGGCCACTGCACCGCCGGGAACCACCAGGATTCGTCCATCAGCTCGGTGGCGGCGCCGACCTTTTCTCCGGCGCGGATACCGTCGCCGACGTTCAGCGGGTTACCGAAGCTCCAGTCGGTGTCCACCTCCGGGAGTTCCGCGCGCCGCCGGTCCATATCGCGTTCGAAACCGCCGGTCGCCAGGATCACCCCACGGCGGGCTCGGATCCGGATCTGCGCACCGTTCCGTTCGACCACCGCGCCGGTCACCCGGCCGTCCGGGTCGGTGAGCAGTGATTGCATCGGCGCGCCGAGCCAGAGCCGGATATCGCGTTCTTTCAGCGCGAGCCGCAGCCGGGCGATCAGCGACTGCCCGATGGTGACGATCCGATCGCCGAAGAGCCGGGCCCGCATCATCCGCCAGATCAGCTTCAGCAGTACCGCTTTACCGCGCCAGTTCTGCCGCACCTGATAGAACAACCGCAGGTCCATGGGTCCCAGCCAGATGCCCTTGGGCGCCAAGGCGAGCGGTTCGAGCAGTTCACTTTCCTCGGACCCCAGCACCCGGGTGTCTATCGGCGGGACGTTGATGGTGCTGCCCTGCCCGGAGCCGCCTTCGAGCTCCGGATAGTAATCGGCATATCCGGGTTTCCAGACGAATTGCATCCAGTCGCTGCGCTCTTCGAGGAAAGCCATCATTTCCGGGGCCTTCTCGACATACATCCGCAGCCGCTGTTCGGTGACGAGCCCGCCGGTGATCGTCTTCAGGTATTCGACGACCGATTCCGCGTCCAATTCGAAACCGGCCCGGCGCTGTGCGGGCGCGTTCGGCACCCAGATACCGCCGCCGGACAGCGCGGTGGAACCACCGTATTTCGCACCCTTCTCGACGATCAGGACCTCGAGGCCGTCGGCCTCGGCCTTCAGGGCGGCCGACATCCCGCCGCCGCCGGACCCCACCACCAGCACATCGACGGTTTCGTCGTGGCCGGCGCCGGAATCCTCGGCGCCGGCAGTATCCGGTTCCTCCGTGGTCACGATGTCCTTACCTTTCTTCGGGTGGTCGATGCGGGTGCCGGCGGCGGGCTACCCGGGGTCGGCCGGACGCGCGGTGCGGATGGCGAATCCGGCGATCAGTTCGGGCGAGGGCCGGTAGTAGCGGACAGTGGTCCGGTACGCGCCCTGCGCCGCGAGGGCCGCGAAGGCTGCCACCCAGGTCCGGACCTCATGCGCGGAATTACCGGCGATACGCGTGATCTCACTGTTGGACCAGCTGTCGACGGCCGCCAGCCCTCCGGTGTCGACCAGCTCGAGGAATTCCCGGTCCCAGTCCGGGTTGAGCGGTTGCAGCGGCCCATCCCCGGCCGTGAATTCCGCTGCCGCCGCCATCACCGCGGCCTGCCGGGCCTGCCGCTGCTCGGTGGTCATGGGCCGGCCGTGCACGATCCGCTCCAGTACCGGCGGCGGCGCGGTGGCGCGCTGCGGAACCGGCGGATCGTGCGACAGGCCCCCGGAGCCGAGCACCAGTACCCGTTTCCCGAGGGTCGCGAGATGCTGCCCGACCGCGGTCCCGAGGGCCCGCACCCGGCGCAGCGGCCCGAGCGGCGTCGCGACCGAATTCAGGAAGATCGGGATCACCGGCCGGGCGGTGACCTCTCCGAACAGCTGCTGGAGCGGTTGTACGGTGCCGTGATCGACCGACATCTCCGCCGAGGTGGCGATATCGATACCGGCCTCGAGCAGCGCCTCCGCCAGCGCCAGCGCCTGCTTCCCCGGAACGTTCAGCGGGCCGGAGTGGGTGCCGTAGTCGCCGACCCCGGCCGCCGCCGTGCCCAGGCAGAACGGCGGCATCAGCTTGTAGAAGAACCCGTTGTAATGGTCCGGGGCGAACAAAACCACCAGTTCGGGATCGAAGTTCCGCACGAATTCCCGGGCCTGATCGAGTGCCCCGCCGATCTCGCTGAGCAGCTCCCGGCCCGGTCCCGGGAGTTCAAGGAGCGGGCTGTGCGAGACGCAGCATACGGCCAGCGGCATCGGTACCTCCCGGGGTCAGAGTGAGCGTGTCCCGCAGTGCCGCACCGAGTTCGGGGGCATGCTGGGCGATACAGGCGCCGGCCACGAACCGGTCCGGGCGCAGGAACAGCACGGAATCGAGCTGGGCGTCGAACCATTTCTTCAGCGCGCCGGTGTGATCGCCGACCACCAGCACATCGGGGTCGTCGTGGCCGGTCCAGTGCAGCTGGGTGGCAGGCCGGGCCTCCACGAACCGGGCGCCCAGCGCTTTCCAGCGGGCGAATTCGATATCCCCCAGCACCTTTCGCGGCTGGTTGTTCCAGCACAGCACCGCGAACCAGGGCCCGAGCGTATCGTCGAGCAGCACATCGGGCCGGGCCCGCGTGGCCACCCGCGGCTGGACGAACAGCGTGCCGACCGCCGAATTCGGTGATCGGGACCAGCCGTGCACCACCGCGCCGCGGTCGTAACGCGGCATGGGTTTGAACCGCATCCCCAGGACGTACCGTTTCAACGGCGGCACCGCGGCCAGCGCACGCACCGCCACATCCCGGACCGCGGCGACCCGCTGGTTCGTCGGCGAGATGACCCGCCCGACCATGGTCGACAGGTCGATCATCGCGCGCGCGTGTTTGCGCCGCTCCTGGTCGTAGGTGTCGAGCAGGGCATCGCCGGCCAGGCCCGACGCCACGGCCGCGAGCTTCCAGCCCAGGTTCGCCGCGTCCCGGATCCCGCTGTTGTAGCCCTGCCCCTGCCAGACCGGCATCAGGTGCGCGGCGTCCCCGGCCAGCAGTAACCGGCCCTTCCGGAATTCACCGGCGATACGGGAGTGATGGGTGTAGACGCGCCGCCGTATCACATCCAGCCGCTGCGGGTGCGGGACGAACGGTTCGAGCAGCCGGGCCAGGAATTCCGGGGTTTCGGCGTCCTCATCGGTTTCGCCGGGATGCAGCAGGAATTCGAAGCGGCGGATTCCGTGCGCCAGCGAGATGGAGACGTTCGGCCGCACGGGATCCGCGCCGACCTCGACGTTCGGATGCCCCAGCGGATCACCGTCGATATCGACCACCAGCCAGCGAGTCGAGGACGTGGTGCCCTCGAAACTCACTCCCATGGTGTGCCGGGTGGCGCTGCGCCCGCCGTCGCTACCCACCACATAGCGGGCATGAACAGTTTCCGGCCCGTCGGCGGTGTCCAACCGCACCCGGACCTCGTCGCCGGCGTCGTCGCAGTCGGTCATCGCGGTGGCCCAGCGGATATCGATACAGTCGAACCGATCCAGGCCGCGCAGCAATTCGGCATCTACCAGCGGCTGGATGAAACCGCTGCGTTTGGGCCACCCGAACTGCTGATCGGTGGGCGCGATCTCGGCCAGCAGCCGCCGGTCACCGTCGACGAACCGCATGATCTGGTTCGGGTTGGTATGCGGCAGGATCTGCTCCACGAGACCGGTGGATTGCAGGGTGCGCAGCGATTCGTCGTCGATACCGACACCGCGCGGATAGTCGATGAGAGCGGGGCGTTCCTCCACCAGCAGTGTCCGCACACCGTAGCGGCCCAGCATATTGCAGAGGGTCAGCCCGACCGGTCCCGCGCCGACGACGACAACGTCGTAGCGGGTGGGAGTGCTGCCGTTACCGGTATCCATATCAACCACCCAGCAGGAATTCGAGATGAAGGGCGTTGAACGCCGCCGGCGACTCGTACTGCGGCCAATGCCCGCAGTCCGGCAGTACTTCGAACCTGGCGCCGGGGATCATCGAGGCGATTCGTTTACCTTCGGTGACGTCGGCGGTGGGGTCGTCGCTGGTCCACACCACCAGCGTCGGTGCGGTGATCGCCCCGTACTCTCGCGCGCCCAGCAGGTTGCGGGCCCGGATCTGCGGATCCTGCAGCGCCATGATGTCGCGCATGGCGTCGACAAATCCGGGTTGGCGGTAGATCCGCTGCCGGCTCGCGACGATATCGTCGTAATCCTTCGATTTATCCGCCATCAGCCATTTGATGCGGGCCTGCACCGTCTCCCAGGTGGGCTCGGCCGCCGCGGCCATGGACAGGGTCACGATCCGCGCCATGACCTCGGGGTCGGCCTGCGAACCGCCCGCGGTGTTGAGGACCAGCCGGTCCACCCGGCCGGGATGGTCGCAGGCGGCGCGGGCCGCCACCCACCCGCCCAGGGATTCGCCGCTGATATGCGCGCGGGGAGCGCCGATGGTGTCGAGGAACGCGATCAGATGCCGCACATAGTGCTCGACCTCGAGCGGATGCCCCGGTTTATCGGTGTAACCGTGCCCGAGCATATCGATCGACCAGGTCGAGAAATGCTCCCCATGCGCCGCCAGGTTCCGGATATAGGCCTCGGCGTGCCCGCCGGACCCGTGCAGCAGGACCAATGCCGGTTTGTTCCGGTCACCGGCGTGCAGGTAGCGCGTCCGCACTCCCGCCACATCCAGGTATCCCTGGCTGAACGCGACCCCCTGCAGATCGCACCACACGCTCTCGTATTCCGACACTGCTACCTTCCGCTCTCTCCGTTGGCCCACGCCCATCTCCCGCCCCTCACGCCCGGGGCGAGGACGGGTTCAGCACTTCGCCGACTCGCCGGTGGCCGCGTTGTATCCGGCCCGGAACCCGAAAACCATGCCCGGGCCGATGGTTCCGCCGGCTCCGCCGTAGGCGCGGCCGGTCACTCCCGCCATCGCATTGCCGACCGCGTACAACCCCGGAATCACCGCACCGCCGATATGCCGGACCCGGGCGTCGCGATCCGTACGCGGCCCGCCTTTGGTGCCCATGGCGCCGACCGTCACCGGAACGGCGTAGTACGGGCCGGTATCGACGGGCCCCAGCGTGCGCCCCGCGACGGTTTCGGCATCGGGATCACCCCAGTAGCCGTCGTATTCGCTGGCGCCGCGACCGAAGTCGGGATCGGCGCCGGCGGCCACCGCCCGATTCCAGTCGGCCACGGTGCGCTGCAGGCCCTCCGGATCGATACCGGTCCGGGCACCGAGTTCGGCGAGATCGGCCGATTCGCAGAACCAGTCCGGTGCCGCGCCACCCGGTTCCACGCCCAGGAATCCGTACCGGCGCAGATGTTCGGCATCGAACACCATCCAGCCGGGGTTGTTGACATAGCCGCCGCGCGGATCGAGGTAGTGGAAGGCACCCGCCATCGAGTTGTATTCGGCGGCTTCGTTGACGAACCGTTTCCCGGCCCGGTTCACGATGATGCTGCGCGGGCGGGTGCGTTCCAGCCGGACACTGCGACTGCGCTGACGGCCGTCGATCGTATCGCCCGGCAGCTGCACCACCGGAACCCACCAGGCCTCACCCATATTGCCGAGGTCGGCACCGTGGGCCATGGCCATCCGCAGTCCGTCACCGGTGTTGTTCGGCGGCGATACCGGCCCGGTCATCGGCCCCCGCAGGAACGCTTTGACCAATCCGGGATCCCATTCGAAACCACCGGTCGCCAAGATCACGCCGCGCCGCGCCCGGACCGCGAACTCCCGCCCGTCGACGATGACCCGCGCCCCGGCGATCGCCCCGTTCTCCGCGATCAGTTCCACCGCGCGCGCACCGGTACGCGGCGTGATCCCCGCGGCCAGTACACCCTCGAGCAGCCCCGCCACCAGCGCCTGACCGGCGACACAGACATCGGCGGACGCATCACCCAGGACGGCGCGCAGCCGGGCGCGGGTTTCGGCGTCGAATCCGACATTGCTCCAGTCCAGCGGGAAGGTGGTGAGGCGTTCCCGCCATTCCCCGAGCCGGGCCAGGTCGTAGGCGGCCGGGCCGATGGACCGGCCGCCGGTGGGCCGCCCGCCGGGCAGCTCCGGTTTGTAGTCGGGAAAACCCTCGGCCACTTCGAATTTCACACCGCTGTGCAGTTCGACGTAATCGAGCATCCGCGCGCCGGTGCGAACGAACACCTCGACCAGTTCGTCGTCCATCGAATCCAGTGACTGCGCACCGAGATAGGCCAGGGCGTCGGCGACCGTGAGTTCGCGCTCGGCCCGCGAATGCGCGGGGATCCAGGCCAATCCACCGGAGACCGCGCTGGTTCCGCCGACCGTGGGGGCCTTCTCGAACAAGGCCACCGCTGCACCTTCGACCGCGGCGGTGAGCGCCGCGGTGAGCCCGGCGGCACCGGTGCCCAGGACGACGATATCGGTCTGTTCGTCCCAGATCGTTGGATCGGATCCGGCAACCGGCGACTGGTGCGATGGCACTGCGCTGTCCTTTCGGCGAGCAGGCGGAGTCGGGGACGCCGGTCCGGCGGGCTGTCGTGCGGGGCACGAGCCGGACCGACTCGCGTAAAACGCTAATCTCCCTTTTTGAGAATCTTATTCTCGCAGGATGGATGCCGCAATACCCTTCCGGACCAAATGTTTCTGGATCTTGCCGCTGGGGGTCCGCGGGAAGTCCGTGGCCTCGAACAACCGCGCCGGCAGCTTCTGCCGCGCCACCCCCGCCCGCTCGAAGAACGCGCGTACTTCGGCTCGCGAAGGCAGCACACAGCCCGGGTTCAGTCGCAGCACGGCCCCCACCACCTCACCGAACCGGCTGTCGGGCAGGGCGATCACCACGGACTCGGCCACCTGCGGCATCGCATCGAGCACGTCCTCGACCTCACGGGCTCCGACGTTCTCGCCACCGCGGATGATCACATCGGCCTTGCGATCGGTGATGGTCAGGCATCCGGACGAATCCAGCACTCCGATATCCCCGGTGTGATACCAGCCCTCGTCATCGAAGACCCGCGCGGTGAGCTCCGGATCGGTGTATCCCAGGCACAGATCCGGGCCCCGGCTGAGGATCTCCCCGTCCGGCGCGATCCGGATCTCCACCCCGGGCATCGCCCGGCCGTCGGTATCGAGCCGTTCCCGCGGCGGCGCGTCCAGCGCCGAGGCGGTGATCGACGGATGCTCGGTACTGCCGTAGGCGCGGAACGCCACCACCCCCAGCTCGGTGAGCATGCGCGTCACCGCGGCCGGCACCGCCGAACCACCCAGACCGACATACTTCATATGAGCGAGATGCTCCGGTGTGTAGTCAGGGTGTTCGACCATACTGGTCACGAAATACGGCGGCCCGCCGCCGACTACCAGCCCCTGCCCCTTCATCAGAGCCAGCGCCCGGCCCGGATCCCAGACATCGAGCATATGGACCGGACGGCCGTGCAGTACCGGCAGCAGGAACGCGCCCACCATCCCGATGAAATGACCGACCGGGGTCGCGGTGAGCTGTTCACCACGATCGTCGCGGTTGCGTTCGGCGAGCTGCAGCGATTCACAGCCGAGGGTCTGATGACTGTGCACCACCCCTTTGGGCGCGCTGGTGGTGCCGGAGGTGAAGGCGATCAGCGCGGGGCCGGCCGGATCCGCCGGCAGTACACCCGGCATCGGGTCCGCGGCCAGCAGCTCGTCGAAATCGCTACCCACCACACCGACGATGGGCACGTCCGCGGTCAGCTCGGGATCATGGGTCCGGCGGCCGAACTCGGCCATCGTGACGAATACCTTCGGACGCGAAACGCGCAGGATATGCGCCAGTTCGGCGGGGCCGTAGAAATGTACGACCGGGACGACCGCCGACCCCAGAAACGACGCGGCCCAGAACGTTGCCGCGGCCTCCATCCAATTCGGCAACTGGAACGCGATCACATCCCCGGGCCCCACGCCACGATCACGCAGACCCGCGGCCAGGCGGCGCGCGAGATGTTCCACGTCGGCGAATGTGCCCTGCCACGGCCGGATATCGGAATACACCCGGAACGCCGTGCCGGGCGCGGCCGCCAGCGAGCGGCTGAGCAGATCCCCCATGGTGTCGCGGGTCCACCAGCCGGCCGATTCGTAGCGCTGCCGCAGATCGTCCGGAACGATGCGGGTCATCGGTGCTCACCTCGTACGCCTCGGATCGTCATAACCGTCACCCCTTTCGCGCCGCCGGAGTCATCGGCCACCGCCCGGGCGGGCACGCCGATATCGGCACCCCCGGCTGATGACAATTCAATTCTCTTACAAAGAAAGTGCTGAAACCGCCGACCGGCGTCCGAGCACTGGAGCCATCATGCGAGGTAGAGCACCCGAATCGGCGAGCCGATTCGAAACAACGCATCCAGCCGGGCTTCTCGCAAAACCTTGCCGCCGACCCCACGGGTAGAGTACCGTTCTCGTATGCGAAAACGCAGTTCTTTTCGCATACGAGAACAGCCGTATGTCCGCAACCGGTACCCGGCGGCGCTGGGTCGACACCGCATCGGGGCCGCGGCCGGATCGACGCGCGGCATTCGCCGCGCACCCTGCCCCGTGCCACCGCTTCCGGCGGTCCGGCACACCCGGGCAGGTATCTCGACAACAGATCGAAAGGGAATGCTGTGGGACGTGTTGAGGGCAAGGTCGCATTCATCACGGGCGCCGCGCGCGGTCAGGGCCGCAGCCACGCCGTACGACTGGCGGAGGAAGGCGCCGATATCATCGCCGTCGACCTGTGCCAGAACATGTCGACCATCGGCTACCCGCTGGCCACACCCGAAGACCTCGAGGAAACCGTGCGCCTGGTCGAGAAGACCGGCCGCCGTATCGTCGCGACCCAGACCGATGTCCGCGATGCCGTCGCACTGAAGGCGGCGCTGGACGCCGGCGTCGCCGAATTCGGCAAGCTCGATATCGTCATCGCCCAGGCCGGTGTCGCCGGGATGAAGGGTCAGCCCGATATCCAGGCGTGGATCGACGTCATCAATACCAACCTCGTCGGCACCATCAACGCCATCCAGGCCGCGCTCCCCCACCTCGGTGAGGGCGCGTCCATCATCGCCACCGGTTCCACCGCCGCGATGATCGACACGGGCAAGATGGATAATCCGGGCGCGGATCTCGGCGGTATGGCCTACGTGCACTCCAAGCGCGCACTGTCGTACTACATCTTCGATATCGCCCGGCATCTGGCGCCCCGCGGGATCCGCGCCAACGCGGTACACCCGACCAACTGCAATACCGACATGCTGCAGAGCGAGCCCATGTACCGCTCGTTCCGGCCGGATCTGGAGAACCCGACCCGCGCCGACGCCGAACCCGCCTTCCATGTCCAGCAGGCCATGAAGACCCCGTGGATCGAGCCGGTCGATATCTCCAACGCCATCCTGTATCTCGTCTCCGACGAAGCCCGCTTCGTCACCGGTATGCAGATGCGCGTCGACGGCGGCGGCTACCTGAAGTGGTACGACCACAAGATGTGAGCCGCACCCGGCCACCCCCGCGCAGCCGGCGCGCGCATTCCGCAGGCGATCGACGCGCACGCCGCCGGCCCGCGGCGAGTCGGCAATCCGACGACTCCCGGAGCGGCGCAGAGTTCCGGGCCCCGGCGAAGGTTCGCCGACCAGTGACCAGCAGAGGAACGAAAGACCGTGACATCTACGGATAACGACCAGCGCAAGCAGAATCGATACCATTTCGATCGGCACACGCCCGAGTACCGGGAGAAGTTCTCCGAGATCACCCATGAGATGCACGCCAAATGCCCGGTGGCGTGGTCGGATACCTACAACGGGCATTGGGTCGCCGCGGGTGGTAACGCGGTCTTCGAACTGGCCCGCTGCCCAGAGGTGTCGGTCGACCACGACGTACACAACGAACGCCGCGGTTACCAGGGCATCTCGATTCCGAAGGCGCAGCGGGCCGCGCTGGTCCGCGGTGGCATGCTGGAAATGGACGAGCCCGAGCATCGCACCTACCGCTCGATCCTCAATCCGTACCTGTCGCCCGCCGCGGTGAAACGCTGGCAGCCGTTCATCAACGAGATCGTCCGGGCCACCATCGACGAGAAGATCGAGACCGGCCGGATAGATTTCGTGGACGATCTCGCCAATATCGTCCCCGCCGTGCTTACCCTGGCGATGCTGGGCATCCCACTGAAGAAGTGGTCGGTGTACAGCGATCCGGTACACGCCTCGGTGTACACCCCGGAGGACTCCCCCGACGCCCCCCGGGTCGCCGAAATGCACCGGACCATGGGTCTCGATATCCTCACCAGCCTGCACGAGGCCAAGAGCAACCCGAAGCCCGGCCTCATCAAGGCGCTCGTCGAACTGCGCATCGACGGTGAGCCGGCCCCCGATATGGAACTGCTCGGCATGATGGGCCTGCTCATCGGTGGCGGCTTCGACACCACCACCGCGCTCACCGCCCATTCCCTCGAATGGCTGTCGGAGAATCCGGAGCAGCGCGAGGAACTCAGCCGTGATCGCGAGGACCTGCTGGACTCCGCGACCGAGGAATTCCTGCGCTACTTCACGCCGGCCCCGGGCGACGGCCGCACCATCGCCGACGACTGCACCTATCAGGGCACCGAATTCAAAGAGGGTGAGCGGCTGTGGTTGTCCTGGGCGATGGCCAACCGTGACCAGAGCATCTTCCCCGACGCCGACGAAATCATCATGGACCGAAAAGGCAACCGGCACTTCAGCTTCGGGCTGGGCGTGCACCGGTGCATCGGATCCAATGTGGCGCGTACGGTGTTCAAGTCCATGTTGCTGGCGGTGCTCGACCGGATGCCGGACTACACATGCGACCCCGAAGGCACGGTGCACTACGACACCATCGGTGTCATCCAGGGAATGCGGAACCTGCCGGCCACCTTCACCCCGGGTAAACGGCTGGGCCCCGGCCTGGACGAAACCCTCGACCACCTGCAGCGGATCTGCGACGAGCAGGGCCTGGCCGCGCCGGTAACCGAGCGGCCCGAAGCCGCGGTGATCGACTTCCAGTACTGACCACAGCTGCCGGTCGATACCGCGGGGTTCGGCCGGCACGCTCGATTTCGGTGACGAGGACCGCGATGAAGGATCTGCCCGACGGCGCCCGCACCCCGGTGATCGATACCAGCGTGCATATTTTCTTCCGCTCCAACGACGATATGCGCGCCCATCTGCGCGAACCGTTCAAGAGCCGCGGAATTCCCGACCCGGAGATGGACTGGTACGGCGCGCCCGGCGGCGAATACGTCGCCGGCGCCCGCGGACCCCATAAGGGATACCCGGGTTCGGACCCGGTCTTCGTGGGGCAGCAGTTGTTCGGTGAACGCGGTGTCGATATCGCCGTTCTGCATCCGATGACCCGCGGCATCCTGCCCGACCGGCACCTCACCACGGCGGTCCTGTCCGCCCACAACGACATGATGGTGTCGCGCTGGCTCGACAGCGGCACCTATCACGACCGCTTCCGCGGCACCCTGCGCGTCAATCCCGAGGACGTCAGCGGTGCACTGCGTGAAATCGAGCGGCTGGGCGACCATCCCCGCATCGTGCAGCTCGGGATCCCGCTGCAATCGCGCGAACTATACGGGAAACCGCAGTTCTGGCCGCTGTGGGAGGCCGCCGCGGCGGCGAACCTGCCGGTCGCCACCCATATCGAGACCGGGGAAAGTATCGGCCTGCCGCCGACACCGTCCGGCCATCCGCGCACCTATGAGCAGTACTTCGGGTTCATGGGGCTGAACTACATCTATCACCTGATGAATATGATCGCCGAGGGCGTTTTCGAGCGATACCCGGACCTGAAATTCGTCTGGGCGGACGGGGGCGCCGATCTGCTGACACCGTTCACCTGGCGGATGGACACCTTCGGCCGGCCGCACCTCGAACAGACACCGTGGGCGCCGCGGATGCCCAGCGACTATCTGCCCGGACACGTGTATTTCGTGCACGCCACGATCGACGGGCCCGGCGACGCTCCGTTCGCGGCGGAGTGGCTGGACTTCACCGGCAAGGACGACATGGTGATGTTCGGGTCCAGCTATCCGCACTGGCATTGCGGCGATACCGATGTCCTGCCGGCCACGCTGACCAGCGAGCAGCGCGAAAAACTGTACTGGCGAAATGCCGCGCAGCTGTACAGCATCGATGTAGACGCCGTGACGGCGGTCGGCTGATGTCTGCTCCGCGGTCGCGGTGCGGCCGGCCGGATCCTTCCGCAATGGTGCTCGAGGAGGCGCTATGACCATGGCCCAGGACCGGGCGCGAGTTCCCTCCACGGAACTGGTGCCGGTACGTGTCGTCGATTCCGATGTCCATCCGGTTCCCCGCCGGGGTGATCTGGTGGAACATATTCCGGAACCGTGGCGCAGTTCGTACTTTCTCAGTCGCCGCGTCGGCGACACCATCGTCTACGACGCACCCGATTACGCGCATTCGAAGGCCATGCGGGTCGACACGTTCCCCGCGGACGGTGAATTCCCCGGCAGCGACCCGGATATGGCGTTCCGTCAGCTCATCATGGACGCGGGCTCCGATATCGTGATCCTCGAGCCCACCGTGGTGGCAACCCGGCTACCCGAGGCCACCGCCGCCATGGCGACCGGGGTCAACGGCTGGTTGAACGCGCAGTGGCTGGATTCGCACAACAACTGGCATCAGCGCTGGCGCGGGTCGATCTGTGTGGCGATCGACGATCCGCACTCCGCGGTGGCCGAGATCGAACAGTGGGCCGGGCACCCCTATATGGCGCAGATCCTCATCAAGGCCGAACCGCGGCCCTCCTGGGGCGACGCCCGATACGACCCGATCTGGGCCGCCGCGGTGAAACACGATCTGCCCGTGAGCTGTCACCTCAGCCGCGGCTCCTTCGAGACCATGCCCATGCCGCCGGTCGGCTTCCCCAGTTACAACCACGATTTCATGGTCACCTACTCGCTGCTCGCGGCGAACCAGGTGATGAGCCTGATCTTCGACGGGGTCTTCGACCGGTTCCCGGAGCTGCGCATCGTCTTCGTGGAACACGCCTTCACCTGGATCCTGCCGCTGATGTGGCGGATGGACGCCCTCTACGCGGCCCGCGGCTCGTTCATGTCGATTACGCGGAAACCGTCGGAGTACGTGAAGGAACACATCAAGTTCACCACCCAGCCGCTGGACTACCCGGAAGACAAAACCGAACTCACCCGGGCGTTCGAATGGATGGAGGCCGACAAGATCCTGCTGTACTCCTCGGACTACCCGCACTGGACCTTCGACGATCCGCGCTGGCTGGTGAAACATCTCCCGCCGGCGGCACGCGAAAAGGTGATGTTCCGCAACGGTATCGAGACCTATCACCTGCCGGAAACCGTACCGGCACTGCCCGGACAGGTACGGGTGCACTGATGGGCGGCAGTCACGAGAGGCCGGAACGAGCCCCGCGCGCAGATGCGCCGGCCGCGCCCGGCGGCGCCGGCTACCCGGTGCAATCGGCCACGCCGCCGACAGCACAGACAAACCCGTCGGCGATCGCACCGACGGGGCCGGCGGCAGCGGCCGGGCCGGACACGGTCTCTCCTGGTCAAGGGCCTGCGCCCAGGAACACAGGGGCAGCCCCCGGCACTCGCCCCAGGTTGGCGCAGGGGCGAGAACATATCGTCGCGACCGTGGACGAGATCCCGCCCGGATCGTCGAAAGTGGTGCCTATCGGACGGCACGGCGTGGGCGTCTACAACGTCAACGGAACCTTCTACGCCATCGCCAACTACTGCCCCCACGAAGGCGGCCCCCTGTGCTCCGGGCCGCCGCCCGGGCGCCCGCGGGGGACACAAAGCGTTACCGCCGGCAATGAGCGGATCGACTTCTTGATGATGGGACTGGGCTGGGACCCCGCGCAGCGCAGAGTGTTCCGGCAGCGGGAGATCGATCTGAACGCGACGGCGCTGCTCTTCGGTGGGCAGCAGCTGGTCGATGCGG
>NZ_JARWNW010000207.1 GCF_029868325.1 Nocardia carnea
CCCCCCCCCCCCCCCCCCCCCCCCCCCCCCCCCCCCCCCCCCCCCCCCCCCCCCCCCCCCCCCCCCCCCCCCCCCCCCCCCCGCCGCCCGCGGCCCCCCCCCCCCCCCCCCCCCCCCCCCCCCCCCCCCCCCCCAAGGCCCCCGCCACCCCCACCGCCCCGGCCGCCCCGGCGGCTCCCACGCGCACCGGGAACACGGTGGCGCGGCCGAACGGGCAGGATTACCACATGCGCCAGCTCGCCGGGCGCGCCGATGTGGATGTGTTGCAGACGATGCGCAGCGCCGAGGTTCCGGTGCTGCTGTACGGCCCGCCCGGCACCGGTAAAACGTCGTTGATCGAGGCCGCCTACGGGGATCTGCTGACCGTGCAGGGTGACGGTGACACCACGGTCGCCGATTTCGTAGGCGAGTACACCCAGAACCCCGACGGCACCTTCGTTTTCGTGCACGGCCCGCTGGTCCGGGCGATGCGTGAGGGCCGGGTGCTGTTCATCGACGACGCGACTCTCATTCCGCCGACGGTGCTGTCGGTGGTGTACCCAGCGATGGACGGCCGCCGCGAGATCGTGATCAAAGCCCACGGCGGCGAGGTCGTGAAAGCCGAGCCCGGGTTCTTCGTAGTGGCCGGGCACAACCCCGGCGTGCACGGGGCGATCCTGTCCGACGCGCTGGCGAGCCGGTTCGCGTTCCAGGTGCAGGTCGGCTCCGACTACGACCTCGCAGGACAGCTCGGGGTCGACAAACGGGCGGTGAAAGTGGCGCGCAACCTGGCCACCCGCCAGGGCAAGGGCGAGATCGGGTGGGCGCCGCAACTGCGCGAATTGCTGGCGTTCCAGAAAATCGCCGCCGCTACCGACACGAGCACCGCCGCCGCCAACCTGATCGGCGCTGCCCCCGAGGACGACCGCCCCATCGTCGCCGACGTGGTGCGCACCGTGTTCGGCGCCCGACTCGACCCCCTCGCACTCGGCGCCCGCCTCTAACCCACAACCCCGACCCCCACACGGAAGGACCCCTGCTATGACTGGCCACCTGATCGCCGACCCCACCACCACACCCACCCCGCCACCGGCCACCGACGGCTGGGACACCCTCTCGGCCGTCCTCACCAGTGAGGCCCCGCCGATCGCCGACCGCGACGACCTCGTCGTCACCATCGCACCGGGTGCGGCCCATGGCCACCCGGCGGTGTTCATGCCGCACCGGGCCGCGATCGAACTCGACGGCACCCTCCTCGGTATCGACCCGGCCACCGCCCGGCCGGACCGGAACAGCGACCGCGCCCGCTACGCCGCTACCTGGGGCGCGTTCGTGCACGAGTGCGCCCACGCCCAGCACTCCCGCTGGGAGCCCCCGGCGCTGGCGAACCCGGCCGTGGTCGAGGCCGCGATGCTGTTGGAGGAGTCCCGGATCGAGGCCGCCCAGATACGCCGCCGCCCTGATGACCGGCACTGGCTACGCGCCAGCGCGACCGAGATCGTGATCGGTGACAACGGCGGCACCGATGCCGCCACCGCGATCCCACCGACCCCATACTCCGCCGCCCACAATGCCGCCCTCATCCTCGGGCGGGTCGACGGCGGCATCCTCGAACCGGCCGAAACCGCCCCCGCCGCCCAGGCGATCGAGTCCATCCTCGGCACCGACACCCTCGACAAACTGCGGGCCATCTGGCGCGAGGCCCACACCGTCGCTGACGACGACACCAACACGATGCTCGAACTCGGGCAGCGGTGGCTCGATATCGTCGGCCCGGACCCACACGCCGACCCGGTACCGAACTCGATACTGTCCGCCGCCATCGGCGCCACAGTCGCCAACGTGGCGAGTGCGGTGGCCGCGCAGCCGGTTCCGGTCGACCCGGCCGAGGCCGCCGCCGACGCGCGCCGCGCCGCCACCCGTTCGGCCCAACGCGCCACCGCGCAAGCACAACGAGTGTTCGGTGACGGTACCGGTCACGGTGTCTCGACCAGTACCCACAACACCCGCACCCCGCGCCGGGACGAACACGCCGCCGCGCGGGTACTGGCCCGCGCCCTCGACACCGCCGCCACCCGTGAACGCGCTGCCGTGAGAACGACCTCGGTGTTGCCGCCGGGCCGGTTGCGGATGCGTGGCGCGCTGGCGCGTGAGGCCCAACGCGCCGCCGGGGCGATCCCGACCGCCGAGCCGTTCACCCGCACGACCCGCAAAACCGTTCCGCTGCCCCCGCTACGAGTCGGGATCGCCTGCGACGTGTCCGGGTCGATGGACAAATTCGCCGCGCCGGTGGCCTCGGCCGCGTGGATCATCGCCCGCGCGGCCGAGCTCGCCACCATGCCCGCCGACACCGCCACCGTCACCTTCGGGGCCTCGGTCAAACCGATCACCTACCCGGGCACCGCGCCCACACGAGTCACCGAGTTCGCCTGCCCGGACTGGCACCACGTCATCGACACCGCCATCGACGCCCTCGACGGCGCACTCGGCCTGTCCCGGCCCGGGGCGACGCGGTTGCTGGTGATCATCTCCGACGGCGACTACGACGGCGGAAACCGCGACCGCGCCCAGAAACGCCTCGACGCATTACGCGCGGCCGGGTGCGCGGTGCTGTGGCTCTCTCCGGCGTACGGCGTATCGAACCCGCTGGACGGGGCGACCGTGCACAGGATCACCCGCCCGACCACCACAGCCGCCGCCATCGGCCGCGCCGCCACCACCGCAGTACGCAACGCCTAACCCCCACCGCACTCCCGGGGGCGCGGCACCCACCGCGCCCCGGGAGGACGAAACCCCCAGCCAACGAATGGCACTCACAAGAACAGGAACAATCCGAATGACCAGCAACACCCCCGAGAACCTGGACACCGACCACACCGCCGAGGCACTGCATCAGCAGCAGTACGAGACGGCCGACCGTGCCGCCGATCTCGCCCGCCGGTTGGGGGCCATGGCCGCCGCCCTACGCGACGGCGAACTTCCCGACACCAGCGAACCGGTGGAGTTCGCTGCCCGTGACGTGGACTCCGCACTCACCGATCTCACCGACCTGCGTGCCGACGCCGCCGAGGCCGGTCACATCCCCACCATCGACGCCCGGCTTCTGCCAGTCACCCCGGCCGGGGTGAACCCGGACCAGGCCCTCGCCCGATTCCGCGACCTGCAGTACCGCATCCGTGATGAGCGCAACACCTGCACCGCCCGTCCGGACGGGACCGAGGACCCGAGTGCGTGTGCCGAGCATCATGACCGGCTCGAAGCGCTGTGCGCCGAGGCCGCCGACATGATGGCCGCCCTCGACGCCCACCTGGCGAGCGGCGGACGGCTGCCCGCCCTGTGGGGCGACGCCCACCCTTGACACCACCAGCGCCCGGCCCCGGTATCGGACACAGGCCCTGCCCGATACCGGGGGCCACCCCGGCGGAGACCGCCACACCCTAAGGAGGGACACAACAATGAACCACCCCGACCCCACACCAACCAACATCCACACAACCCATTCCGGATGTGACGGCGCCGACGCGGCGCGGGCCCGGCTGGCCGCCGGCGCTCGCGCTGCCATTCGGGCCGGTACGCGAACAGCGGATCACCGAGAGCGTCCTGGAGTTGATCGCCGCCGAGATCGGCCACCGTAATCCGGCCATCGTCACGGTACTTCTGGATTGGGAACCCTACGGCGGACTCGGCGTCTTGGGGTTCCGCGACCGTGACGACAACCCGGTCGCCGATCCCGACCTTGGCCTCGATATCACCCGCTACGCCAGCGATATCCGCGCTACCGCGGACACCGGCCTCGCTGCGTCGCGACCGCACGAACCCGGTCTCTTCCGTCTCGACCTCACCGTCATCACGGAATCGGCAACTACGCCGCCCGGCCTCGTCGCGGCACACACGCTGCGGGCGGGGCAGCGACTCGACCACGGCAAACGGGTACACGCGCTGACCAGACGCGAGGACCACCTCGATATCGCCTTCGACGACGGCACCTGGTGGTGCGCCGTCCCCACCCAGCATCCGATCACCCTCTGGGACGGGAACCCGAGCACCCGCCGCTACCCCTTCGCGTTCCTGACCGGCGACGAATACGGGATCTACCGACGCGAAACCGGCCACGATCCGACAAACGCGCTCGCGGTGTCCGCGGACGAAAATCTACCGGCGCGCACACCCCGTGTCGGAGACCGGGTCCGCATCACCGGCCTGCTCCCCGCCGACCCCGACCCGCTCGACCTCGGCGCCACCGGAACCGTCACCGGTATCGGCGCCCAGCGTGCCGGGCAGGTCTTCGTCGACTGGGACAATGGGCGCGCATCGATCCTGCTCGACACCGACCCATTCGAGATTCTGTCAGCCGAGCCCGTCGACAAACCCTAAGACCAGACTTCGGGAACCGGTCGCCTCGGGAACACCCACCCGGTACAACGTGAGGGCCGTCCACCAGGGCGGCCCCACACCGTCGGTGGCCACAGAGGCCAATCGTCGTGCTGACGTGGCCGTCGGCGCTTCATAGAGACCAGTTCTACCTCGGGCAGGCTATAGCCTCTGCGCGGCGCGGCGTCGGGTCCGGACCTCGATCACCTGCTGCCCTTTGCGCGGGAGCCGGCGGATCGAGAACTGTTTGGTTGCGGCGATCAGTTTGATGTCGCAGGTGTAGCCCCATCGCTGCGGCATCCAGTCCGGGTCGGCATGTTCGAGGGCGGCCGACACGGCCGATATCGGGGACCAACTATTGGGCTGAGCCGCTGCGGCTACCGAGTCGCGTAACAGGCCCATGAGCCGGTGGTCGGCAACGAGTTCGCCGGTATTGCGGCGGCCGACCATGATCGCGAGGACCCGCTTGCCGATATCGCCGCGCGCCCCGCCCGGGTCCGAGTGCAGAACCTCATCCACCAGCAGAGCCGCAACCCGGCATGCCCTGCGCTGTTGAGGGTCTCGGACACGGCCGAGCATGCTGTGGACCTCTATCCACACCGACTTGTTCGCGAGCGCGACACTGTGGGTCCGGAACAGGAGCAGTTGGCGGGCTTTGTCGGTCGAGTCCGGTGGATAGATCAGCCCGTCGTCGTACATCTCAGGCCAGTACTCCTGCGGCGCCGTCTCCGGTGGTGCCAGCGTGCTCACCCGATGAGACCGAGGTGGCCGGGACAGGGGTGGCAGGGTGGACGCGAGCCACTGCACGGCCAGGTCCAGGTGCTGCTGCCGTGCGTCGTCAAGGAAGTTCTCCCCAGGCGAGTACACCTCGAACTCTGCGTCGAGGAGCGCTTCGTGGATCAGCGTGTTCGCGGTGGTTGTGAGCGAGAGTGCTCGGAAAGCGATCGGCAGCACGGTGGCCGGCTCAGCAGAGTCGGTGGCTCTGAGGAGCTCCACGGTGGTGTGCAGGGCATCGAGCGCGGTCAGACCGGCCTCAATCGGCGCCTCATCACTCGGGACCTGGTCCGCTTCGAGTTCGCTGCTGCTGCGACGCAATGCTTCGTGTAGCGCAGGCTCTGCTGGTTCGCCAGGCGGCGGGCTCGGCGCTTGCGTCGGGAGCTGCCGTTTTTCGGCATCGTCGTCCTCTTCCGACAAGAGCGCCCACGCCGCCCTGCCGTGACGATTCGTGCCTACGGGGAAGGAAACGGTCAGCGCGGGCCCCTGGAAGGACCTTTGTTCATCGACGTCGCCACCAGCGTGGGCGGGGCAACTGAACACTGAGCGTGCGCGGCCTGCTCACCGAAAAGAATAGCGTCACGGCGAGGCTTTGTGCCGGCTGTTGCACCCCGGATGGGCCGCGAGTACCGATAGCCGTCGAGTGCCGCGGCACCTGGCGACGGCCGAGCCGATTCCTGACCGGCCCGCCCTCGGACCCAATATCGGTTGGATAGTGGCTCGATGGCCTCGCCGCCGAGCCCTGCCTGCGAGTCGAATTCCTCTCGTGCCACGGCTATCCCGCAATCCGGCGAGAAGAATTCGGGGCGCGGAATTTCTTTCACGCCCCACTTGACAGCGGCCCGGGTATCGAGCGTCCATAGGAGCGGGAACGGCACCGAAACCCCGGGGGATTTGGCCCCTATCCGGTGTGGTTCCCGTCCCGGCCGGGACATGACCACATCCACCCTAACCACATTGTTGGAGGGACCTGTCATGTCCACACGTAAGAAGACGAACACCACCACCACCACCACCGCACGCCCGGCGGCGGGCGTGCCCGATCCGGCCCCTGACACCGACGCTGCCGCCCCGGACGGGGGATCGGGGGCCGCCGGTGCGCCTGTGCTGCGCAACGACAGCGACGCGGCGTTGTGGGCCGCCCTGGGCGCCTACCCCGGTTTCACCACTGCCGAATTGGCAGGGGCGGCCGGGATCGGCGTGTCGACCGCCCGCCGCGTGCTGTCGAATTGGGAAGACACCGGGGCCGCATGCTCGCACCGCGACCCCGAATCGCCCCGGGCGGCCAAAACATGGACCACGGCCGAACCAGCCGCCACGCCCAAACCGGCAGCCCCCGACCCGGCCACTGCGCCCGAACCGGCCGCCGCACAACAGATCACGCCCGTCGAGGCGGACACGATGAACACCGACCCCGGCGCCCCCGCTGCCCCCGTCCCCGCCGATCCCGGGCAGACGGCCACGGCCGCAGCGACCCCCACGGGCGACGGTGACACCGACGCGGCACCGGCCACCCCTGAAGGCGACGACGACGCGTCAGCGGCGCAACAGGAGTCGGGCCCCCGGTTGCGTTCGGGTGCCTTGCGGGGGCAGGTCGAGGACTTTCTGCGTGATCACCCGGACGAGGAGTTCAGCCCGCACCAGATCGGCAAGACCCTCAACCGTTCCAGTGGCGCGGTCCACAACGCGCTGGTGACCCTCACCAAGGGCGGCACCGCCCATCAGACCAGCGCGGCCCCCAAACGGTTCGCCCTCGCAGCGACACCCGACCGCTCCGGGAATCCAGGACGCCAGCCCCATACACCGACGAACTGACGCCCCCGAGTCGTTGGAGCGTTTTCTGATGGATATCACTGTTCTCGTCGCGCGTCTGGATGAGTCCTACACCGTATTCGGTACCGGCGAATTCGTTCACCAGGTCAGGGAGGTCGCTTTCCTGGTGACATCGGCCGATGAATGCGGCCACCGTGACGGCAGGATCTGCACCGAGTGCGCACCGTCGTGGCAGATGGACTACGAATTCGACGAGCCGTTCCCCTTCGAGCGTGCGCAGCGGGTCACCATCGCGGATCTGATCGCAGCGGGACGGGTGAAGGTTGGCGATCGAATCGCCAACCCTGAATTCGATGTCACGGCGGTGATCACCGCCTGCGGGGGATTGATGCTGCCCGACGGCCGCGTCTTCACCAACCCGTCCGCCGCCGCCCACGCCGCCCGAGCTTCCTCCTGACATGCGTGGCGGTGCCGGGTTCCCCGGAGCACCTATCTCCGGGGAACCCGACGCCGCACTCCAATTTATCTCTTCTGAAAGGGTTTCCCCGATCATGTACAACATCTCCATTCCGGCCGATGTCGCAGCGGCACTGCACCGCGTGTTCGCCAGCTCCCCGCACGCCGTCGACAGCCTGGAACTGTGGCTGGCGGTCACCGCCGAGGCCGCCCGCCACCTCACCGCGCCCGGTGAATCGGGTAATGCGCCGCAGTGGTTGCCGGTGTTCACCTCCTACCGCCGGATGCGTACCGACGCCATGTATCACACCGCGACCGCTGCCGTGCGGATCACCACGGGGACGCTGGCCGGGATCACCTACACCGACCCCGTTAGCGCTGCCCGCGCGGTCGCCACAGTGGCCCCGCTCCCGGCCCCCGGCAACGCCGGGGACGGGGACAACGCCGTCGAGATGCTGAATCTGGTGCCGACGTGGCGGTTGCCGATGGCCGCTGACCCGGCAGCGGGGACGCGGCCTGCGGTATCTCCGCTGATCTCCTAGCCCGCCTACATACCGAAACGGCCGGGGGGGGGGGGGGCGCTGGGCACGCCCCACCTCTGTTGGCCTATTTCCTCGGCGGCGCCCTGTGCGCCCGCCACGGCGGTTTCGTCGGTGATATCGGCGGGGGTGAACAGGGCGTTCGGCC
>NZ_JARWNW010000208.1 GCF_029868325.1 Nocardia carnea
TCGGCCTGCTTGGTCAGATCGTCGAACACGATCAGGACGTGCTTGCCCTCGTACATCCAGTGCTGGCCGATGGCCGAACCGGTGTAGGGGGCCAGCCACTTGAAGCCGGCGGAATCGGAGGCCGGTGCCGCCTGTCGCGGCGGCGCCGGCGCGAAGGGCGCGACGATCTGCTGACCGTATCCATTCTCCCTGGATTCGGCTGCGCGGCGCGGACGTTCGGGTAGCCGGATGTTCACTCGTTTGAGCCAGCGATCGGTGCCGTCGTAGCGGGGAGTGAACGGCACCCGGCCGTGGACGGCGACATCGTTGTCGACCACAAGCAGCTCCCCGGGGCGTAACGCGGGTACCACGCAGACCCTTTCGAGTTCGCGTTCCAGCTGCGCGTAGGCCTCCCGGAACTCCGCGTCGGCGTCGTCGAGGGGAGTGTAGGCCGGGTCGAAACGCAGTGTGAGCGAACCCGGATCGTCCTCGTGACCCGGTTCGCTCCACAGGGTCGGCACCGGGACGGCATCGGCCCGTTCGAATGCCGATCCGTAGGAGACATCCGGCAGGATCGGCAGGGTGGGTGTGCGCAGTATTTCCTGCTGTGGGCGGGACAGGCGGACGCGGCGTACCGAGGACACCGTGGTACCGACCGAATCGGGGTTGCGCAGGCAGACCAGCATGAGCATATTGGCGCGCAGCGGGTGGAACGCGTCCTCGGTATGGGGGCTGAGCAGGACGGTGCTACTGGCGCCGGACTGTTCGAATTCGTGTCCCGCCGCGGGGATGATGTTGTTGACCAGCCGCCCCTCCTGCTGGCCGGCCCAGCCGAACGGTTCACCGGCCGCCGCGGCCAGTAGCAGCATGGTGATATCCAGCTGCAAAGAGCCGCGTGCCCGGCCGGGATCGGTGCTCCACAGCGCCGCGGTCTGCCAATCCGGTGGGGTGGGCCCGATTTCGCTGTCGGACAGTGGTAGTCCGCGCACGATGCAGGCCCCGGCAGCCGTGGCCGGTGGGCGGAGGGCGGCGCCTACCGCGGCCGGTAGGTCGCCGGCGCGGGCGGCGATCTGCGTCAGCAGGGCCGGGTCGGCCAGGGTTTCGGACGCGTTGACGGTGGAGTGAGTCGCTGTGAGGGCTATCTCAGCGGCCAGGTCGCGTACCGCCTGTCCGGCGGTACCGGGTAACTCACGGTGCTCGATATCGTCGATGCTGGGTGGGTGAAGCGCTTTACGTTCGGAGAGAACGCTTTTCACCAAAGTTTCCCTTCTCGGAATCGTGGATCGCGGTACCGGTGCGGACGAGTTGATGTGCGAAGGTAGTGCGTGGCCGCAGCGCTGGCAAGGCTTACCTAACTACGGTGTGTGATAGCGAAGGTCTATCACACGCTCAACGTGCAGGTGGGTGGGTGTATGGTCATCGGGTGTTTCGGCTGCGGTGAGACGCAGAACACGGTAAGGCTAGCCTGCCCTTGCGGCAAATTGCCGGACGACTCGCCGGTAGTGAGAAGGGCCGGGCCGCAACGTTTTCCGCCCGGGCGTCACCGACCGGAGCGGGGTTACAAACTGTTCGCCAGCAGCGCGTACTGGGCCGCGGTCTTCTGCCGGATCTCGGTTTCGTCGTCACTGGACACCACACCGACGTACCGCTTGTACGGGACGAAACAGCGGTACCGGTACTGACGCTCCGGATCACCGGAGCTGTTGAGCTCCAGGCATTTCACACCGGGCACATCCTCCGGTGCCGGCATCGGATCGTAGGCCGGACCCGCCGATTCGATGAAACCGTTCACGAGGATCGGTGCCCCGGCCGGATCCCGCACCCGCGCCACGGAACTACCGGCGGCGTAGGCGGTGCGTTCGAACCCGGATTCGTCGAGCAACCGAGCCCGGGCGGGCTGATCGCCGGCCGAATTGATCAGGTAATTGCGGCCGTAGACGGCGAACTGGTCCGGATCCGGCTCATGACCCTCCCGATCGGCGACCACCACCCGCGCCAGCAGGTTCTCCGGGTCGACCGCCAGATCGGCGATATCGGCCGTCGGCGTCGGTTCGAACCGGGCGAGCTGATCGAGCTGGGCGGTCAGAGTTCTGTCCACCCACGACACCAGATCGGCGCTGTCGGCCGCCGGGCGCTGGACGAACAGCGAGATCACGAACTCTTCATGCGCGAGGAACGCGCCGATATTCGCGATACCGGGCCGCCAGTGCAGCAACGCCTGCGGGTGCTTCTCCGATTCCAGCTTCCGGTTGTCCGGCGAAACGCCGATATCGGCGGCCTCCAGCTCCTCGGCCGCCGCCGCGGCGCTACCGGTATCGGGGAAACGCAGCGCCACCACCTGGATCGCGGTGGCATCCGACGTGGGCCGGACCTGCCCCTCGGGATCGCCCTGATCGGCACCGCTGGCGGCATAACCCACCACCATCCGGCGATTCTCGAGAATCGGCTCGGACACATTGGCCAGGAAATCGACCGCGGTCGCCGGGTCCGGCAGCACCTTCGATCCCCGGCCGAATTTCAGCGACGGATCGACTTGGCTGCTGGTCACCACGGCCTCCGACATCCGGATACCTTCCAGCACCACGCCGTGGTCACCGGCCTCCTGGGGGTAACTGAACCGGTCGACCGGGAAATCACCGACATCGAGGGTGCGGACATCGATCTCACCCGGCACCGCCGTACCGGCCACCGAACCGCAGCCGGACAGACCGGCCACCAGAAGCGCGACCAGCGCGGTGACGGCGCCGCACCGTGTTATCCGAACCATGGGCCGCCCCTCGTTCCGATCGAAGCTGCAGTGTCGAAGTTACCCGACGTCCGGTGAACTCGGAGCGGGCCCGTCCCGGCCGTGCCATACCCTGGTGTGGTGGCAGACAACCCGCGGCAGCACCCGGGCGGAGATTGATCCGCATGCAGGACCAGCAGGTCGAGGTGGTGCCCGGGTCGCATGCCGTGGCCCGGGTCGCGGGCGCGGTGGTGCTGGTGGCATACCGCGGCGCCGGCCGCCCCACCGCGGATTCTCCGGCCGTGCGGGCGCTGGTGGCCTTGGCCGAACTTGTCTACGAGGCCACCGCCCGGCATCCCGAGGGACCCGGCGCCGCGATCGCCCGGGACGCCACCCGATGGCTCACGGCATCCGCGGCTAAGGCCGGCCCCGGCGGCGCGGCAGATTTCGGGATCCTGTCCGCCGCGGGACCCGACCGGGTGGCGATCTTCCTGCACGGCGCCGTCACCGCAGTTGTGGCCGGTGAGACCACCGAATACTTCCACGGCCGGGACGCGGCGTTCACCGTCGACCGGACCACCTCCGTCCCCTCCCGCGCGGTGGCGCTATACGTCGACGACCCGCTCGCGGACCCGGACGACGACGCTGTCCGGCCCGAGCTACCCGCCGCCCGCGGGATCGGCCGGCTGGTCGAGGGCATCGCCGAAGCGGGCGGGGCGATCGCGTGGACGCCGACGGTCCATCGAGTTGCCGCGTCGGCGGAACCGAGCCGGGGGAGCGGGGTGGTACTCGGTAAAGGCGCTGTGCGCGGAGTCCGGGAGCAGTCTGCGGAACCTCTGGTGGCGCCGGATGTTGTGCAAATCCCGGCAGCGGGAGCGGCCGCTGCGAACGTACCGGTGGGTGCGGCGGGAAGTTCCGGGAGTACGACCGGAGATCCGGAGATCGACGGCGTACCGGAGCCCGCAGTGGAAAATACCGCGGGTCCCGCGCATGCTCCACGGGTCCGGAGCGCTTCGGGGACGGCGGTGGAAAGTTCCGGGGTTGCGCAGCGAGGTCCCGAGGCCGAGGGCGGAGCCGGGCGTTCCGGGAACGACGGACAAGGCCCGGGAACAAGGGACACTCCGGCTGCGTCGGAAAACGCCGCGGCCGCGGCAGGTGGTGCGGGGGCCGGGGAATCTCATGCGGGGACGGCACGGGGTGGTCCGGGAGTTGGGGACGCCCAGGCGGGCGCGAGTCGGGGTGGTCCGGGAGCCAGGGGCCCTGGGGCGAGTGTGCCGCAGGGGGGACCGGTGGCTGAGCCCGGGAAAGCCCGCGGGGCGGCTGGGGACGGTTTCGGCGCCGGAGATCCGCCGCCCGTTGTGGCCGGCGCCGGAGGCCCCGCGGTCGCCGAAGGAACCGGGAGCCTGGCGTCCGGCGGGTCCGAGGACGAGACCGCAACCCGGCGCTCCGGTGACGGCGACGCGCCGGTTTCGCGGCGTGACCCGGATGACCGAACCGCCGCGACACCGAATCCGCCGGTGGACAGTGGGCAACTGTCTGAGCGGCCGACCGTCGCATCCACCGTCGACCGCGTCGGCGACCGGGAGGGTGGGCAGCCGGCCGCCACCGATCCTCATCACGCACCGACCGAGATCAGCGGGAGGCAGCCGCCGCGGGCGAGCCGGCCCGGGGAGGGGCTCGACGAGACCGCCGATTCACGCCCGAGCTGGGCCGGTTCGGCGCGGCGGCCACCAGAGCATCCCACTCCTCGCATGGATATTCCGGTACCGCAGTCGGGTCCGGGTGAGCGGCAGCGGCAGGGACCGCCGGAGCGCGGGGCCCCGCCGCTGGACGCGGAACTGCGCCGGCGCACCGAAGCCACCGCGAAAGGTGCCGCTCTGACTGTGAAGGTCCGGGGTTTCAAATGTGCGCGGGCCCACCCCACCGACCCGCGCTCGGCGTTCTGCAGTGTATGCGGGATGCCGGTGGATCAAACCCAGCCGCTCATCGAGGTGATGCGGCCCCCGCTGGGCATCCTGGTCCTCGACGACGGTTCGACCTATCTGCTGGAGACCGATTCCGTCCTCGGCCGCGATCCGGAGAACTCCGAGCCCGCCCGCCGCGGGCTCACTCCGCTGCAGGTCACCGACAACTCGGGCGGTATGTCGCGGGCGCATGCGGAACTGCTGCTGGTCGAATGGGATGTCACGCTGGTGGACCGGGGTTCCACGAACGGCACCCGGACCCGCGCTCCCGGATTCCGCGAATGGGCCCGGGTTCCGCCACATCAGCCCGTGGTGCTGGTGCCGGGGACGGAGATCCTGATCGGTAACCGCATGCTGCGCTTCGAATCCGCCGCACCGCCCCCCTTCGGCTCCTGAGCTGTGTCATGGCGCCGCCTCCGGCGTCGCGGGTTCGGGGCCCCCTCGGTCTCGAACGGGGGTATGGCGCCGCGTCCGATGGCACGAGGTTCGGGGTTGCCTGGTTACTCGTACCGGGCGGCGCAGGTTTCCTCTCCACCCAGCACCCCGGCGCGGAACGCGTCGACCCGGGAGAACCCGCTCGGCACGGTCTTGCCCTCCACATCGCTGGCTGCCAGGCCGTCGGTGAGCAGGCCGGATACCGCTTCGTCCAGATCGCCCGCGGCCAGCGTGATATCGCCCTCGGCGCGGCCGGTCTCGGCTAGTTTGCCGGTGGCCACACCGGACAGGCAGGCCGCCCGCAACCCAGTTTTCGCGCCGACCAGTTCCTGATCGCGGCTGCGTTGCACCGAGAGGGTGTAGCGGGAGATGAACACGACGTAGCCGTTGTAGTCACCGGTCACCTTCACCGGCAGCGGAACATCGGAATCGTCGGTCGCCGCGCCGCGTTCGGAGAGCCCGTCGACATTGGTCGCGATCGTATTGTTCGCCGGGCAGTAGGTGACGGGCTCGGTGGAGACCCCGTCGCGGCAGTCGATTTCGGCGCCTTCATAGCTGTAGGCCGGCTCGTCGGGCACCGGCAGGATCACCGACAGCGCCTTGCTCAGTTCGACCAGGCTTTCCTCGGTGATATCGAATTCGCCGGAGGCGCCGTCGAAGCTCTGTGGCAGATCGCCGCGACGCTGTTCGATCTCGTCCATATCGATCGCCTTGCAGCCCTTGGCGCCGTCGGTGAAACCGACCTGCACGGCGGTGACCCGCTCGAAGGCCGAACCGTGCACGCTTTCGGGATCGTCGGGATCGGAATCGCGGATCGCGACAGTCGCGGCGAGTACCGAGTTCAATCCGTCGGAGGTGTTGATGGTGAAGTACTCCGATTCGCCCTCCGCGACCCAGCGCATGTAGGCGCCGGCGAAACAGTCGGCCTGCTGCTCCTTGACGATCACCGGATCGTCGCGGTCGACGATATCGGCGTTGTTCTGGATCGCGTGACCGTATTCGTGGGCGATCACCATCACCACCGCCATCTGCCCGAATGTCTCCGACATCGTCGGCAGCAGCAGCTCCCGGTCCCAGCCGATGGAGTTGTCCAGCCGGCAGTAGGCGGCATTGACCATCCGGTAGGTCGATTCGGTGCAGAACTCCACCGATTCGCGGCGGGAATCGCGGGCACTCCAGGAGATCAGCTTCTCCACCGGCTCGAATTCGCCCTCGAATTCGGTGCCGTAGTGCTTCTCCCAGTACGCCTGGACATCGGTGACCGCGTTCAACGCCAAGGTGTCGATCTCGCCGCCGTCACCGTTGTCGGCACTCAATTCGGTGGGCGGGACGTTCGCACGCGGCCCGCTGGGGCCGCTCGTCGTCGGCAGCCCGGCCACCTGGAAAGGATTGTCGTAGATGGAGACCGCCCGGCCGTCCACCGCCCGGGTACACCCGGTGACCAGCAGCACTGCGCACAGTGCCGCCACAGTGAGTGCGGCGACCCGGAGTTGCGGCATGGATCCTCCCCCATTTTTCGGCCGGTTCGGGTGCTGGCATCTCCCGCTGAGCGGGGTGATCACCCCCCAAGCGGGGGCATCTCCGATGCCCGGGTAATGGAATAGTATCCGCTGCATGTCTGCACCGGGGGTGCGCACTATCACGGTGCGCCATGATGGAACCGAACGTGTCTTCGATTCGAATCAGCAGATCACTTTGGGCCGTGCGCCCGAGGTGACGCTGTTCGTCGACAGTCCGCTGGTTTCGCGGGTCCACGCGATTCTGGCCTGGCAGTCGGGAGCCTGGGTGCTCACCGACAACGGCAGTACCAACGGAGTGTTCGTCGACGCGCGCCGGCTCGGCGGGCCCGTCCCGATCGACCGGCCCACACAGGTCCGGCTCGGTGACGCGATCACCGGGCCGCTGCTGTGGCTGGTTCCGTCGGGGGTTCCGCAGCAGCAGGCGCAGCAGCGGCCTGCGCAGCAGCAGTTTCCGTCCGGGCAGCAACCGTATCCCTCGGGTCAGCAGCCGTCCCCGGGCGCGCAGCAGCAGTTCCCGGGCGCACAGCAGCAGTTCGCCGGGCAGCAGTTTCCGGGCGGGCAGCAGCATCAACCGGCGCAGCCGCCGCATCGACCCCAATCCGTTGCGCAGCCGCAGGTTGCGCAGCGTGCCGCCGCCCCGGTCAATCCGCCGCCCGCGCAACGTCCCCCGCATCAGCAGCCACAGCCGTGGGCCCCGAGCACAGGGCATCCGGCGCAGCCGCCGCATTCCGGCCCGCCCGTGCACTCGCCCGCGACCCCGCATTCCCCTCCGACCCCGCATTCCGGCCCGACCCCGCAGCAGCAACCGCCCAACGTGAACATGACCGCCAAAGCGAGTGTCGCGGCGGTCCCTCCGGTCCGGCACCGCGCCAGTGAGGGCCCGATAGCCCGCGCCGACCGGATTCCGCCGGGCGGGCTGGCCATCGGGCGTACCTCCGACAACCAGATCGTGGTCAACGATCCGCTGGCGTCGCGTAAGCACGCCCGGCTCGTCGCGGGCTCCGAAGGCCTGGTCATCGAGGATCTGGGGTCGGCCAACGGCACGTTCGTCAACGGTGTCCGCCAGCAGCGCACGGTGCTGCGCGAACGCGACATCATCACCATCGGCAACATCGACTTCGAGGTTTCCCAAGGAACACTGGCGCACCGGCAGCGGCCGGTCGCCGAACAGGGTTTGACCGTGCACGGGGTCGGGTTCACCGTCGAAGGCAACAAGCAGTTGCTGGTGGATGTGAACATGCAGGCCGGCCGCGGCACGCTCACCGCGTTGATCGGACCGTCCGGTGCCGGTAAATCCACTCTGTCCCGGCTGATCGCGGGCAGCACCCAGCCCTCCGGTGGCCAGGTGGTCTTCGAAGGCCGCGATCTGCACGCCGAATACGAGGCGCTGCGTTCACGTATCGGCATGGTCCCCCAGGACGATGTGCTGCACCGTCAGCTCACGGTGCGGCAGGCGCTCGGTTTCGCGGCCGAACTGCGGCTGCCCCCGGACTCCTCCAAGGCCGATCGGCAGCAGGTGATCGACGGTGTGCTGCGCGAACTATCGCTCACCGAGCACGCCGATACCCGGGTGGACCGGCTCTCCGGCGGGCAGCGCAAACGCGCCTCGGTGGCGCTGGAACTGCTCACCGGCCCCTCGCTGCTGATCCTGGACGAACCCACCTCGGGCCTCGATCCGGCACTGGACCGGCAGGTCATGATGATGTTGCGCGAACTGGCCGACGCCGGGCGCGTGGTCATCGTGGTCACCCACTCCGTGGCCTGCCTGGATATGTGCGATCAGGTGGTGCTGCTGGCCCCCGGCGGGAAAACCGCCTACGCGGGTAACCCGGCGGGCGTCGAATCCGCGCTGGGCACCAGCGACTGGGCCAAGATCTTCGCCGATGTCGCCGCCAACCCCGATGCGGCCTTCGCCCACTATCGATCCCGGCAGGCGGCGCTGCCGCCCCCACCGCCGCCCGCGGCGCGACAGGGTGGTGGTGGCTCGCCGCCACAATCGGGTGCCTGGAAGCAGTTCTCCACCCTGGCCCGGCGCCAGCTGCGGCTGATCCTGGCCGACCGCGGCTATATGGCGTTCCTGGTGCTGCTGCCGTTCGTACTCGGTGGGCTGTCGCTGCTGGTGCCCGGCAGTAACGGGTTCGGCCGGCCGCCGCTGATCCAGCAGGACGACGGCACCTTCGTGCCCAACGGTGATTCGGAACCCCAGATGCTGCTGGTGGTGCTGATTCTCGGCGCCTGCTTCATGGGTATGACCCTCACCGTGCGTGATCTGGTGGGGGAGCGCACGATCTACGTGCGGGAACGTGCGGTCGGGTTGCGGTCGGGGGCCTACCTGTGGGCCAAGGTCACGATCTTCGGTCTCGCCGCGCTGGTGCAGTCGGCGGTGCTGGTCGGTTTCGTGCTGCTCGGGAAGAAGCGGCCGCAGGAGGGGTCGGTACTGGCGATGGGCGGCGCCGAGCTGTACATCGATATCGCGGCGACCGCGGTGTCCTGTGTGGTGCTCGGGTTGCTGTTGTCGAGCCTGGCCAGGTCCAGTGAACAGGTGATGCCGCTGCTGGCGGTGGCGATCATGGGCCTGCTGGTGATGGCCGGCGGGATGATCCCGGTCACCGACCGGGTGGTGCTGGAGCAGATCACCTGGCTGTTCCCGTCGCGCTGGGGGTATGCCGCGGCGGCGTCGACGGTGAATATTCGGGAGCTGTTCATCGCGGCGCAACCGGACGGGCTCTGGGAACACACGCGTGGTGCGTGGTTCCTGGATATCGGCATGGTGGTGGCCCTCACCGTGGTGCTCGCATTGCTCACGTGGAGCCGGTTGCGGCTCAAGAAGTCGGCGCGGTGAGACCGATGACCGGCTGCTTCCGCAGTTCACACCGCTGGTGGGTGGGGGCGGCGAGCGCGACGACCACACACCAGGCACACTGATGCCTGTGATGGTGCGAGTTGGTGCGGTACACCTCGGGTGGGATGTGGTGTCCGTGGCCGCGGGCGGATCCGGCGTACCCATCCGCCCAGTCCAGGTCGAGGGAAGCTACAACCCACCCGCCTATTTGCTGGCCGATGCCTCCGGCAAGCTCTATACCGCCGCAGCGGGCCGGCAACGGCCCGATCTGGGTATGGCGATTCCGGACGTACGGGAGATTCTCGGGCATCCGCAGATCGTGATCGCGGGCGCCACCTGGCCCGCCGAACTGGTCTTCCGGGCCCGCCTCTACAACCCGCTGGCTTCGGTCGGAACGCATCTGCGCGGTAAACCCGATGTGATCGCGCTGCCGTATCCGGACGACTGGCCGGACCCGAAGATCGATGCCTATGCGCGACTGGTCGAGCAGCTCGATGTCGAGGTGGAACCGATCCCGGAGTCCATCGCGCTCTCCGGGTACGTGCGGGCGCTCGGGCTGGTCCGGGCACCCGATCACCGCCTGCCCGACGGGCTCGGCGCGACCGCGGTCCATTTCGACGGCCAGGTGGTCGACGGGCGCGCCAATGTGCTCGTGGTCGCGGTTCACGGTGACGAGGAACGGCCCACCGAATCGGTGTACGTCCCGATCGATCCCGAATCCACCCGCGATCCGCGGGTCGCCGACGACACTGTGATCGAGGTGATGGCCGCGGCCCGGGCGATCGGCGCGGACAATTCGACGGTGCTGCTGGCGGGGCAGGTCGTGTTCAACGAAACCCTGCGGTTCGCCTTCCGTAATCATCTCGGGCAGCGGTTGAAGAAGGCCGAACACCCCATGCACGCCCTCGTTCTCGGCGCCACGCATCTGCTGGTGAGCGAGAACGAGGACGACGACGAGGAGGGCGACTCAGCGGGCTACTCGCAGACAGCGCCGCCCACCGGGACGAGCACGCCGGGTCCGCAGTACGGAGCGCCCGGGCGAGCGGATGAGGCGGCCGGTCCGCCGGGGCGGAATCCGGCCGCCGGACCGCATCCGCACCCCACCACCGTGAGGTCCGGTCCGCATGGTCCGGCCCGGGCCCCGGGCGCAGGCCCGCATCTTGCCCACACCGGCCCGGATGCCTCGGGCTCCGGCCCGTCGCGGCCGGGCGCGATACCTCCCGGCGGGCCCGTTGCACAAGGCGGTGGTCGCTCTCCGGGTACCGATCCGACCACCGGCCCCTATTCGGGACCGCAGCACCAGTACGCCACCTCGCCGGGGTCGGCGGGCGAGGACGCCACCGTCCGGGCCGGCCGCGGTGACCTACCGCCCTCGGCTTCCGGTCCTGCGGGACGGTTCACCCGCGCCCCCGACCCCGAAACCGGCAGCCAGGCCGCGGTGCCGCCCCCGGCCGGCCCCGGACAGCAGGGCGGGGCGTCCGCCGGTGCCACCGAGGGGGACGACGAGCAGGGCAAGGGCAAGCTCTGGAACAAGATGAAGGACAACCTGTTCGGCGCGCACGCCATCCTCGGTGTGGCGGCTCTCGCCGCTGCCGGCGCCGTCGGCGGGGCAGCTACCGCGCACGCGCAGGTCGCGCCGCCCGGCGTCGTCAGTCCGGCCGGGCACGAGCTCGACACCGCGATCGGGCATCGTGCCGCGGGCTGTGTGCCCATGCCGCGCGTGCTGGTGGAACCACCCGATGCGGCCGGGGCTGCGCCGCCGGAGCGCCCGCTCTATGCCCGGGTACCGGCCCCCGGCGCGGGCGAATCGGAGCCCGGCCGGGAAGCTCCGGCCGGCGACGGCGGCGAATGCGGCCGATCCGGGATCGACACCCTGCGCTACCTCGTGCCCGGCCGGCCAGGAGTCACCGACCCCGGTCCGCCGTTCGACATCTGAGCCGGTAGCGGCCGATTTCGGGGGCCGCCGGCCGGCTGGTATCGTGGTCCGCTGGTGTGTGGAACATCGAGGCCCGGGTCTCAACCGGCCGCCGGGGTTTCCTCGTCCACGCACCTGGCCGGCAGCATCGACGACAGACAGGGAAGCACTGTGCCTACGTACAGCCCGAAGGCGGGTGACGTGACCCGGCAGTGGTACGTCATCGACGCCACTGACGTAGTGCTCGGCCGTCTTGCCGTTCAGGCAGCGAATCTGCTGCGCGGCAAGCACAAGCCGACCTACGCTCCGCATATGGATGGTGGCGATTTCGTCGTCATCATCAACGCCGACAAGGTTGCCATCAGCGGCAACAAGCGCGACGGTAAGCGCATCTACCACCACTCCGGGCATCCCGGCGGCCTCAAGTCCCGCACTGTCGGTGAGGTGCTGGAGACCCGCCCCGACCGCCTGGTGGAGAAGGCCGTGAAGGGCATGATCCCCAAGAACAAGCTCGGCAACGCCATCGCCGGCAAGCTGAAGGTGTACGCGGGCCCGAACCATCCGCACGCCGCCCAGCAGCCCGTTCCGTTCGAGATCAAGCAGGTGGCCCAGTGACCGCTCCCGAGGAATACACCGAATACGACGAAGCGGTCGTCGAAGACGCCGCCGCCGAGGTGCTGGACGAGGGTGTCGTCTACGAAGACGACGCCGAATTCGTCGAGTTCGCGGCCCCGCTGGACCGTCCCGTCCAGACCGTCGGCCGCCGTAAGGAAGCCGTGGTCCGGGTGCGCCTGGTGCCGGGTACCGGCAACTTCGTGCTCAACGGCCGCTCGATCGAGGACTACTTCCCGAACAAGGTGCACCAGCAGCTGGTGAAGTCCCCGCTGGTCACCGTCGAGCGCCTGGAATCGTTCGATGTGTTCGCGCGCCTGCACGGCGGCGGCCCCTCCGGGCAGGCGGGTGCGCTGCGCCTGGCCATCGCCCGTGCGCTGACCGTGGCCAACGCCGACGATCGTCCCGCGCTCAAGCGCGCCGGGTTCCTCACTCGTGACCCGCGTGCCACCGAGCGTAAGAAGTACGGCCTCAAGAAGGCCCGTAAGGCGCCGCAGTACTCGAAGCGCTGATATCACCGGTGCCGGCCTGTCCGCTCACGGTATGTGGGTGGGCAGGCCGGTGTCGGTTCCGAGAGCAGGCAACCAGCCGGAGTCTGGTCGCCTGCTCTCGTGCTATATCTACCGCGGTGCTCGTCGGCCGGCCGTCTCGACGGCGTTCCGGCAGGAGTGCCGCGCGCTGTGGACTCACTGACAGGGGCAAGGTATGGGACGTTTGTTCGGCACCGACGGCGTACGCGGGCTGGCCAATGATTCGTTGAGCCCGGAGCTCGCGCTGCGCCTCGCGGGCGCGGCGGCGCAGGTTCTGGGTACCGAGGTCCGGTCCGGCCGCCGCAAGGTCGCGGTGGTGGGCCGGGATCCGCGCGCGAGCGGGGAGATGCTGGAGGCCGCCGTCACCGCGGGGCTGACCGCCGCCGGAATGGATGTATTACCCGTCGGCGTGCTGCCGACCCCCGCCGTCGCCTACCTGACCGCCCTGCACGACGCGAGCCTCGGGGTGATGATCTCCGCCTCGCACAATCCCATGCCCGACAACGGGATCAAGATCTTCGCGGCCGGCGGGCACAAGCTCGACGATGCCGTCGAGGACCGTATCGAGGCCGTCGCCGGCGCCGGTGATTTCGCCCGGCCGACCGGCGCCGGTATCGGGCGGGTACTCGCCGCGCCGGGGTCGCGGCATCCTGGTTTCGATATGCCCGAGTTCAGTCTCGAAGGCACCCATGAGCGCTATATCGAGCACCTCGTCGAGGTCACCGGTCGCGATCTGAACGGCCTGACCGTCGTCGTGGACTGCGCGCACGGCGCCGCGTCGGAGGTCGGTCCGGCCGCCTACCGGGAAGCCGGCGCGCAGGTCATCGCGATCAACGCCGAACCCGACGGTCTCAATATCAACGACGGTGTGGGTTCGACCCATATGGAACAGGTACAGCGCGCGGTCCGCGAGCACGGCGCCGATCTGGGCCTGGCCCACGACGGCGACGCCGACCGCTGCCTGGCCGTGGACGCCGCCGGCGAACTCGTCGACGGCGACGCCATCATGGCCATCCTCGCCCTCGGTATGCACGAAGCCGGAACCCTCGCCGAGAACACCCTGGTCGCCACCGTGATGAGTAACCTGGGTCTGCACATCGCCATGCGTGACGCCGGAATCACCGTGCGCACCACCGGTGTCGGCGACCGCTATGTGCTGGAAGAGCTGCGCAGCGGCGGGTTCTCCCTCGGCGGCGAACAATCCGGTCATGTGGTTTTCCCGCGTTTCGGCACGACCGGCGACGGTGTCCTCACCGGTCTGCAGTTGATGGCGCGGATGGCCGCGACCGGAAAACCGCTGGCGGAGTTGGCGAATGTGGTGCAGAAGGTGCCGCAGGTGCTGGTGAACGTGCCCGTCACCGATAAGGCGGCCGCTACCGCAGCCACAGAAGTACGCGCCGCGGTGCAGGAGGCCGAACGCGTGCTCGGGGAGTCGGGTCGCGTTCTGCTGCGCCCGAGCGGTACCGAGCAACTGGTCCGGGTGATGGTGGAGGCCACCGACCCCGCGCAGGCCGAGGAGATCGCCGACGATATCGCCAAACGCGTAGCGGCCGTTTAGATCAGGACGGTAGTCAGCGCAGAGTCCAGAGGAAACCGCTGAACAGCACCAGGAATCCGCCGATCTCGCCCACCACGAGCGCGATCATGGTGGCCCTGAGCTGCACGCCGATATCGCCGCGGAACTGGTTGGTGGTGTCGCGGCGGTATCCGTGCCACGCATAGGTCGCGACGGCGCCGGCGAAGAACGCGAGGACGACCGCGGCGGCCACCAGGTTCACCGCGGTCGGCCACGCGCTGAGCTCGGTGAAAACCGCCAGCAGCAGCCCGGCGAACGAGTACATCAGGGCGGCGCGGTGCGCGATATCGACATAGACGTGCGCCGCGCCCTCCGGTGAGGTGCGGATGCCGTGATACTTCCACGTCCCCAATACCAGGGCCGACAGGAAGAGGAGCCCGGTCGCGACCAGGGCGAACAGAGTATCCGCGCCGAGCTGCGCCGAGAGCGCGCCCGGTGCGGCGAATAGTTCGACGGTGTTCTGCATACCACTCCTGACCTGCGCATGACCCGATCCTGTGCCCCACATCTTGCCTGCGCACCCTCCGGCGGCCGCGGCCCACCCGTCGCGGCACCGAGCGGCGCGGTACTCCGTTCCGACGCTCGACCGGTATGTACGCGAAGCCCTCAGCAGGACCGGGGGTTCGGGGTCGACCCTGAGCCCGGGGTCCTGGAATATCAGGGTGGGTATCGGTATCGCTACCGATGCGCGCCCACGCCACAGCGCGGACAGTGGAGTGTGTAGTCCCCGTTATCGAAAGGACCGCCATGACCGCCCCCACACGCCGCTTCACACGCTCCACCACCGACAAGTGGGTCGGCGGTGTCTGCGGCGGTATCGCCGAATACTTCGGCTGGAGCTCCGGAATCGTCCGCCTGCTCTTCGTCGTATCCTGCATCCTCCCCGGCCCGCAGTTCGTGATCTACCTGGTGCTGTGGTTGCTGATGCCCAAACGCTGATCGCGCGCCGGACCTCCCGGCTATCCATCAGTCGCTGCCAAGCCCCGTTCCCGTATGGGAGCGGGGCTGCGCTGTATTCCGCGTGGATTCGGGACCGGGCCGCAACTGCGGTGGGATCCGGGGGCTGCGTTCCGCTGCCCGAGATGGAAAGATAGGCCGAAACTCGTAGCGCCGCCGATATATGGAACTCAGGAGGACCCATGCCCGTATCCGGAGAGTTCCCAGGTCTCGGAATGCCGAGCTTCGACACCACCTCCTCGCTGGACAACCTCGGCCCGGTCGAGATGGAAAGCCCCACCCAAGACCTCGACGGCGACGGCATCCTCGACACCTTCACCACCACGAACTCCGACTCGATGAGCGTCTGGACCGACTCCGACCTCGACGGCTACGCCGACCAGCTGAGCGTGGTGGAAAACGACGGCGACTACGCGGCCTGGGAGTACCACCGCAACCCGGACGGGACGGGCGAATGGCGGCAGACGGATCAGGGGACAGTGGGGGAGTAAGAACTTTTCGAACGCCCGGGGTCGGAAGGGAACCGAACCCCGGGCGGGCGCGTCGAATCAAGTAACAGCAGAACGCCGCAGGGCCGATCGGGGAGTTCCCGGGAGGGGCGGGCAGGACGGAGGGGAGACCCATGAGTACGGGTGGTCAACCGGTCGGGATGGACACGGATGCACTGGGGATGATGGGAAACAATTTCCGTACCAGTGCAGGAGTTATCAAGGGCCAAGCGACGAAGGTTGCCGGCAATATCATCGGTAAGGCCCATGTAGGTGCCGCGTACGAAACAGAAGGCGGCGAGCTGGAGTCGGGTCTCCGAGAAATCGAGCACTGGCTCAACGACTGGGCGGAGGCAACGCAGCTCACGGGTCAGGCTATAGGCGATGACGTTGTCAAGTTCTCCAATGTCGACGACGAGAATGCGAGCGAAACCGGTAAGGCGGCGAGCTGATCCCTATGCCCGTTGAGATCGAAGATTGCGTAGCGTTCCCTACCCCTGATTTGACCTGGCCGGTCATTAAGATGCTCGAGGAAGGTTCGAAGGCTCTGCTGTATTTCGAGTACTTCGGGCCTCGTTACGACCGTTGGGTCGGCAGCCCGCCCGTGTTCATGAAAAGCTATGCAGAGTTACATGAGTTGTTCTACGCGCAGAATGGGCTCGATGAGGAAAAGTTCCGAACCTTCTCGGGTGTCCTGGCAGATGTCCTCGGGAATGTTAGAGCGCAACACGATGAATTGGGCGGTCTAGCCCAGAACTTGCCATCGATATGGTCTGGCGAGAGCGCAGCGAACGCGTCGGTTATGGTTGCGGAACAATTGACTTTGTCCAGTGCCGATATCGAGGTTGTCCAAAAGGTTAAGGAGCAGCTGGAAAAGGCTCCCGACGCGCTACGCCGGACGATTCTTCCCAAGGTGGAGATACTGCCGGAGATACTGCAGACACCGAACCACGTTACGCACGACTATAAAACAGCGGAAGATGTCGATTCGATCATTTCGGCGGCACAAGGAGTTGGGTGGACCAACAGTACGGAAAACTCTCTGCTGAGCAAGATTCAGAGGATATTTCCGGGTCTCAGTGATGGGACTCTGTTTCTCGTTCCCGGCATTGGTGGGGACATTGAAGACCACTGCCGGGACTGGCTGAACAAGTTCAAAGTAAGCTATGAAGAAAAGTTGAGGCATTTCATCGATACCTGCACTTCGGTAAATGACGGGGTGCGGGGCGAATACCGCATAATCATCGATTTGATGGGAAATCTATCGGAGAAGGCGTATCCCTGCCCCCAGGGCGCCCAAGGGACTCCGGGTACTCCCCAGGCACCGTCGGGTACACCGGCCGGTACCCCGGCAGGTACACCGGCCGGTACGCCCTCCGGGACTCCGACGGGCACCAATCCCAGTACGCCAGGAGCTCCTGGCACCACACCCAGCGGTGACAACCCTTTGTCGGCCCTTACGGAGTTGGGAACTCAGCTCGCCTCGTCGGGTCTCGGCAGTCAGCTCGCAACGGGCCTGAATCAGTTGGTGACTTCTGCGAACGAACAGATTACGAGCACCCTGGAGCAGCTACGCGAACAGGCGGAGCAGGCAGTCGACCTCGACGGCGATGGACAACCGGACGAGGACGCGAACGGCGACGGAAAACCGGACAACCCGGGCGAGGCCGAGGAAGACGGCAAGGGCATCGAGCTGAATGGGAAGGAATACAAGCTCGAAATGGGGCCCGACGGCCAGCTGAGACTGGTGGTCAGTGGTGAGGACGGCGAACCGCAGAACTACAAGATAGAGATCGGCGCAGATGGCAAGCCGACGCTGGTCCCCGAAGAACCACCCGGTGAACCCGGCTCCGAATCCGGCGAGCCCGATACCGAGAATCCGGTCGGCGCAGGCGTTCCGCCGGGTGCTCCCGGCGTCCCCAAGGGGACGAATGGGGAAGACGGTGAACACCAGCCACAGGACTATCCTGCTCCCGTCGAGGAGGGAGATCCTCCGCCCGCTGACGATCCGGTGATCGAAAGCAACGAGGAGACCGCCGCGGCACCTCCACCACCACCTCCCCCAGTTGACACCGGTGCTCAATTGGCCGAGGCCGGCCCGCTGTGACCCCTCGGTCGCAGCCGTCATCGTGGCGTAATGTCGTTTGAGGAGGATCGAAACCATGGTTTTTCGGGATGTCGATGAGATCGCCGAGGATGTGTATCGACGGAGTTCGGCCCGGCTCAGTGAATTACGTGCGGCAAACCAGCGGATGGCTGCGGAGAGCCGGGCGCTGACGGAGCAGACGGCTGGAAAAATTCGCCAAACTGTCGAGCGGGCCGAGAACGAAACACGAAAGGCGGGGCGCAGCCTCGACGACCAGTCAACGGTGCTCGGTGATGAACGGTCTGCGCTGGCGGAGCCAGTTCAGCCGGGTGCCGGTGACCTGTACGACCAACGGGAAGCGATCGCCCGTTCGGCCGCGGCTCGTCGATCGGGAACCGTCGTCACCCCGATCGACGATGACGGTGACGACGAGGCCGAGTACTACCGACGTAGGAGCTGGTTGGTTTGAGCAACTCGCGTCGGTCCGGGATTCCTATCCAGCTCACCGACGCCGCCGCGTCTGCGATTCTGCGGTGATTGGAACCACGGTTCGCGTGGCTGTCGAATGCCGCGGCGGCTATTGGGAAAGGTCGGATATCATTTCATCGGCCGGGCCCCGCCGGCGAATACGCGACCGGGCCATCGAAAGCGATGATGCCCGCGGTTGCGAGCAGGGTGCGCCAGTGCTGGTCGTGGGCTATTCGGGCGGCGGTGACGTATGGGATCAGCAGGACTTCGGCGCCATGGTCGGCGATGTGCTGCCCAGCGATCAGTGCCGCGAGCTTCGACGACTCGGTGTCGGTGAACACCGTGTAGACGACGTCGAGATTGTAGCGGTGCTGAAGGTACTGGATCTCGCGGCACGGGGTGTCGGGCCGGCACAGCACAACTGTGCGTTTTCCCCGCTTCACGGCCGTGCCCGCTGTGCGTACCGGACGGCCAGGTCGTAGCGTGGGCACCGGTGGCGGGCGTGCACGGCCATCACCTGGTGTGCGTGTGCATATCCGCGCACTGGCGCTTGTGACCTACAGACGGCGGGGCTGTCGAGTGCTCGAAGACCGGCGGCGATTCGCTCCATCAGTCCGCGGTTGCGGTTATGCCATGTCGCATAGGTCGCCATCGTGGTCTGGTTGTTCGGCATGCGCGTTGGCAGCGGCGGAGTCGTCTCTGTCATGGGAGACCTCGTTGTCGTGAGTGGTCGTGGTGGTGGTTGGGCCGAGCCGGAGTTCGTGGCGCCGGTTCGCTTCCGGATGTAGGGGCCCGGAACAAGCACAGCCCGAATCCGGCGAGACAACCACTGCAACGGCTACCGACAATCGCCGAATTCGGCTTCGGCGCTGTAGTAAATTGTCTAATTCCGTTTCCGTACCCACGAAATCCACATCTATCGCTAGAGTTTCAAGAATGGGCGGGATGGAATCCAATGATGAACTGCGGCGGGTCTTGGAGGAGATCGGCTGGTCTCCATATGAGTTGGCCCGCAAGGTCAACCGGTTGTTGCCGCAGGACCGGCGGATCCATGCCAAGACTCCGTTTGCGTGGCGAGATCGAGGGACTGTTCCGCGTGATCCGCTGCCGTCGATTGTTGCGGGGGTTCTGACCGAGGCACGGGGCGAATTGGTCGGAGTCGACCAGCTGTGGCCGGGCCGAGCGCCGTCTGCGATATGGCAGCCGGCAACGACGGGTATGGGCGAAGAGAATTGGCTCCCAGCCGATGTGGCCGCACTCTTGGACAAGGGAGGCTATGTCGGTGAGGGCGGGCCGACGTATTTTCCGGTGTCGGGTTCGGAGCTTGCCTCGGCGGCCCGCTTGTGGACTTTCGGCCGTCAGCCGTTGGTTTCGGGCGCTGCCCGCCCCGGAAACAAGGGAGTGTCCGTTGATTTTGTCGACTATCTCGAATCCGACCTTGCCTGCTTACGCCGACTCGATGACGGTCACGGCGGCAAACTGTTGAGACGCGCGGTCGAGCTGCGGTTGGCGCATGTGGCCGAAGTTCTACGAGACCACTCATCCACCACCGCGCTGACTCGCCGAATATTCGCGGTGGCCGGTCAGATGGCGCAGATGGTCGGCTGGCTGGCATTCGACCTCGGTGAGGATGGTCTCGCGCAGCGCATGTACTTGGTGGGCCTGCGCGCTGCGGCTGCTGCGGGAGATCGTCCGCTCGGCGCGCTCATTCTCAGCTGTATCGCCCAGCAGCAGACTTGGCGCGACCGGTCCGGCGACGCTGTCTCGATTATGGAGATCCTGGGCCACCTCGAACAGCAGATGCCACCTCGTGTTCAGGCGCTACTCGCAATGCGCAGAGCGCGTGCATTCGCTGCAACCGGACGGCACCATGCCACGGCGCTATCCCTCGACCAGGCATTCGAAGCTCTCGGGCCCTCGCGCGGTGAGCAGGCGCCGCAATGGGCTTACTGGCTGAACGATGCCGTCCTGAGCGGTGAAGCCGGTCGCTGTTACCTGCTCCTGGGTGACAGGGATCGCGCCGCCGCCCACTTGTCCGAGGGGTTGTCGCGGATCGACGACGATTCGGCACGGGACAAGGTCCTGTATGGGCTTTCACTCGCCCTGACTAACGTGCCGGGTGCAGGCGTAGCCGGTGACCTGGAAATGGCCTGTTATCAGGCTGAACAGGTGCTTCCGTTGCTGCCTCGGGTAGGTTCGGCGCGATGCCGCGGCCTGCTCGGCGCCGTCATGGCCGAGCTGAAACCGCATCGCAGGGCCGCGTCGGTCCGGGCGCTCGTCGACAAGTCCGAATCGCTCGAGCACGGCGATATCTGCTAATCAGACAGTATGGAAGACCGCTCGACCACCGCGTCCAAGGTGGTAGACCTGCGCACCGAAACCTTCGATTCCCCAGCGGCCGTCGCCATGACCGAAGCTGCGAACAGGACCAATCAGGCGCTCTATGGTCATCCGGACCAGTCACCGCTGGCACCCGATGAGTTTTCTCGGCAACGTCGCGGCCGTTTCTTGGTCGCCTACCTGGACGGCACCCCGGTGGGGTGTGGGGGATATCGCCGACATCATGATGACGCGACCGAAGCAACCGCCGAGATAAAGCGCATGTACGTGGATCCGCGAGTCCGCCGACAGGGCATTGCGCGAGCCTTGCTGCTCCGGCTCGAGCGCGACGCAGGGGCAGACGGCTACAGCGCCATTATTCTGGATACAGGCAGCAAACAGCATGCCGCACATTCGCTTTACGAAGCCAGTGGCTACCGGCGAACTGCGAGTTTCGGGATCTATCGCGACAAACCCGGCAACCGCGCATATCTCAAGAAGTTTTCAGCCGGCCCGCTCGATGGCTGAGCGCAAGTTGAAATCACTGCCGGGCCGCTGACAAGGAGATACATGCGTGCGATGACTGCCACCGATGCTTGCGATAACTCCGCTGCGGTTCTCGACGCCGCTACCGAGGACGACGACGAGGTCATCATCACACGGTCCGGCGGCCGAGAACCCGCGGTCGTGTTCAGTCTGCGCGAAGACGAGGCCATGAGAGAGACCGCTTACCTTCTTTCGTCGCGTACGAATGCGTGCCGCCTGGCGGAATCGATAGATAATGTCCGCGCCGGTCGTATCCGGGCCCGTGTCCCGGATTTCTAGATGATCGGTGCTGACGTGTTGTCGCGCTGTGCTTGTAGCAGTTGTGGCCGGTGTTTGCCGTCCTTGAGCCAGCGGTGGGAGCCCGGCTTGCGTGCTTCGGTCGCCAGGTGTTTGATACCTGCCTCGCAGGCGAATTCCTTGAGTTTCTTTCCCGCGAATCCGCTGAAATACAGGCGCATACCGGTTTCGTCCTTGTGGCCGAGCTGGTAGATGCCGGCTTCGCGGCCGAAGCTGAGGCACATGGCGGGGAAGGCGAGGTCTATCGGGGCCGGCTGTTCGCCCGCGATGCGGTGTAGCACGGTGTCGGCGGCGTGGGCGCCCAGGCAGTAGGCGGTGTAGGCGCTCATGCGGAACGGGAGGTTGGAGGGGGCCGAGGAGTCGCCTGCCGCGATGATGCGGTCGTCGTCGACGCTGGTCAGTGTTTCGTCGGTGAGCAGGCGGCCGGTGGTGTCGGTGCTCAGCCCGCTGCGCTTGGCCAGATCGGGGACATCGAAACCTGCTGTCCAGATGGTGAGTTCACTCGCGAGTGTCCGGCCGTCGGCGAGTTCGACGGCGTCCCGGGTGACTGCGGTGACGGTCGCGTCGGGGCCTTCGAGCACCGTTGCCCCCAGTCGGGCGAAGTACTTGCGGGCTGTCCGCCGGGCCTTCGGGTGCAGGTACGGGCCGAGGACACTGCCGCAGACCAAGGTGACCGCACGTCCCTGCTCGGCCAGTTCCGCGGCGGTTTCGATACCGGTCGGGCCGCCGCCGATCACCGTCACCGGCGCGGTCATGGGGATATCGAACAGGGCCGAGCGCAGCCGGTGCGCCGCCTCGAGTGTCGCTACGGGGTACGCGAATTCGGCCGCGCCGGGCACTCGCGATACGGCGCCGGAGCTGCCCACCGCGTAGATCAGGTAGTCGTAGTCGATCGCTGGGCCATCGGCCAGTGTCAGGCGGCGCTCGGCGGCATCGATCCGCGTCACACTGTCGACGACCAGCCGGACACCCTCGGCCAGGACATCCTGATAGTCGACGACCGCATCGTGGGTCCCACCCACCAGCTGGTGCAACCGCAGCCGGGGGACGAAGACCTCACGAGGATTGATCACGGTCACCGTCACGTCGTCGCGCTTGGTCAGGCGATTGGCCGCCATCACTCCGGCATATCCGCCGCCGACCACCACCACATCGATGTTGTTGCTCACGGTGTCTCCTTCGTTTCGAGGGTTCGAAAACAAGACAACGCAGCTTCGGAAAACCTGACATGGTGTGGTGTGGATCAGTAACTGGTCGACCGTGGCGATGTTGCGACCGGGCGGTGCAGAGAGTCGAGCGATCGATCAGAATTCGAGTTCGGCCCAGGGGATGGAGATGGGGAAGGGGTGCTCGATCTCGATAGCCGTGGTATTTGCGGGCGTCCACTCGTCGGCGAGGAGATAGTTGGTCTGGTGCAACGGTCGGACGCCTTCGTGGATCTGTCCCGGTGCGGTTTCCAGCACATAGGCGCGGACGGTCGCGATACGGCGGGGATTGCGGGCCAGATGCACTTCCCAGTACCAGGGGATACCGCTGCCCGCATAGCGGATCTTCTTCGCTTCGATATCGGTCTTGGTGTTGGAGGGAGACAGGACTTCACCTGCGAGTAGAACATCGCTCGCGTGAACGTCCTGGTATTCGGATTCGAGGCAGCGGAAGATCAGGAAATCCGGGGTGACGAAGTCGGATTTGTCATACGTCTTCAGGAAAATATTCGTTTCCATGCTCACCTGCCAGCAGTGCCCGGTGCGGCGGGCCATATCGTCGCGGGCATTCCGGCGCAGCGCCGACCAGAACGTTCCTGTGTACTGCTGATGCTCGAACGGCCCCCGGTCCGTCCAGACCACGCGGCCGTCCCAGAGTTCGATCTGGGCAGCGAGCTCCTCTGGAAGATTGTCGAGTTGCTCCCAAGTGAGGTATTCGGGCAGGTCCGGGCGCTTGACCTCCGTCGTGGGCATCCCGTCATGGTATTCGGCATGCAGGTATGCCCGGTATAAGAAGAGGCGCTCCGGACGCGGTGGCTACTTGCGGAGTGTGCGGACCAGTTTGCCCACCGTCGCGGGATCAGGGGTCGCGGCGGCCTGGCGGGTTTCCTCCTGGTCCTGGAGTGCGGCCGCGGGATCGATGACGTGGGTGTGGCGGATCGACGTCTCCGGATCCGAGAAGGCGGCGTAGGTCTTGTCGCCGAGGAGAGCGTGCAGGAGGTAGCCCGTGAGGAGGGCGCGGGTGGCGCGGGCCGTTTTCGGTTCGTGTTTGCCGCCGCCGAGAGCGGCGAGCAGGCGGCGGCCCTCGGCAAGGCCGTTGGGGCCGGCGCCTTCGAGGGTGCGCAGGATCACCGGACCCGACCAGGCCGCCGCGAGGGGGACCGCGTTGGAGTTGAGGGAGTCGATATCGGAGACGCCGGCCAGGATCAGGGCGGGCGTGTCGATATCGCGGGCCGCCGATTCGGCGGGCGGTGTGGTGGGGGCCGGGAACAACGGGGTGACCGCGGCCACGCGGCGCTGGGCGGCGGCGAGGACGGCGGCGCCCGCGCCCATACCGTGGCCGGCGAGGGCCAGCCGGTCGGGGTGCACGGTGACGGTGCCGTCGCCGAGGCGGACGCCGGTGCAGATATCGAGAGTGGTGAGCAGGTCGGTGGCCAGGTTCAGGTGGGAGGCCAGCGGGCCGCGTTCGGTATCCGGCGCGGCGGCGACGATGCCCCAGGACGCGAGGTGTTCCAGCAGCGTGCCGTAGTTGGCGGCGCCGTTGAGCCAGCCGTGGCCGAAGGCGACGGCCGGTAGGTCGCGGCCGCTCTCGGGCGTGTACACCACCCCGGGCTGGCCCGCGATGGCCAGATTCCCGCGGAGCACCCGGTGCGGGCCACGGCTGGTCAGAGTGCTCAGAAGTGATTTCACAGACGCCGACACGACGAGAAGGCTAGCCGATAAGTACTCTGGGGAGCCATGTGCGGAATCGTGGGGTACGTCGGGTACCGGGACGCTTTGGGCGTCGTCGTCGCTGCCTTGCGCCGCATGGAGTACCGAGGTTATGACTCCGCGGGCGTGGCGATTCTCGACGGCACCGGGCAGGCCGCGATCGAGCGGCGGGCCGGCCGGCTGAGCAATTTGGAAGAGGCGCTGGATGCCGCGGGCCCGGGCGTGTTCGCCGGGTCCACGGGAATGGGGCATACCCGCTGGGCCACGCACGGCGCGCCGACCGATCGCAACGCCCATCCGCATCAGGATGCGAGCGGCAAGGTCGCGGTCGTGCACAACGGGATCATCGAGAACTTCGTGGAACTGCGCCGCGAACTCGAGGACGCTGGGGTCGAGCTGCGCAGCGAAACCGATACCGAGGTCGCCGTGCACATGGTGTCGCGGGCCTACGCCGAAGGACCGACCGCGGGCGATTTCGAGGCCAGTGTGCTGGGAGTGCTGCAGCGGCTCGAGGGCGCGTTCACGGTGGTCTTCACCCACGCCGACCATCCGGGCACGATCGTGGCGGCCCGGCATTCGACCCCGCTCGTGGTGGGCGTCGGCGAGAACGAGATGTTCATCGCCTCCGATGTCACCGCGTTCATCGAACACACCCGCGAAGCAGTCGAGCTGGGCGAGGGCCAGGCCGTGGTGATCACCGCCGACGGCTACCGCGTCACCGATTTCCACGGCTCCACCGAGGGCGTGCACTCCCGGCCGTTCACCATCGACTGGGATCTGGCCGCCGCCGAGAAGGGCGGCCACGACTACTTCATGCTCAAGGAGATCGAGGAGCAGCCCGGCGCGGTCGCCGATACGCTCATCGGTCATTTCGACCAGACCCCCGGCCTGGACGGCCGGATCGTGCTGGACGAGCAGCGCCTTTCCGACCAGGAACTCCGCGATGTGGAGAAGGTGTTCGTGGTGGCCTGCGGCAGCGCCTACCACTCCGGTCTGGTCGCGAAGTACGCCATCGAGCACTGGACCCGGCTGCCCGTGGAAGTGGAGCTGGCCAGCGAATTCCGTTACCGCGACCCGGTGCTGGACCGTTCCACCCTGGTGGTCGCGGTATCGCAGTCGGGTGAGACCGCCGACACCCTGGAAGCCGTCCGGCACGCCAAGAGCCAGAAGGCGCGGGTGCTGGCGGTCTGCAATACCAACGGCGCGCAGATTCCCCGCGAATCCGATGCGGTGCTCTACACCCGCGCCGGGCCGGAGATCGGGGTCGCGTCCACCAAGGCGTTCCTCGCCCAGGTGACGGCGAACCTGCTGGTCGGGCTGGCGTTGGCGCAGGCGCGCGGCACCAAGTACCCCGACGAGGTGGCTCGCGAGTTCGCCGAGCTGGAGGCCATGCCGAAGCTGGTGGACCGGGTGCTGGAAACGGCCCCGCAGGTGCGGGCGATCGCCCGGGAACTGGCGCGGGAGCGGACCATCCTGTTCCTCGGTCGCCATGTCGGCTACCCGGTGGCGCTCGAGGGCGCGCTCAAGCTGAAGGAACTCGCGTATATGCACGCGGAGGGTTTCGCGGCTGGTGAGTTGAAGCACGGTCCGATCGCGTTGATCGAGGACGGGCTGCCGGTGATCGTGGTGATGCCGTCGCCGAAGGGGCGCGGGGTGCTGCACGCCAAACTGCTCAGCAATATCCGCGAGATCCAGGCCCGGGGCGCGCGCACGATCGTGATCGCCGAGGAGGGTGACGATCTGGTCCGGCCGTTCGCCGACGATCTGATCGAGATCCCGTCCGCGCCGACGCTGTACCAGCCGCTGCTGTCGACGGTTCCGTTGCAGATCTTCGCCGCCGAGGTGGCGCAGGCCCGCGGCTACGACGTGGACAAACCGCGTAACCTCGCCAAATCGGTGACGGTGGAGTAGGAACCCGACCGGTGCCGGCCGGGTGCGCCCGCCCGGTCAGGCTTCCTCGACGGTGATCGTTCCGCGCATATCCGGGTGGATCGGGCACAGGTAGCGGTATTCGCCCGGCGAGGTGAAGGTGTAGCTCCAATCGCCGACCTCGAACAGCGGGCTGTTCAGGCCCATCGCCTTGTCGCCGATGCCCTGGACACCGTGCGGGATATCGCCGTCGAAATGCCAGGACACGGTATCGCCCGCGGTGATGGTGATCTCGGCCGGTGCGAAAGCGTCCTCCTCGACGAAGACGGTGACCGTCGCCTCCGGGTTCTCCGTGCTCTCCGCCGACCCGGTGACCGACGTATCGGTGTGGGAAGGGGCGGGCTCGTCGGATCCGCAACCGGCCAGCAGGGCCGCCATGAGCGTGAGTGCGGCGACGGCGGCCGATGCGGCACGGTGAGGTCGGGGCATGACGGCCAAGCGTAGTCTGCTGGCGTCGTTGGCTGTCGACTGCGGAGGTGTGTTCGGTGAGCGAACTGTCCGGCTTTTACACCGCCGACGAGGTGCGCGCCGCGGAGGCCGAGTTGTTCACCCGGGTCCCCGCGGGGGAGCCGATGCGGCGCGCCGCCTACGGGCTGGCCACGGTGGTGGCGGCCGAACTGCGCTCCCGCAGTGGTGGAATCGCGGGCCGGAAGGTGGGCCTGCTGGTCGGTTCCGGGGACAACGGCGGGGATGCGCTGTGGGCGGGAGCAATGCTGCGCCGGCGCGGGTTGGCGGTTACAGCGGTGCTGTTGAAGCCGGAACGAGCGCATACCGCCGGACTTGCCGCATTGCGCCGGGCCGGGGGCCGGATATGTGCCGATCCTGCTGCGGCCCTTACGGAATTGTCCGGCGCGGATGTGGTCGTGGACGGGATCGTCGGGATATCGGGACGGGGGTCGTTGCGTCCCGATGCGGCAGGAATCATCGCGGGGGTGACTGTTCCGATCATCGCCGCCGACCTGCCGAGCGGTGTCGATCCGGATACCGGGGCGGTCGACGGGCCCGCGGTGCAGGCGGCGGTCACCGTCGCATTCGGTGCCCGGAAACCGGTGCACGCGCTGGCGGCGTCCCGTTGTGGCCGGATCGTGCTGGTGCCCATCGGTTTACGGCTGCCGGACCCGCAGCTCGCCGCGCTGGAACCGGCGCAAGTGGGGGCGGGCTGGCCGGTGCCCGGGGCGCAGGACGACAAGTACACGCAGGGAGTTGTCGGGGTGCATGCCGGCAGCGAGACCTATCCGGGCGCGGCAGTGCTCTGTACCGGGGCAGCGGTCGCCGCGACCTCAGGGATGGTTCGCTATGCCGGCACCGCAGGCCCGGCTGTCCTCGCGCAGTACCCGGAAGTGATCGCGACCCCCGATCTCGCCGCTACCGGCCGGGTTCAGTCGTGGGTATTCGGCCCCGGCTCCGGAACCGGCCGCGGCGCCCGCGATCGCCTCGCCGAGATCCTGGCCACCGATCTGCCGGTGGTCATCGATGCCGACGGTCTCACTCTGCTGGCGCAGGAACCGGAACTGGTCCGTGGTCGCCGGGCAGCCACGGTGCTCACCCCGCATGCCGGCGAGTTCGCCAGGCTCACCGGCCGCGAACCCGGCCCGGATCGGGTCGCGGCGGTGCGTGAACTCGCCGAAACCTGGCAGGTCACCGTGCTGCTGAAAGGACGGGCCACCCTGATCGCCGAACCCGGCAGGCCGGTCCTGGTCAACGAGGCCGGCGGATCTTGGGCGGCAACAGCCGGGGCCGGCGATGCGCTGTCGGGTGTTATCGGTGCTCTGCTCGCCGCGGGCCGGGAACCCGGATGGTCCGCGGCCGCGGCGGCGCGGGCGCACGCAACCGCCGCCGATATCGCCGCGCACGCCGCGGGTGCCGGCGCTGCGCCGATTTCGGCAGGTCCCCTGCTACGCCATCTTCCGCAGGCCATCGCGTATCTGCGGGCTTCGCCGCCCGCGCCATGAGGCGATAACTCGCAGGGCGCCGGCGGGTCCGCGGCGTCGAGATGGCAAAAAAGATCGGCGCCCGAGTCGGTTCGATCCCTGCGTCGCGCAGAATCGGCCGAGAATCTGCTCACTGTGCCGCTTTCTCGCGCGCTTTGGCAGGCGGTACATCGGGTCCGAAGAAGTTCATAGCTGAGATATCGCCGCTGCGCTGATGACGACGTCCGGCTGAGGCAGCTCCGCCGCCGCGGAGCAGAGGCAAGGGTCTGCACGATAAGCCGCCCGGTCTGTTTTCAGGCCCGGACCGTGTCCGGTGAACTCCGGTGCCACCGGACGGGCCGATGCAGGTCGGTGAGGCATAGGCAGGTGGGCATCGAACCGGACCATTCGAGGAGATGGCAGTATCGGCAGATGTGAATGGGCAAGTGGAGACGATCGTCGATCTGGATGCCATCGCGCACAATGTGGGCGTCCTGCGGGCACACGCCGGCGACGCCGCGGTGATGGTGGTGGTCAAGGCCGACGGTTACAACCACGGGGCCGTCGAGGTCGCGCGGGCGGCACTCGCCGCGGGGGCGGCCGAACTCGGGGTCACCACGATCGACGAGGCGGTGGCGCTGCGGGCCGCCGGGATCGAGGCACCGATCCTGTGCTGGCTCAATGTCTGTGACGCCGATTACGCCGCCGCCGTCGCTGCCGATATCGAGATCGGGATCTCCTCGCCGGAACAGCTGGCAGCGGTGGCCGCCGCCGCCCGCGAGCTGGGTCGCCGCGCGATCGTCACGCTGAAGGTCGACACCGGGCTCAACCGCAACGGTGTCGATCCGCTCGTCTATCCGACGGTGCTCGCCGACCTGCGGAAACTGGTCGACGAGGGCGTCGTCCGGTTCCGCGCGATCTTCTCCCATCTCGCCCATGCCGACGAGCCGTACCACCCGGTGATCGATCGGCAGCGCGACCGGTTCCTGGAAGCGATTGCCACCGCCAAGGAGTACGGGCTGGAACCCGAACTCGTGCATCTGGCGAACTCCGCGGCCACCCTGACCAGGCCGGATCTGGCTTTCGACATGGTGCGCCCGGGGATCGCCGTCTACGGCCTGACCCCCGTTCCGAATATCGGCGAATTCGATCTGCGGCCCGCGATGACCTTCCAGGCCGAGGTGGCGCTGGTCAAGGAGGTGGCCGCGGGGGAAGGCGTTTCCTACGGCCACGAGTGGATCGCGCCCGCCGACACCACGGTCGCGCTGATCCCGGCCGGCTACGCCGACGGGGTGTTCCGGACCCTCGGCAACCGGATGGAGGTGTGGGTCGCCGGCCGGCGGCGGCCGAACCGGGGCCGGGTCTGTATGGACCAGCTCGTGGTCGACCTCGGTGACAACAGCGATGGGGTGGTGGAGGGCGATACCGCCATCCTGTTCGGCCCCGGCACCCGCGGGGAACCGCGTGCCCAGGACTGGGCGGATCTGCTCGGCACCATCCACTACGAAGTGGTGTGCGCGCCGCGCGGCCGGGTACACCGGCGCTATCGGGGAGGAACGCGGTGAAACCACGGACGACACTGTTACGCGGCGGCCTGGCCACGGCCGGTGTGGTGGGCGCCATGGCCGGTGTGCACGCATTGCGCCGGGCCGGCGCGAAAGTGCTGTGGCCGCCGGTGCGCGACGAATACCGGGACGAGAACTTCGCGCTGATCGATCTCGACCGCGCCGGCGAGGTGATCGCCGACGACGGTGTCTGCCTGGCCACCCGCGAATGGGGCACCGGCGATGCCGAGGCGACCGTGGTTTTCGTCCACGGCTTCTGTAACAGCATGGAGTCCTTCCATTTCCAGCGCCGGCATCTGGCGCAACGCTGGGGGTCGCGGCTGCGGCTGGTGCTGTTCGATCTGCGCGGGCACGGCCGGTCGGGCACCCCGGAAACCGATAGCTGCACGGTGAACCAGCTCGGCCGCGATCTGCTCACGGTGATCGACGCCAAGGCGCCGCGCGGTCCGCTGATCCTGGTCGGGCATTCGCTCGGCGGGATGGCGGTGCTGGCCGCCGCCGCGCATGCGGGTGACCTGTTCGCGCAGCGGGTGCGGGCGGTCGCCCTGTTGTCCACTGCCGCCGCGGAGGTGACCTCCGCCGGGATCGGCCAGCTGCTGCGCAACCCGGCGATCGACGGATTCCGGCTGGCCGTGCACACCGCGCCGGCATTGGTGCAGGCCGGACGGGTCACCGCCCGGCACATCATCACGCCGATCCTGCATGTGAGCTCGTTCCACGGCCCGGTGAGCCCGACCCTGTCGCGGTTCACCACCATGATGATCGACCGGACGCCGGTGGAAACCGTGGTGAAGTTCCTGAAGGCCATCGAATTACACGACGAGGCCGCGGCACTGCCGGTGCTGCGCGATCTTCCGGTGCTGGTACTCGGCGGTATCCGCGATCTGGTGATCCCGTTCCGCAATTCCCGTGCGCTGGCCCGGGAATTGGCCGATTGCGAACTCGTCCGGCTGCCGGAGTGCGCGCATATGCCGCAGTTGCAGTATCCGGACGAGACGAATGCCGCCCTGGACCGGCTGCTGTTACGCGCCGGGGTGGTCGGCGAGGACGATCTGAGTGAGGCCGCCGGTGGCTGAGCACAGCGAGAGGCACCCCACCGCATCCGAGCGGCGCTGCGAACGCGAACTGCCGACCGTCGCCGATACCGAGGCACTCGGCCGCGAACTCGCGAGCGGCCTGCGCGCGGGTGATCTGGTGGTACTCGACGGTCCGCTCGGGGCCGGTAAGACCGCGCTCACCCGCGGTATCGCCGCGGGTCTGGGAGTCGGGGGCCGGGTCAGTTCACCGACCTTCGTGATCGCCCGCCGCCATCCCTCGGGCCCGCGGGCGGACGGTCCGCCGGTGCCGCTGGTTCATGTCGACGCGTATCGCCTCGGCGGCAGCCTGGACGAACTCGATGCCCTCGATCTCGATACCGAACTCGACGATGCGGTCGTCGTGGTGGAGTGGGGCAGCGGTGTGGTGGAACGGCTGACAGGCCGCCATCTACTGGTGCGAATGGCCCGCGAACCGGAATCCGAAGTGCGGACGGCTACTTGGGAGTGGGTGGCCATCGGCCCCGGCGAGTAGCCGTGCGCCACCACCGTGTGCGGTCGGTCACCCGGTATCGTGGACCAAATCATGCTTGCACTTGCTGTCGACACCGCGACGCCTGCCGTCACGGCGGGACTGGTCGAGCTGGAGCAGGCGGCGGCCGGTGCGAACAGCCCGGACACCGCCCGCCCGCGGACCCTCGCCGTCCGGACGCTCGTCGATGCCCGCGCCCACGCCGAAGCACTCACCCCGCAGATTCTGGAATGTATTTCCGAAGCGGGGATCGCCCGTACGGATATCGCGGCAGTGGTGGCCGGGATCGGCCCCGGACCGTTCACGGGGCTGCGCGTCGGGATGGCCACCGCCGCCGCGTTCGGTGATGCGCTGGGTATTCCGGTGCACGGTGTGTGCAGCCTGGATGCCCTCGCCGCCGACTGTGCCGGTGAACTCGGACCGGACGACGAACTGCTGGTCGTCACCGACGCCCGTCGCCGCGAGGTGTACTCCGCGCGCTACCGCGGCCGCCGCATCGCCGGACCCGAGGTCGGCAAACCCGCCGACCTGGATATCGCCGGCGCCACCAAGGTCGCCGGGTCCGCCGCGCATACCGCATTGTTCGACCTGCCCGTGCTGCCCGCGCAGACCCCGTCGCCCGCCGGTCTGGTGCAGGTGGCGGCGCCCGCGTTGCTTTCGGGCGCGACCCCGGAGCCGCTGGTTCCGATGTACCTGCGGCGACCGGACGCGGTCGAAAAAAGCTACCGCACCCTCGACCGGATGGGAGCGTGACGATGGGGATCCGGATAGAACCCATGGCACCGGCCGATATCGCCGGCTGCGTGGAATTGGAGCAGCTGCTGTTCCCGGAGGACGATCCGTGGCAGGCCGTATCGTTCCACTCGGAACTGGCCGCCCGCTACAACCGCTACATCACCGCGCGCGACGAGTCCGGGAGGATGGTCGGCTACGCGGGGATCGCGCTGCTGGGTGATGCCGAGCATCCGGAAGCCGAGGTGCACACCATCGGGGTCGATCCGGCCTGCCATCGCGCCGGTATCGGCACGATTCTGCTCGAGGCGCTGCTGGCCGAGGCCGGGCGCCGCGGCGGGCCGGTGTTCTTGGAGGTGCGCACCGATAACGCGCCGGCGATCGCGCTGTACGCCAAACACGGTTTCCACATCATCGGCCTGCGCAAGAACTACTACCACCCCAGTGGGGCCGACGCGTACACGATGCGCCGCCCCGCGCTGGAAGATGTTCCGGCGGGCGTCGTCCCGCGTACTCCGGACGGGGTGCTGTCGTGATCGTCATGGGGATCGAGAGTTCCTGTGACGAGACCGGCGTCGGAATCGTGCGGCGCCATCCGGACGGCAGCTGCGAACTTCTCGCCGACGAGGTGGCCTCGAGCGTCGCCGAACATGCCCGCTTCGGTGGGGTGGTTCCCGAGATTGCGTCGCGCGCCCATCTCGAGGCGATCGTGCCGGCCATGCGCCGCGCGCTGTCCACCGCCGGGATCGCCGCTCCCGACGCCCTCGCGGTGACTATCGGACCCGGTCTCGCGGGTGCGCTGCTGGTGGGGGTGGCGGCCGCCAAAGCCTATGCCGCGGCCTGGGATATCCCGTTCTACGCGTTGAACCACCTCGGCGGTCATGTCGCCGTGGATACGCTCGAGCACGGCCCGATGCCGCCGTGTGTGGCACTGTTGGTTTCCGGTGGGCATACGCATCTGCTACATGTCGAGGATCTGTCGCGGCCACTGATCGAATTGGGCAGCACGGTCGACGACGCTGCCGGCGAGGCATTCGACAAGGTGGCGCGCCTGCTCGGCCTCGGATACCCCGGCGGCCCCGCGCTCGACGCGGCCGCGGTCACCGGCGACCCGACGGCGATCGCCTTCCCCCGCGGAATGACCGGTCCGCGCGACGCCCGCCACGATTTCTCCTTCTCCGGCCTGAAAACCGCAGTCGCCCGGTACGTGGAGGCGCAGCACCGGCAGGGAGTCGAGGAGTTGCCGATACCCGAAATCGCGGCCTCGTTCCAGGAGGCGGTCGCGGATGTGCTGACCATGAAGGCGGTTCGCGCGGCCCAGGATGTGGGCGTGGACACGCTGGTGCTCGGTGGTGGCGCCACCGCGAACACCCGGATCCGTTCCATGGCCGAAGAGCGATGTGCCGCGGCGGGTTTGACGCTGCGGATACCGAAACCGCGGCTGTGCACCGATAACGGCGTGATGATCGCCGCGCTGGGTGCCCATGTGATCGGCGGCGGTGCCGAAGCCTCGCCGCTGTCGGTGGCGAGCGATCCGGGTCTACCGGTATCGGTCAGCCAGGTGAGCTGAGCGGCCCATCGGTTTCGCGGCACCGACGTCGCCATCCGACGCAAGCAGCCGCACTGTCCGGCGCGGCGCGATCCGAACATACCGATACCGCAGCGATATGGTCGGAACTGGTGAACCGATGGCGACCGAGCCGCGACCCGCAGGGGCCGTTGATATCGCGGGCCGCGTGGGGCAGAGGCGCTAACCCGCGGACCCCGTCCCGGGAAGCCTTGGTGGCGGCGCGGGCGGCGGGGGTGTGACCTGGAAGGTGGTTTCGGTGCTCTGGGTGCCTTCCTCGGAGGGCTTGTCCGAGGTGGACGGTGCGTCCGGGGTGGGTTGGTCTTCGAGGGGCAGCGGCGGTGCGAGGACGCCCGGGCCCAGCCCTTCAGGGAACGGGATGGGTGGCAGGTTCGGGTCCGGGCGCAGGGTCGGCTGCGAAGACGGCGGCGTGGGGGAGGTGGTGCCGGTGATCGTCGTCGTCGGCTCGGTGGGCGAGGTCGGTTCGCCGGTGGTGGAAGGTGCCGTGCCGGTATCGGGTTCGGTGGTCACCGGCGGTTCGTAGGTGGGCTGGTAGGTCGGTACGTAGGGGGCACCGGTTTCGGCGGGTTCTTCGATCGGTTGCGGGGCCGCCTCGGTGGTGGTGGGGGCAACAGAGGTGGTAGGGGCGGCCGTGGTGGTGGGCGGGACCTGTGCGCTGCTGGTCGTTCCCGCGGGGGAGACCTCGTCGTCGGAATTCGGTGTGCCGGTGTTCACTCCGTATCCGACGATCAGCCCGACGACCACGATCGCGCCGGCGACCGTACCGAATGCCTTGAGCAGGGTGTTCCCGGACTTGTCGGGGGTGAGTGCGCCGATCGGCGTGGCGGAGCTGGCGGTATCGGCCAGCAGCGCGGCGCCCTTGGCGATCACGGCATCCGGGTCCGGCACCGTCAGGACGGGCAGATCCAGTTCGCTGCGCAGGGTTTCCAGTACCGCCGGGATATTCGCCCCGCCGCCGATCACCACGACGGCTTCCGGTGTCCGGTCGGCCAGGCCGAAGGTCATCGAGGTGAACCGCGCCAGTTCTCGCAGCAGGCGGGCGGCGAGGAGTTCGAAATCGGTACGGGTGAGTTTGAGCGGCCGGCCGGCGATATGGTCGATGGTGACGGCCTGCGTGACCGACAGATGCTCTTTGGCGGTGCGCGCCCGGTTGATCAGCACACTCCGGTTGGGCCGGGTGCCGCGCCGGGCATAGTGCTGATCGACCAGATGCCGGTACAGCAGATCGTCGATCGCGCGCCCGCTGACCGTCGTGGTGCGGGCGGTGTGCAGGACCGTACCGTCGGCCGGGTCGGCCACCGAGACCGTGCAGCCGGAAGCGCCGAGGTCGATCACCGCGACGGTGCCGTATCGGTCCAGCAGGCCGGTATCTCGCAGGAAGGTGAGCGCCGCGGTGGTCTCCGGAACCAGTTGCGGTTCGCGATGTTTGCCGGTGGCCATCCGGATCGCCTGGGCCTGTTCTTTACCGCGGTAGGCCACGGCGACGCCGGTGGGCGGGCGTTCGGCGACGACGTCGAGGCCGGAGGTCCGGGGGGCGGGAACATGCGGTCCGAAAACGGCTTCGTGCTGATGGCTCCCGGGCAGCTGGGTGGTCATCAGCTCGATCGAGGACGCGACGAGATCGCCGAGGTCGGAATGTGCCTCCGCCGAGACGACCCGGTAGTCGAACTTCCGCGCACCGTTGGCCGCGGTGGTGACCAGTGCGGAGCACACCACCTCGTTCCCGGCGGAGATGCCGAGCGACGTACGCATATTCTCTTCACCTCCTTTCGAGCGGAACCTCGTCGTTCGCGCCGGCCTGTCCGGACATGGGGCGAGGCTGTTCACGAGACCACCGCCGTCTGCGGGAAGCGGTGGGCTCGCGAACAACCATCACCCATGGTGCCACGATCTGTTATCCGAACGTTACAGAGTCGGAGAATCATTGGGAAGCCCTGTTTCTCTCGGGTTACCCGCCGTAGTCCGCCCCAACCCGGCGACCAGCGGCCGCGTTCTGTGGCGTGTTGGTGACAGCAAGATCATTTCGCCGGGAATGCCGCCGATCGGCGGGTTGGCACCGCCTGCCCTTGAGCGCTGGCACTCTCATGTATAGAGTGCTAGCTGGCACCGATTGTTGCCCGGTGCCAGGCTTGACTACTGAGCAGGCGGTCCCGGCACCCGCGACGACGGGGCTATGCGCAGGGTCAGCATCGTGACCGAATCGATGGTCCGGGACAACAGTTCCGGACGACCGTTATCCCCTGAAAGTGGAGGGCTCAACGTGGCGAGCGTGAACATCAAGCCGCTCGAGGACAAGATCCTCGTCCAGGCCAACGAGGCCGAGACGACGACCGCCTCCGGCCTGGTCATCCCTGATACGGCCAAGGAGAAGCCGCAGGAAGGCACCGTTGTCGCCGTCGGCCCCGGCCGGTGGGACGACGAAGGTGAAAAGCGCATCCCGCTGGATGTCGCAGAGGGCGACACCGTCATCTACAGCAAGTACGGCGGTACCGAGATCAAGTACCAGGGTGAGGAATACCTGATCCTGTCCGCGCGCGACGTGCTGGCTGTCGTCGGCAAGTAATCCGACTGCCGCGCATGCATTCCGCCCCGGTGTCGAACGCTGACCCGGGGCGGAGTGCGTTGTGCCACACAACTCGAAGCGCACCAGATACAGGAGCGAAGACATATGGCAAAGCAGATCCAGTTCGACGAGCAGGCTCGCCGGGCACTGGAGCGCGGTGTCGACAAGCTCGCCGATGCGGTCAAGGTCACTCTCGGCCCGCGCGGCCGGCACGTGGTGCTGGCCAAATCGTTCGGCGGCCCCACCGTCACCAACGACGGTGTCACCATCGCGCGTGATATCGATCTCGAGGATCCGTTCGAGAACCTCGGCGCCCAGCTGGTCAAGAGCGTCGCCACCAAGACCAACGACGTGGCCGGTGACGGCACCACCACCGCCACCGTGCTCGCCCAGGCGATGGTGCGCGGCGGTCTGAAGAACATCGCGGCCGGTGCCAACCCGATCGCCATCGGCGCGGGCCTGGCCCAGGCCGCCGACGCGGTTTCCGAGGCCCTGCTGGCCGCGGCCACCCCGGTCAGCGGCGAACAGGCCATCGCCCAGGTCGCCACCGTTTCCTCGCGGGACGAGGAGATCGGCGAGATGGTCGGCAAGGCGCTGACCACGGTCGGCAAGGACGGTGTGGTCACCGTCGAGGAGTCCTCCACCCTGCAGACCGAACTGGTGGTCACCGAGGGTGTCCAGTTCGACAAGGGCTACCTCTCGCCGTACTTCATCACCGATAGCGACAGCCAGGAAGCCGTGCTGGAGGATGCGCAGATCCTCCTGCACCGCGAGAAGATCAGCTCCCTGCCGGACCTGCTGCCGCTGCTGGAGAAGATCGCCGAATCCGGTAAACCGGTTCTGATCATCGCCGAGGATGTCGAGGGGGAGGCGCTGTCCACCCTGGTGGTCAACTCCATCCGCAAGACTCTCAAGGCCGTCGCGGTCAAGGCGCCGTTCTTCGGTGACCGCCGCAAGGCGTTCCTCGACGATCTGGCCGTCGTCACCGCCGGTACCGTGGTCAACCCCGAGCTGGGTATCAACCTGCGTGAGTCGGGCCTCGAGGTGCTGGGTTCGGCGCGCCGCGTGGTGGTCACCAAGGACACCACCACGATCGTCGACGGCGCCGGCACCCAGGACGATATCGCCGCCCGCAGCGCGCAGCTGCGCCGCGAGATCGAGGCCACCGATTCCGATTGGGACCGGGAAAAGCTCGAGGAGCGGCTGGCCAAACTGGCCGGCGGTGTCGCGGTGATCCGGGTCGGCGCGGCCACCGAGACCGCGCTCAAGGAGCGTAAGTACCGGGTCGAGGATGCGGTCAGCGCGGCCAAGGCGGCCGTCGAGGAGGGCATCGTGCCCGGCGGCGGTACCGCTCTCGTGCAGGCCGGTACCAAGCTCGACAGCCTGATCGCCGGCCTGTCCGGTGACGAGGCCGTCGGTGCCGAGGTGCTGCGCGGCGCGCTGCGGGCGCCGCTGTACTGGATCGCCAGCAACGCCGGCCTCGACGGTGCCGTTGTGGTGAGCAAGGTCGGTGAGGGCAAGGAGGGCTTCAACGCCGCCACCCTCACCTACGGTGATCTGCTCACCGACGGTGTCGTGGACCCGGTCAAGGTGACCCGCTCGGCCGTGATCAACGCCGCCTCGGTGGCGCGGATGGTGCTCACCACCGAAAGTGCCGTGGTGGACAAGCCCGCCGAAGAAGAAGACGACCACGGGCACGGTCACGCCCACTGACCCGAGTTCCCGGCCGCTCGCCGGCCGGGGCCGGTAGGGACACAGAGAACGGGGCGGTCACCCACTGGGCGGGATGTGGACGGCCCGGTGTCGTATCGGCCGCCGCGCGCCGCCGGGGGGGTA
>NZ_JARWNW010000209.1 GCF_029868325.1 Nocardia carnea
AGCTCACCGAGGAGCTGCTGGCAGCACAGGCGTAAAGGATTGCCGGACGCCCTGGAGGTGATCACCGGGTCCGCCGACCGCCCGCTCCGGAGTGCGACCCCGGGGCGGGGGTGTCACAGGGTTACCTCAACCGAATTCAAACACCCGCGGCCGCCCGGCCGCACTCCAACTCCGCCCGCGCTCACCTCGGAGTCCTCCATGACCACAATACCCACAGCCACCTCGATCGAGGGCGGCCACCCGACCGGATCCCGGCGGATGAAACCACGCCGGGCCGCCCTCGCCGCGGCGGCCGGTACCGCCGTCGAGTACTACGAATTCGGCGTCTACGGATACCTCGCGGTGATCATCGGGCCGCTGTTCTTTCCCAACGACAATCCGACCGCCTCGCTGTTGGCGACGCTCGCTGTTTTCGGTAGCGCTTTCGTCATGCGCCCGCTCGGCGGCATCGTGCTGGGCCGGCTCGGCGACCGGATCGGCCGCAAACCGGTCCTGATCACCACGGTGGTCGGTATGGGCACCGCGACCGCCGTCGTCGGCCTCCTTCCGACCGCCGAGAGCATCGGGCTTCTGGCGCCGCTCGCACTGCTGCTGGTGCGTCTCGCCCAAGGGTTTTTCGCCGGCGGCGAAGTGACCGGATCGGCGACCTACCTGTCCGAAGCGGCTCCGCACGGCCGGCGTGGGTTCTTCGGCGCCTTCACTCCGGTCGGCGTGGCGCTCGGCGGCGGTGCCGCCGCCCTGGTGGCCGGGCTGACGACCACCCTGCTCGACGACGAACAACTCCGCGATTTCGGATGGCGGATCCCGTTCCTGCTGGCGCTACCTCTCATTGCCATCACCCTCGCGGCGCGCAGCAAACTCGAGGACTCGCACGCCTTTGCCGACGAAGCGAAAAACGCGCCCGCGAAATCGCCGCTACGCGAGGTGCTGACCGAACACACAGCAGCTGTGTTCAAGGTCATCGTGCTCTCCATCGGCTCGAACACCGGCTACTGGGTCGGGCTGATCTTCATGAACATCTATCTCACCACCTATCTCGAATACCCGAAGTCGAACACGTTCTGGATCATGGGCGGAATCAGCCTGTTCGTCGCCGCCCTGATGCCCGTCTTCGGTGGCCTCTCGGACAGATACGGCCGCAAGCGGATCATCACCATCGGATTCCTCGGATACGCGATTCTGGTACTGCCCACCATGATCCTGATGGATCAGGGCAGTTTTGCGCTCGCTGTCGGGGCGATGGTGGTGCTCGCCCTGCCGATGCCGATCGTGCAATCGGTGACCTATCCGACCTACGCCGAACAGTTCCCGACCCGGGTGCGATACACCGGCTTGTCGTTCGCGTTCAATATCGGCACGATCATCGGCGGTGGACTGACTCCCTATCTCGCGACCTGGTTGATCTCGCAAACGGACAACTTGCTCACGCCGGGATTCCTGCTGATGATCGCGGTGGTCGCCGCGCTGCTCACCCTGCGTACCGTCCGGGAATCGTCCCAGGCGGAACTGCGATGACTGCGCCGGCGCACCCCCGGGAACTGCGCGACCGGATCGTCCGCGGCGAGTGGACCACACCGACGGCCGGAATTCTGGACGACTATCAGCAGGCAAACCTGGTGGTGATTCCGGATTCGGCGGCGGCGGATTTCCGGAAGTACTGTGCGGCCAATCCCGACGTGTGCCCACTGCTGGCCACCACGGATCCGGGCGACCCGTTGCTCACCTACGACGCATGCACCGTGGACCTCCGCACCGCGCTGCCGCGTTACCGTGTGTGGCGCAACGGGGCACTCGTCGCCGAACCCGCCGATATCCTCGATCATTGGCGAGACGATGCCGTCGCCTTCGCACTCGGCTGCAGTCATACCTTCGACGCGCCACTGCGCCGTATCGGGGTGCCGGTCCCCCGGTCCGCTCCACCGGTATACGTCACCGACCGTCCCACTACTCCCGCAGGGATATTCGGCGGGCCGCTGGCGGTGAGTATGCGCCCGGTCCCCGAATCGCTGATCGCGGCCGCCGTCGAGCTCACCGCCCGGTATCCCACCGGGCACGGCGCGCCGGTGCAGATCGGTAGCGCTGCCGAACTGGGCATAGCCGATCTGAGTACCCCCGACTTCGGGGTATACGCCGGCGTGCCCGACGGCTGCGTGCCCGTGTTCTGGGCGTGCGGTGTGACGCCCCAGATGGCGCTGCCGGATCTCGGCCTCGACTACGCGATCACCCACTTCGCGGGCCATATGCTCGTGCTGGACACCCTGCTCGACGAGACACGGACCATCTCATGATGCGATACCTCCGTCCTCGCCCGAGCGTCCACGGATCCCCCGTACCGGAGAAACCATGACCGGAAGCGACGATTCCGCCGTATTCCGCACGGAACATGATCTCCTGGGTGATCGCGACATCCCGGTCGGCGCATACATCGGTATCCACACCACGCGGGCGCTGGAGAATTTCCCGATCTCCGGTGTTCCCATCTCCCGGCACCCCGACCTCGTCGGCGCGCTCGCTGCGGTCAAATCCGCCGCCGCGCAAGCGAACAACGAACTCGGGGTGCTGAGCGAAGAGCGCGCCCGGGCGATCGTCACCGCCTGCGAGGACATCCGCCGCGGTGAGCTGCACGAGCATTTCGTGGTGGATGTCTTCCAGGGCGGTGCCGGGACCTCGACGAATATGAACGCCAACGAGGTGATCGCGAACCGTGGTCTCGATATCCTCGGCTGTCCGCGCGGGACGTATGCCCGGCTCCATCCGCTCGAGCATGTCAACCTGGGGCAGAGCACCAACGATGTGTATCCCACGGCCGTCAAGATCGCAGTTGTCACCGCGACGAACCGACTGCGGGAGGCGCTGGCCGGGCTCTCGGCCGCCTTCGCGGCCAAGGCCGTCGAATTCGCCGAGCATCTCAAGATGGGACGCACGCAGCTCCAAGAGGCGGTCCCGATGACCCTGGGCCAGGAGTTCGGAACCTACGCGGTCATGGTGGGCGAGGATATCGCCCGGTTGGCCGAGGCCGCGGAGCTGGCCCGGGAGATCAATCTCGGCGGGACCGCGATCGGCACCGGTCTCAACGCTCCGCCCGACTATCCCGCGCGCGCCTGCGCGCATCTGAGGTCGGTCACCGGCCTCGATTTGGTGACCGCAGCGGATCTCGTCGAATCGACACAGGACACCGGTGTTTTCCTCCAGATCTCGGGCATCGTCAAACGGACCGCGGTCAAACTGTCGAAGGTCTGCAACGATCTGCGGCTGCTCTCCTCCGGCCCCCGCTCGGGATTCGGCGAGATCCGCCTGCCCGCGGTACAAGCCGGGTCGTCCATCATGCCGGGCAAGGTCAACCCGGTCATCCCGGAAGTGGTGAACCAGGTGGCCTACGAGATCGTGGGCAACGATATCGCGATCACGATGGCCGGGGAGGCGGGGCAGCTCCAGCTCAATGCCTTCGAACCCGTCATCGCGCACAAGCTCCTGGAATCGATCACGCATCTCACTGCGGCGGCCGATACCCTCACGGTTCGCTGTGTCCGTGGGATCACCGCGGATATCGACCATATGCGGTCGACCGTCGAGCGCTCGATCGGACTGGTCACCGCGCTGAATCCGCATATCGGATACGAGGCCGCAACCGCCCTCGCGGCGCGCGCGCTCACCTCGGATTCGACGATCCCCGAGCTGGCCGTCAGCGCGGGTCTGCTCACTCGGGACGAGATCGGCCGTATCCTCGCACCGGACAGTCTGGTCCACCGCAATCGCCGATCCGGCGAGACGAAAGGTCGATTATGAGCCGAACCGTCCTCGTCACGGGCGCGTCGCGGGGAATCGGGCGAGCCGTATGCCGGGCGTTCGCTGCCCGTGGAGACCGTGTCGTGGTCCACTACGCAAACCGCCGGGACGACGCGATAGCCACACTCGAATCACTCGACGGCAGCGGCCACCTGCTCGTGCACGGTTCGTTGACCGACCCCGAGACCGTACGAAATGTGGTCGACCGGGCAGCCGGACACCGCGACGGGCTGGACGTCGTCGTCAACAATGCGGCGGTGATGACACCGCATCCCCCGGCGACGGTGTCCTACGCCGAATGGCAACGCGCCTGGACCGATACCCTCGATGTCAACCTCGTCGCCGCCTCGAATATCTGCTACTGCGCCGCCCAGGCCATGATGGCGGCGGGCCGGGGTGGGCATATCGTGAACATAGGCTCGCGAGGCGCTTTCCGCGGTGAACCGGACCACCCTGCCTACGGTGCCAGTAAAGCGGCCCTGCTGGCGATGAGTCAGTCCCTGGCCGTCGCGCTGGCACCCCACGGCATCGTGGTCGGTGCCGTAGCCCCCGGATTCGTGGAGACCGAACGGGTGGCGCAACGATTGCACGGTCCCGAAGGTCCCGGCATCCGCGCGCAGAGCCCCTTCGGAAGAGTCGCCCGGCCGGAGGAAATCGCGTCAGCGGTCGTCTACCTGGCATCGCCCGAAGCCACCTGGGCCGCCGGAGCCATCCTCGATATGAACGGAGCATCCCATCTTCGGCTCTGAGGGCCGCCCGGGCAGCGGCGCACCCGCGCCGCGGGTGCACGCTCGTATGTCGGTGCCCGTTGCTAACTTTCGCTCGAAACGCAACATCGAAGAGCGGGAACGGTATGACTGCGGCAACGACGACCTATCTCGAGCTGTCCGAAGAGGCAGGCTCGGCGCACAAGTTCTACGAGGTCGTCGTGGACGACACTCGGGTCACCATCCGGTACGGGCGCATCGGCGAACAAGGCCAGAGCAAGGTCAGCTCCTTCGCCGACGCACAGAAGGCGCATGCGGCGGCGCAGAAGAAGATCAACGAGAAGAAGCGGAAAGGTTACGCACCGGCCGTGCCGGGTGCCCGATCGGCCCGCCCGGTGGCGCGACGCGCCATAGCCAGCCGCCGCTCCACCGCTCGTACCGCGCCGGTGCTGTGGAGCTTCGATTCCGGTGCCGCGGCATTCGGGATATTCATCGACAGTGAACGCTGCTGGGTAGGCAACGAGAACGGGGATGTGTTCACGCTGACACCCGGCGGCGAGGTGATCGGCCGATTCCGGTTGCCGAACTCCGTGAAATGCCTCGTCGCCGACGACTTCTGGATCTATGCCGGCTGCGACGACGGTCGCGTCTACGACCTGTCGGGCAAGGTGCCCCGGGCGGCCTACGATATCGCCGCAAACGTCGACATCTACTGGCTCGATATCCATGACGGCATCCTCGGTGTCTCCGATGTGGAGGGCGGGCTCACCGTCATCGATCATGAGGAAGAGTCGCTGTGGAGCCGCCGCAGCCACGGCGATTCCGGTTGGATGGTACGAATCGATGACGACGGCGTCTACCACGGCCACTCGGCCGGGATCACGAAATACGACCTGGTCAACGGAGACCACCGCTGGCACCGGGACACCGGCGGCCCCGTGCTCTTCGGCTGGCAGGAAGCCGGAGCCGTGTACGCGGGCACCGCGCGTAATCAGGTCAGGATGGTCGGCAAAGCCGGCCGGTCCGATCGGGCATTCCAATGCGATGCGGCGGTGTACTCGTGCGCGGCCTCACCGGACGGGCGGTACGTCTTCGCCGGCGACAACTTCTCGTCGGTCTACTGCTTCGATGCCGACGGGCGGCGCCTCTGGAAACTCGGCACCGGCTGCGGTTCGGCCTATTCGATGCAATACCACGACGCACGGCTGTACCTCGTCACCACCAGCGGCACCCTGGCCTGCCTCGATGTGAGCGAGACCGCCGTCCATGACGCCGAACAGGGTCTACTGCCACAGACCGTTTCCGTGAAAGCGCCCCCGATGGCCGCGGTGGTACCCAGCAGCACCTTGGAGGTTGTTACCGACAGTTCCGGCGGAGTCGTCGTCGAATGCGTCGACATAGACGGACGGCTGCGCGTGCACGTCGTCTCTCCCGGCTTCCGCCGGGAATGGAACGTGCAGTTCCCCCGCGATATCAGGCAAGCCGGGACCCGCTATGTGGTGGACGGGGTAACCGAATCCGCTCGCGGTGGGTTCTACCGGGTACGGGGCGATATCCGCCGATTGAGCTGATCCGATCAGTCACGGTCAGGTTCCTCCGCCAGGAGCCGAGGCCACTCGTTCCGATCCGCGAGCCGGTCCGATGATCGTCAGCGGGATCGCCCGCGCCCCAGCCGGTCTCGCGTCCCCCGAGGCCGATGCGGCACGCCCGGCCTCGAGCGACATCATATCCGGCCCCGCCGAGGCGAGACGAACGCTTCCGAGCTGGTCAGCGACGTCGTCCCGCTGGCGCACACGGCTATTCGCCTCTCGCACTGCGAACCTGCACACGGCTGCGTCACGTGGTTGGAGGTTTACTGGACAGCGGCCACGGCTGGTCCGTGGCCGGGCTTCCTTGTTCACCCGATCGAAACTGCTCGACCGCTCGCTGGTGCACTCCTGATTGTTCACTCGTTCCGGACGGCATCGCGGGCAAGTCAGATCGTTCGCCGAAAGGACTGAGGGACTGTGCACCACATGGATTCGAGCTCGGCCACCTTTTCGCCCGATGGTCAGGTGACCGCCGCTATGGAAATCCTCGAGCTCACCGACGACTTCTACCAGGATCCGCATGCGACCTACCGGGCGCTGCGTAAGCGCGGTCCCCTGCACCGAATTCGATTGGACGGTGTGCTCGGCTGGCTGATCGTCGATCATGACGTAGCCAAACAGGCCTTCGCGGAGCCGACCATCAGCAAACGCATCGGGTCGCCCGAGGGACAGGCTGTGCTGGCCAAGAACGGTGCAGCCGAGCTGTTCAACACCGCCATCAGCGACAACATGCTGTTCGCCGATCCGCCACAGCACACCCGACTACGCCGTCTCGTCGCCAAGGCATTCGCCGGCCCCGCCATCCGCGATCTCCAGCCGAGAATCACCTCGATCGCCGACACCCTGCTCGACGATATCAGCGCGCGAACGACCGTCGACCTCATCGACAGTTACGCGTTCCAGCTGCCGACCGCGGTGATCTGTGAACTGCTCGGAGTCCCCGACGAGGACAAGGAAGATTTCCGTTCCTGGACCGCCGTCGTCGTCAACGACTCGGCCACGCTCGAGGAACGCGCCACCGCGGGGGTCAGCTTCTTCACCTACCTGACGAATTTGATCGCCACACGCACCGGCGACCCCCGCGACGACCTGCTCTCCCAGCTGATCATCGCGAAAGACCACGAAGACCGCCTGGACGATCACGAACTCATCGCCATGCTGCTCTTACTGCTGATAGCCGGGCATGAGACCACTGTCAACCTCATCAGCAACTCGGTACTGGAACTGCTACGCGATCCGGCACTGGCCGAGCGGTTGCGCACCGATCCCGAAGCCATCCCCGCCTACCTCGAGGAGATCCTGCGCTGTCACGGATCGCTGCACGTGGCGACGGCTCGCTACACCACCGCCCCGATCACGTTGGGCGGTAAGAATATCGACGCGGGCGAATTCATCCTGATCTCGCTAGCCGCCGCCAATCGCGACCCGGCGCGCTTCGCCGACCCGGACCGGATCGACCTCGAACGCCCCGAGAACCGGCACATCGCCTTCGGGCACGGCATCCATCACTGTCTCGGTGCCGCCCTGGCCCGCCTGGAGGCCACCACCGCGATCTCGCGACTGCTGGCCAAGTTCCCGGAAATATCGCTCGACGGGGAATTCAGTGATCTGACGTGGCGGAAAAGCCTGCTGATCCATGGCTTGGCCGGCCTGCCGGTTCGACTGGCCGCACCCACTGAATCTGATTTCGTCTCCAGCGCCGACGCGGACCGCGTCTCTTTGCCGGTCTGACCCCAGAACCCCGGTCAGGGCAGGATGGAGTCGATGTAGCCGCCGTCCACGCGGACGGCGGCGCCGGTGGTGGCCGAGGCGTACGGCGAGGCGAGGTAGACGACCAGGTTGGCGATCTCTTCGGGTTCGATAAGGCGTTGCAGCAGCGATTGTGGGCGATGGCGGACCATGAATTCGTGCTGCGCCTGCGCCCAGGGCAGGTCATCGCCGACGAGCTCGCGGACGAAGTCCTCGACACCCCCGGTGTGGGTGGGTCCCGCGAGAACGGAATTGACGGTGACGCCGGTGCCCGCGGCGTCCTTGGCGAAGCCGCGGGTGACGGCGAGCAGCGACGTCTTCGTCATCCCGTAGTGGATCATCTCGGCGGGGATCACGACGGCGGAATCGCTGGCGAGGTTCAACACGCGACCCCAGCCCTGCTCTTTCATCCCCGGCAGGTAGGCGCGGATGAGGCGCACGGCGGACAGAACGTTGACCTCGAAGTAGCGCCGCCATTCGGCGTCGTCGATCTCCAGGGGCGCGGCGGCACCGAAGATACCGAGGTTGTTGACGAGGACATCGACCATCGGAACGGCCGCCAGCACGGCCGCCGCACCCTCTTCCGTGGCGAGATCACCCGCTGCACCGGTGACCATCTCGCTGCCGGACTCGACGCGCACCGTATCCACAGCGGTGGCGACACGGTCGGCGCCGCGGCCGTTCACGACGACGTGCGCGCCGGCCTGGGCGAGTCCGATGGCGATGGCCTGGCCGATGCCCTGCGTGGAGCCGGTAACCAGCGCGGTGCGGCCGGACAGATCGATCTGCATGAGGCGTTCCCTTCGTCGCTGCGGGTTTCAGTTGAAGGTGTCCGGATCAGGACCGGTAGGCAGATCCCGGCGCAGCACGACCTGCGCCGAGGTTACGCCATGGGCGTCGGCGATCCGCACTATCGCGTCGTGGCTGCGTACCGTGGCGGTGATCTGGCCGGTGGTCATTCCGGCGCAGCACCGATCGAGGGCGTAGCGGGTGAGCGGTCGCTGATCGACCGGGTCAGCAGCAGGGTGGTACTGCCATCGTTTTCGGTGATGTCCCGGATATGCGTGAAACCGACTTTGCTCAGAACACGCAGCGATGCCTTGTTCGCCGCGGCCACGGTGGCGTGCACCTCGGTCAGTCCCAGGGTGTGGAAACCGTAGGCGACGAGCGCTTCTGCCAACTCGACGCCCAAACCGCACCCCCACACCTGGGGTGTCAAAGCGTAAATGATCTCGTAGCCTTCGACCGCGTCTGTCGGCTTGATCTCGGCATGCCCGACCAGGCGTCCATCCCGGCGAACAGCCCAGACATCGAACAGATCGTCCGCATAAACCTTGGTGAAGACCCGCCCGAACAAGGCCCGGTCAGCTGCTTCGGAAGACGGGCCGTCACCCATCCATCGAGACACCCTCGTGTCCTGAAACAAAGCGACGAACCCTTCCTCGTCCTCCGGGACGTACCGCTCGAGGACAAGACGGCGGGTATGCAGAGTCGAAGTCACAAGCGGCGACGCTACCCGCGAGCTGCGGGTGGACTCGCTGGTGACCGCGACCGGTGAACTGGCCAATGCCGCATTCCATCGGCCACGATCAGGACCAAACCGGGGGTGAACGCGGGGCCAGACAGAAAAAGGTAAGGTTCGGTCTTAGACCGGACCTTACCTGCAATTTTTGTGGAGCTAAGGGGACTCGAACCCCTGACCCCCACACTGCCAGCAGCTTGCTCACCCCCTGCTCAGGGGCGTTTACCTGCGGAAACGGGAGGCTGTCGGTGTTGTAGTTGGCGCGGTCGGCGGGGACGTTGTCGTAGTAGGTGCCGTGAGGGGGCATCCTTGGTCCCGGCTGCCCCATTTCGTCCCCAGAGCGCCACATTCATAGCTAAATCCCATAACTTGCGGATCGGTGGCGGCGCGGCGAACCACCGAGGCGAGCCTCGTCCCGAGGGCACCGATCGTCAACGGAACAGGCCAATCACCGCTGCCCTCACGTAGCCAGACGACGCGAGTACCGGCACGAGGCGCACAAACCGGTGGTGGCATCCGATTTAGACGGAAACTCATTCGAGAATTTGTCTCGGCCCCTTACACTGGAGCGTCCTGGCCGCGTGGAGATCAAAGGGGGACGATGGACGTCTTCAACGTGCACGAGCACCTGATCGAAGACTACAAGTCGTTCACAACATCATCCATCGATCCTCGCCAACCGCGGATCGCCCAGCACGTGGCGGAGCGGATCGACAGCCGGGAGCAGTGGCCCGAGCCGTGGGTCTCGCTGAATCCGATGTTCGCCGGCGGCGGTGCGATCGAGGAACTGGTCACCGAGGGCCTGCTGCACTCGGAATGCGAACGCATCTTCAGGCCCAAGTCCGAGACCGGCCCGACGTCGCACCGAGCCATTACTCTCCACCAGCACCAGCGTGAAGCGATCGAGATCGCGCGATCGGAGCTCAGTTATGTGCTGACCACGGGAACAGGCTCGGGAAAATCGCTGGCCTACATCATCCCGATCGTGGATCGAGTGCTTCGGCAGCGGCGACAGCCGGGCGTCAAGGCGATCATCGTGTATCCGATGAACGCACTGGCGAATAGCCAGGTGGGCGAGCTGACGAAGTTCCTGCGCTGGGGTTACCCCGAGGGTGGCGAGCCAGTGACCTTCGCCCGCTACACCGGTCAGGAGAGAGGCGAGGATCGCGAGCGGATTCTCCGCGATCCGCCGGATATCTTGCTGACCAACTACGTCATGCTCGAGCTGGTGCTGACGCGTCCCGAGGAGCGGCGACGACTGGTCGACGCTGCCAAAGGCCTCCAGTTCCTGGTTCTGGACGAGTTGCACACCTATCGAGGCCGACAGGGTGCGGATGTCGCGATGCTAGTGCGGCGCGTCCGAGACGCCTGCGAGTCGCCGAACCTTCAGTGCGTCGGTACGTCGGCCACGATGGCCACATCCGGCACGACCGCCGAGATGAGACATGTCGTGGCGGAGGTGGCGACGAACCTGTTCGGCGCCGAGGTGACCGCCGACAGGGTGATCGGCGAGACTCTCGACCGCGCCACCAGCGGGAACGCAACAGATATCAATGGGCTGGCCTCGGATGTGCGCGCGGGCGGAGCCGACGGCGGATACGACCTCATGGCCGAATCTCCCCTGGCGTCGTGGATCGAGCAGACGTTCGGGTTGACCACCGAGGACGGCACCGGTCTGGTGGTACGACAGCGCCCGGCTCGGGTGCGCGAAGACGCCGCGGCGCGGCTGGCGGAGCTGACGTCGGCGACGGTCGACGAGTGCGAAACCGCGATCCGCAGAACACTGCTGAACGGGTCCCGAGTCCGTCATCCCATCACCCACCGGCCGCTGTTCGCGTTCCGGCTGCACCAGTTCCTGTCCAAAGGGGAAACCGTCTACGCCTCGGTCGAGGACGAGGACTCCCGCTACCTGACTTCCCAGTACCAGGTAGCCGTACCGGAACACCCAGACCACATCCTCTTGCCCCTTGCCTTCTGCCGCGAATGTGGCCAGGAGTACTACGTGGTGACCCGTACGGAACAGCGCGGCGAGCGTCGTTACAAGTCCCGCCAGGACCGCGACGAAAGCGGTGGCGCCGACGGCTACCTCTACATCTCGTCCGAACAGCCCTGGCCCGTCGACCCGGTGCAGGATGGCCGGCTGCCCGACACGTGGGTCGAGGACGGGGATGTCCTGGACCGGCTCCGCCCCCATCTCCCTCGCCGGCTCCACGTGGATGTCACGGGCGCGGAGGTGGATTCGGGTGGCACCGCGGCGGCGTTCGTCCCCGCTCCGTTCCGATTCTGCTTGCGCTGCAGGGTCGCCTACGAGCAGACCCGTGGCCGCGACTTCGCCAAGCTGGCGACTCTCGATATCGAGGGGCGCAGCTCCGCTGTCTCGGTGCTGAGTTCGTCGATCGTCGGCTCTCTCAAGAAGCTTCCGGCGGACCAGCTTCCGAAGCAGGCCCGCAAGCTGCTGACCTTTGTCGACAACCGGCAGGACGCCAGCCTGCAGGCCGGGCATTTCAACGATTTCGTTCAGGTCGCGCAGCTGCGTGGCGCGCTGCACCGCGCGCTGCTGGACGGGCCTGCCCTCCATGACGATGTCGCACAGCGAGTGGTTCGAACGCTCGGTATCAGCTTCGCCGAGTATGCCAAGAACCCGGAAGCCGTATATGGTCCCAAGCTCGCCGCGCAGAAGGCGTTCGTGGCCTTCGTCGAGTACCGCCTGTACATGGACTTGCAGCGAGGGTGGCGAGTGACCATGCCGAACCTCGAGCAGACGGGGTTGCTCCACGTCGACTACGAGTCGCTGGCGGAAATCGCCGCGGATCGAGAGATCTGGCAGACCACGTCGGCGCCGTTGCGAGACGCCCGGGAAGGTCAGCGCGAAGAGTTGTGCCGCATCATGCTGGACGAATTCCGCCGGGAGCTGGCGGTCGATGTCGATTGCCTCAGTGAAGACGGCTTCGAACGAATCCGCCGACAGTCGGAACAGCACCTGACCGGCCTCTGGTCGATACCCGCGCACGAAGCGCCTCCTCGGCCGGCAACGGTATCGACAGCGCCGGGAGCGGCGGGACGTCCCCGTTCGGACGTCAGGTTCACTTGGCGCACGCTGCTGGGCCGCCATATCAGGGACCACAGTGGGCTGACCGGCGCCGACGGCGCCAAGCTCACGTCGCAGGATGTCCAGCATGTGATCGAAGAAGTACTGCTTACTCTCGAGCGCACCGGGCTGCTGACCACGGTGGAACACCCTGGTGGGGGCGGCCGTTCCTATCGTTTGAAGGCGTCCTCGATCATCTGGCGGGCTGGGGCCGGTGATCATGCCGCGGTCGATCTTCTGCGCAAGAAGGTCGACCCGGACCTGGGTTCCCGGGTGAATCGGTTCTTCCGGGACCTGTACCGCGACAATGCCACCGACCTCTCCGGTTTGTCCGCCCGAGAACACACCGCCCAGGTCGAATCACGCTACCGCCAGGAACGCGAGGACGAATTCCGGCAGGGCCGGCTCCCGGTGATGTACTGCTCTCCCACGATGGAGCTGGGCGTCGATATCGCCGATCTGAACGCGGTGGCCCTGCGCAATGTACCGCCCACCCCGGCGAACTACGCTCAGCGCAGCGGCCGAGCCGGCCGCTCGGGTCAGCCGGCCCTGGTCGTAACCTACTGTGCTACAGGAAATTCCCACGACCAGTATTACTTCCGGCGCTCTGCGGATATGGTGGCCGGCGCGGTGGCCGCTCCCCGGCTCGATCTGACCAACGAAGCCCTGCTGAAGTCGCATCTGCATGCGCTGTGGCTCGCCGAGACTCGCGCCGATCTGCGCACCCGTATGTCACAACTGCTCCTGCTAGACGTTGCCGGTATGCCGCTCGAGCCCGATCTGCGCAAAGCCCTCAACGACCCGGACGCCATCGAACGTGCGAAAGCGCGGGCCGCCGAGGTGATCGCACCGCTCCTTCCGGAACTCCGCAAGACGTCTTGGTGGCATGAGCAGTGGCCGCAGGACGTGATATCGGCCGCGCCCGAAGGATTCGACCATGCCTGTGACCGCTGGCGTCAGCTCTACCAGGCGGCTCTGGATGACCAGGAAGAACAGAACCGCATAGTGCGGGATGTGTCGGCCACCCACGGCGAGCGCAAGGCGGCCGAATCCCGTCGACTCGATGCCGAGCGGCAGATGGTCCTGCTGCGCAACGAGGACTCCGATCGAACCCACTCGGACTTCTACACCTACCGGTACTTCGCCTCGGAAGGGTTTCTCCCCGGCTACAGCTTCCCGCGCCTGCCGCTGGCGGCGTATATTCCTCCCGTCCGGGGCGGTGGGAGTCGAGCCGAAGGCCATTACCTGCAGCGCCCGAGATTCTTGGCGATCCGTGAATTCGGCCCCGGCGCAATCATTTATCACGAGGGCGCGCGGTACCAGGTCAAGCGCATCCAGGTACCGACCGTCGCCCAGGGCGAAGGGGTAGTCGACACCCAGAACACCCGCCGCTGCGCGGAGTGCGGCTACCACCACGTCGCGAAGCCCGGGCTGGACCGGTGTGAATACTGTGCCGCGGTGCTCGGTCCACCCCAATACGACATGATGCGCATGCAGACGGTGTTCACCCGCCGCCGGGAGCGAATCTCGAGTGACGAGGAAGAGCGGCGGCGCGCGGGATTCGAGCTGCACACCTCGTACCGGTTCCACGATCACGGCGCTCGGCCGGGACGGCTGCAGGCCACGGTGCGGGTAGGCGACACAACGGTCGCCGAGATGGACTACGGCGACACCGCAACCGTACGGGTGACGAATCTCGGCCTGCGGCGCCGCCAGAATCCGAACGATCGCGGTTACTGGCTCGACACCGTCAAGGGAAACTGGCTCTCGGAGAAGGACGCCGACGATGCCCTGAAGTCCGATGACGATCTGGAACCGAAGTCGTCGGCCACACGTCCGAAGAAGGTTACTCCGTACGTTGAAGACACCCGCAATATCCTGGTTCTGCGACTGACCGCCCCTGTCACCGATGAGCAGGCCGCGACACTCCGATACGCCCTCGAACGCGGTATCGAGGCGGAGTTCCAGCTCGAAGACAGCGAGTTGTCCAGCGAGTCGCTGCCCGATCCGAGGCAACAGGCCCGCATGTTGTTCACCGAGTCGGCGGAGGGTGGCGCTGGAGTCTTACGCCGGCTGCATGCGGAACCGGATGCGCTGGCCCGGGCGGCCCAGCGCGCTCTCGAGATCTCCCACTTCGATTCGCACGGAAAAGACCTCGGCAAGGCCGAGGGAGCACGTGACCGGTGCGAAAAAGCGTGCTATGACTGTCTGCTCTCGTACGGGAATCAGGGTGAGCACCTGCTGATCGACCGGCACAGCGCCCGCGATCTCCTGCTCGAGCTCGCCGGTGCCGCCACCGAGCCGAAAGCGGAGGCCGGTGACCGGGCTACACAGATCGAAGGCATTCGGGCCCGGCTGCACAGCGCGGCCGAGCACGCCGTGCTCGATCTACTGGTGAAATACGAGTTCGCGCTGCCGTCCATCGTGCACGAACCCGTCGCCGGCACCGAGGTCTCACCTGATCTCGGTTTTGTAGCGCCGGATGCCGGACTGGCGATATTCGTCGGCGAGACGAACGACGATCCGGGATCCCCCGGATCGGACGTCGAGGATCAATTGATCGATGTCGGCTGGTCGGTGCTGATGCTGCGGCCGGGTGACGACTGGTTGTCCAGGCTAGGTGAGCACGCGTATGTCTTGGGTGAGGGAAGGAAATAGCTGAATGGGGTTTGCCGCGGGCAACCTGGTGTCGGCACGAGGCCGGGAATGGATCGTGCTGCCGGGCAGCACCGACGACTTCCTGGTGCTGCGCCCCTTGGGCGGCGCCGAAGACGATATAGCGGGTGTACTGGCCAGTGAGGGCGTGACACCCGCGACCTTCCCTCCTCCTGATCCAGCTGATCTCGGCGATCACTACAGCGCGAGCTTGCTGCGCAGCGCTCTGCGCATCGGATTCCGTTCCACTGCGGGACCATTCCGCTGTCTGGCGAAGATCGCCGTGCAGCCGCGGGCGTATCAGCTGGTGCCGTTGATGATGGCCTTGCGCCAGGAGGTGGTCCGGCTGCTGATCGCCGATGACGTCGGCATCGGTAAAACCATCGAGGCCGGACTGGTCGCCACCGAGCTCCTCGAAGTGGGCGCGGCACGGGGCCTGAGCGTGCTGTGCAGCCCCGCGCTGGCCGAGCAATGGCAGCGGGAACTGCGCGAGAAATTCGGCCTCGAGGCGGAATTGGTGCTGCCCAGCACGGTCCGGAGGCTCGAGCGCGCCCGGCTGGGCACCGAATCGATCTTCGAGCGGTTCCCGGTGACGGTGGTGTCGACAGACTTCATCAAGAGCTCCCGTCGCCGGCACGAATTCCTGCGCACATGCCCGGATCTGGTGATCGTCGACGAGGTCCATACCTGTGTATCCGACGGCACTCGCGCGGCGAGCGGTCGCACTCAGCGTTACGAGCTCGTCCGGGACCTGGCGGCGGATCGAACGCGGCATATGGTCCTTGCCAGCGCGACCCCGCACAGCGGCAACGAGCAGGCGTTCCGTAATCTGCTGGCCCTGCTGGATCCCGAGTTGGAGACCGTCGAACTGGAACACGTGAAGGGCCGGGAACGACTGGCCCGGCATTTCGTCCAACGGCGACGTGCCGACATCCGGCAGTACCTCGACGAGGACACCCCCTTCCCGAAAGACCGTCTCACCAAAGAGGTTTCCTTCGCGCTGAGTCCGGAGTATCGGGCACTCTTCGACAAGGTGCTCCAGTACGCGCGGGAAACCGTCCGCACCGACAGCGGCGATCTGGCGCGCCGGGTCAACTGGTGGTCGGCTCTCGCGCTGCTGCGCGCACTCGCATCCTCGCCGCGCGCGGCGGTGCAGACACTGCAGACCCGCGCGGCCGCGGCCGCCGCCGGCTCGGCCTCGGAAGCCGACGCCATCGGACGCGCGGTGGTACTGGACCTCTTCGCCGAAGAATCCAGCGAGTCTCCCGACAGCACACCCGGCGCCACCACCGGTGAAGGCGCCGCCAATCCGGTGGAACGCCGGCTGCGGGGCTTTCTCGCCGAGGCCCGTAAACTGGAAGGCAAAGCCGACAACAAGGTCAAGGAGCTGACCCGGGTCGTCAAGGGGCTCCTGTCCGAGGATTGTGATCCGATTGTGTTCTGTCGCTTCATCGACACCGCGGAATACGTAGCCGACGAACTGACGAAAACACTTGGCCGGAATGTCACTGTCAGAGCGGTCACCGGCACACTGCCCCCTGACGAGCGAGTGGCGCGGATCGACGAGCTGACCGCCACGCCCGGCCGGCATGTGCTGGTCGCCACCGACTGTCTGTCCGAAGGCGTGAACCTGCAGGACGCCTTCCAAGCGGTCGTCCACTACGACCTCGCCTGGAACCCCACCCGCCACGAACAGCGAGAGGGACGTGTGGACCGTTTCGGTCAGCGCGCTCAGCAGGTCCGCGCGGTCACCTTGTGGGGCGGAGACAACTACATCGACGAAATCGTGCTCAAGGTGCTGCTGCGCAAACACGAGGCCATCCGCAAGGCGACGGGTGTCTCGGTGCCGGTACCGGACTCCAACGATGCCGTCGTGGACGCGCTCATGGAGGGCTTGCTGCTGCGCGGCAACGACGCCGAACAGATGAGCCTGGACCTGGGCATCCAGTCCAAGCAGCTCGAGCTGTACTCCGAATGGGAGTCGGCCGCCGACCGGGAGCGGGCTGCGCGGACGAAGTACGCCCAGCACGCAATCAAGCCCGAAGAGGTGGCCGCCGAGGTCGCCGCGGTCCGTGAATCCCTCGGCACCGCTGAGGAAGTCGCGGAATTCGTCGAGCACTCGCTGCGAGCGTTGCGTTCGACGGTCACTCCGGAGCCCACCGGATTCACGGCCACCCTCGCGACCCTGCCCGACGGAGTGCGAGATGCCCTTCCACCGGATCGGCCGGATCCACTGCGTTTCCAGCGCGATCTTCCCATCGCTCCCGGCGCGGCATTGCTGGCCCGCACGGATGCCTCTGTGGAAGCCATCGCACGGTACGTTCTCGAATCCGCCCTCGACTCCCAGGCCGACGGCGAGGCCCGGCCCGCACGCCGCTGCGCGGTCGTGCGAACGAAGGCGGTCACCACGCGTACCACTCTGCTTCTGGTGCGCTATCGGTTCCACCTGCACCTGCCCGCGCGCGGCAGCAGCCGAGAGCTGGTCGCCGAGGACGTCGCTGCGCTCGCTTTCCAAGGATCCCCGGCCCAGGCCCGCTGGCTGGAGGAGTATGCGGCGACGGCCCTACTGGGTGCGCAGCCATCGGGCAATGTGCCCGAAGCGCAAGCATTGCAGTTCATTTCACGCAGCCTCGACGGGCTCGAGGCGTTGAGTGAACATCTCGAGGAGCATGGCCGGCTCCTGGCGGACCGGTTGCTGCAGTCGCATCGGCGGGTGCGGCAGGCATCGTCGGAGATCGTGCGTGGTTTGAAGGTGACGGCGGAGCCCGCCGCGGACGTGCTCGGCACGTTCGTGTTCGTGCCGCCGGTGGGAGGTGCGTGAGTGAGTAGCGATACGTTCGTCGGAGTTCGCATTCAGGGCGGTCTGGTACCGGCGGATCTGCTGCAACGGCTCACCCAGCCCGGACCCGGCTCGATGAGCGGTCTGCAGTCCTCCGACTACCACCTGGCGGCCGGGGAGTCGGTGCGTGACGCCGCCAACCGAGTGTGGTCATATCTCCAGGGAGTATGGCGCGCCTACCGTGATGCTCTGGACAAGCTCCCGGAAACAGACGCGGCCACTGCCCTGACCCGCGAGCGGTTTTCGCTGGTTCTTCTCGATCAGCTCGGATACGGCCGCGTCCAGCGCACGCCGAGGGGCGGCCTGACTGCTGAGGGCGAGTCCTACCCGGTCTCCCATCTGTGGCAGAACGTGCCGATCCACTTGCTGGGCGCCCGGGTCGATTTGGACACTCGGACCAAAGGAGTACCTGGCGCGGCTGGATCGTCACCTCAGGCCATGGTGCAGGAAGCGCTCAACCGTTCGGACGAGCACCTGTGGGCGATCCTCTCCAACGGTCGGCTCGTGCGACTGCTCCGCGACTCGACGTCGCTGGTCGGTTCGGCCTATATCGAGTTCGATCTGGAGGCGATCTTCGAGGGCGATCTGTTCGCCGATTTCCTGCTTCTCTACACCCTGTGCCATGTCTCCCGGCTGGAGATACGCGATCCCGAGATCGGGCCGGCTTCGTGCCGGCTGGAGCAGTGGCGCACGGAATCTGTCGAATCCGGTTCACGCGCATTGAATCTCCTGCGTGACGGCGTGGTGGAAGCACTGCGCGTATTCGGGTCGGGATTCCTGTCCCATCCCGACAACTCCACCCTCCGTGACGACCTGAGAAGCGGGAAGCTCAGCAGAGAAGACCTGCATCATGCACTGCTCCGCGTGGTGTACCGGATGCTGTTCACGTTCGTCGCCGAAGACCGCGGTGCGCTGCTGGACCCGTCCGCGCCACCCGAGGCACGTCAGCGCTACACCGACTACTTCTCCACCGCGAGGTTGCGCTCCACCGCGCAACGCCGCTTCGGTGATCGGCATCCCGACAAATGGCGGGCACTCACTCTGGTATGGCGCGGGCTGGGTAGCGAGAACGGTCTACCGGCACTCGGCCTACCAGGGCTCGGCGGCCTGTTCGAGCAGGGAGAGCTCGACCGTCTCACCGAGTGTTCCCTCAGCAATCACACTCTGCTCTCCGCGGCAAAAGAGCTCTCCACCGTGCGCGAGCCCGGCTCGCAGATGTTGCGGGTCGTCGACTATCGGAACCTCGGCGCCGAAGAACTCGGCAGTATCTACGAGTCGCTGCTCGAATACGTGCCACAGTGGGACCCGGCACGCAACGCCTACACCCTCGATATCGCGGCCGGCAACGATCGCAAGGACACCGGCTCGTACTACACGCCGACCTCCCTCGTCGAATCACTGCTCGACACCGCGCTCGACCCCGTGCTGGACGATGCCGAGAAGAGCGACAACCCCGAAGCCACTCTCCTTCAGCTAACGGTGTGTGACCCCGCTTGTGGCAGTGGGCATTTCCTGGTCGGCGCGGCTCGCCGCATCGCCAAGCGGGTAGCCGCAATACGCTCGGGCGACCCGGAACCGACACCGGCCGCAGTGCGTGCGGCGATGCGAGACGTGGTGTCGCATTGCGTATACGGCGTCGACGTGAATCCCCTCTCCGTCGAACTGGCCAAGGTGTCGCTGTGGATGGAGGCCCTCGAACCGGGCCGTCCCCTGGCATTCCTCGACGCCCAGATCAAAGTGGGCAACGCACTCGTCGGCGCCACGCCGCTGCTGCTGAGCCGAGAACTACCCGACGACGCGTTCAAACCCGTCGAAGGCGACGACAAGAAGATCAGCGCCGCCATCAAGAAGCAGAACAAGGCCGAACGCGAACACGGCTCTCAAGAGAGTCTGTTCGACCTCCCGGCCCGGGTCACCAACGAGCCTCTCCGCTCCCGCATCGAAGACGTGATCGCAGCCAAGCCACTGTCGCTCAGCGATGTCCACGTCCAGCAGCAACGGCTCCGCGCCTATGCGGAGTCCGACGAGTACCGGCATCAACGGCTCATTGCGGATGCCTGGTGCGCAGCCTTCGTATGGCCGAAACACCAAGGCGCACCCAAAGCAATAACCCAGGCTGTCCTTGGTGCACTCGCTGCTGGCGAGAACGCCCTCGATGACGCCATGCGAGCAGAACTGGCGCGACTTGCGGCCGAATACCGATTTTTCCATTGGCACCTTGAGTTTCCCCACATTTTCCCTACGGACGGAGGAGATGGTTCAGCCGCTACAACCGCAGCGGGACCAGGGTTCTCGGCAATTCTTGGCAACCCACCGTGGGACCAAGTTCAGTTCGATCCGCAAGAGTTTTTTGCGTCACGACGCCCAGACATCTCCTCTGAGGCGATCAAGTCCAAACGTGACCTTGCAATAAGAAGTCTGCAGCACGATGATCCATCACTTTTTACTAGCTATCTCGCAGCGATGCGTAAAGTCGACGGCCTGAAGCACTTCTTTCACAACTCTGGTCGATTCCCGCTTACAAGTTACGGTCGCCTACATACCGCACCTCTATTCACTGAGCTCAGTCGCGATTACATTAATCCGGCCGGGAGGTCAGGAGTCATCGTGCCCAGCGGAATTGCGACCGATTCATTCAACCAATACTTCTTCAAGGATCTGGTCGAGCATGGCTCCATCGCCAGCCTGTATGACTTCGAGAACTCCAAACCGTTGTTCCCAGGAGTGCATCGCAGCTTCAAGTTCTGTCTTCTCACCCTCACAGGACGCGACAGTCGCGAACCTCAAGCTGACTTCGCGTTCTTCATGCACGAGCCGACCGATCTACAACGCGACGGCGCCCGCTTCACCCTCACCCCTGAAGAAATCGAGCTTCTCAACCCCAATACCGGCACCTGCCCGGTGTTCCGAACGCGACGTGACGCCGATGTCACTCTCAGGGTTTACCGTCAAAACCCCGCGCTAATTCGCGACAACGACCGGGACGGCAATCCATGGAAAATCAAGTTGCACCTTACGTTCATGATGAACGTCGACTCGCATATGTTTCATACTAGAACCCAACTAGAGGAGTCTGGATGGGTCCTGAATGGCAACGTCTTCAAGAGAGGTGACGATCGAATGCTTCCGCTGTACGAAGCAAAGATGATCCACCATTTCGACCCTCGATGGGCAACCTATGATTCTAGTGACACCCCCCGAGATGTCACACCTGAAGAAAAAGGGGCGGATTTTACTATCCTCCCGCGATACTGGGTTGACTCCAGAGAATGTGAGTCGAAGCTCCCGGAACCAGATATCGGCTCTGGTGAACATTTTGCTTGGCGAGGGGTGACGCGAACCACCGACGCGCGGACGGCGATAGGATCGGTCGTCCCGAACTATGCAGGAATCGGGAATTACGATATTGTCACCGGCCTTTCAGGACCCAGGTTATACGCTTTTTCAGCAGCCTTCTCGTCTTTCGCTTTCGATTTTGTCACGCGACAAAAACTGAGCAATATGCATCTTCAGTTCAGCGTGGTAAAGCAGCTTCCAATGCCCCATCCTGCTAAACTGATTGATCCTGCTCCATGGGTCCCTGGAGAAACTCCTCTTGAGTGGATATCAGCAAGAACCGAGAGGCTCTTGAAGATTTGGGAAGGTCAGCCTATCCGCGACGCCCTCCGTGCAGAACTTGATGCCGCTTTCTTTCACCTGTACGGCATCCCCCGAGACGACGTCGAGTACATCATGGACACCTTCCCCATCGTCAAACGCAAGGACGAGGCCGCCCATGGCGAGTACCGCACCAAGCGTCTGATCTTAGAGATCTACGACGCCATGACCGAAGCCGAACGCACCGGTGTGCCGTACCGCTCGCCCTTTGACGAGCTCACGACTTCAGCTCTAGGAGAGCAGGAATGACCGATCCGGTTTCCGCATCGTTGGGCCGGCCGGCCGGTGTCGCTGTGGCCTCGCTCGGCCGTCGGATGATCGAGGAGTGTCTCGGCGCGGGCGGCTCGATACTCACTCCGTCCCATCCGGTATGGACGCGGGACAACCTGGCCGAACTTCGACGCGATTTCGTCGATCGCCCCGACGCCGGGGCCGGGAGTTTCTTCGACAAGCTCGGCAAGCAGTTGGCGAACACATCACCGTCCGCGGTGCAATTGTTCGCGGAGCTACTCCTGCTGAACCTGCTCCCGATCGTCAACCTCAGAGGTGAAACAAAGATCGAGCAGTTGAAAGCCGTGCTCGCGATGAGCGCCGCCCCGATTTCCATTCCTCAGGATATCGCCGACACGCTTCGTGCCGGCGGCGTGTATCACGGTGGCCAGGCCTTCAACAACTATCGATGGGTTCAACTTCAGTACCTGATCGAGTTCGCCTCGTACTTCATGGACCTTCCCGAGAGTGAGCGGCGCCTCGCTTTGGATAATCCGCTGGCCTTCCGGGATGCGGCGAATTCCGTCGAAACAGGGCAGGCGGCACAGCGCCAATCTCTGTTGTACTTGGCGTTTCCGAGCTTCTATCTGCCCATTGTCAGCCCGGCGCATCGGCGCCGCATTCGCGATGCCTTCGCGGATTACCTGGACCATGCCCCCGATGACGTCGACGAGGATCTGCACGACATCAACGAGGCGCTCATTCAGGAGCAAGGCGGCCCGGTCGACTTCTACCGCACTCCATGGAAGGAACGCTGGGATCCACCGTCCGAGCCGGCCGCTCCGACGGATACCGTGCAACACGCCTGGCGGGTGCGTGGCTCCAATGTGCTCGGCTACGACCTGGTGCCGAAGTGGCGGGAGAAGGGCATCGTGTCGCTGTCGGCGCGGCTGCTTCGACCGGTGGAATCCGACATCACCCGCGAGGAACTCAAGGGTTACATCGAGGAGGACTACCGCACCTCCGGTTACGCGGCGCGGCAGGACAAGTTCGACGAGTTCTACGCCTTCCTCGCCCGCATGCATACCGGCGATTTCGTGGTGACCTTCAGTCAGCGACGCCTGTATTTCGGCACCATTACCGGCGACGCGGAATACACCAAGAGCGAAGACGGCCTGTCCAATCTGCGCCGCACCGTGAAATGGGAACCGCATTCGATCCCACTCGATGATGTCCCCGAAGAGCTGACGGCGCTGCTGGACAGTCCGAGCGACGTCGCTGACCTGTCCGCCCGTATCGACCTGCTGCGCACCCTGACAGAGCGCCGACATGGCCCTCCTTTGGCCAAATCGGCGAACTTGCCCGACGCCACCCCGGAACTGGCGGAACGACTTCATGTCCCACAAGCGTGGCTACAGGAATGCATCGAGCTGCTCCGCGACCGTCCTCAGCTCGTCTTCTATGGGCCGCCCGGCACCGGGAAGACCTATCTGGCGCAGAAGATCGCCGAGCATATCGCGCCCGACGGCAATGTCACTGTCGTGCAGTTCCATCCGGCGTATTCCTATGAGGACTTCTTCGAAGGCTACCGCCCGGTTCCCACCGGTAACGGCCAGATCGGCTTCGACCTCAAGCCTGGTCCCTTGCGCCGGATCGTGGACAAGGCGGTGGAGAATCCGACCGCTGTGTACGTGCTCATCATGGACGAGATCAACCGCGGCAACCTCGCCAAGATCTTCGGCGAGCTGTACTTCCTGCTGGAATATCGCAATACCGCCATCGATCTGTTGTACCGGTCGGAGTCCGAGGGGGAATTCTCCCTGCCGAAGAACCTCGTCATCATCGGCACCATGAACACCGCCGACCGGTCCATCGCATTGGTCGATGCCGCCATGCGCCGGCGTTTCGCCTTCGTTCCCCTTCACCCCAGCGAACCCCCGACGAACGACGTGCTGCGTCGATGGCTCGCCGTGACCGGTTACGACAGCACGGCCGCCGATCTCCTCGATGCCCTCAACGCACGCATCGAGGATCCCGATTTCAAGATCGGCCCGTCGTACTTCATGCGGCCCGCTGTCCATACGCCGGGCGGCTTCGAAAGGGTGTGGCGGACCGCGATTCTCCCGCTGCTCGAGGAGCACCACTACGGAGATCGAACGATGGACGTTACACAGACATACGGGCTCGATACCATCCGCCGCAGTATCCAGCTCCCTCCCGAGAACCCCGAGCAGGTCGATGAATCGCCGCCTGACGCTGACTGAGGGTGATCCCCCGCAACGCATCGCGCTCACCGACCCCGAATACACCGCAGTTCGTCGGCTCGGCATCGCTACGGTCGTGCCCACCACAACTCCTGGGGAGTACGACGTGGCAGCCGGACGGAAGGTTGGTGCGGTCGCCCTTGCCGACCGGGAGATCTTGGTCCTGCCGAAGGTCAGTGATCTGAACCGGCTCGTATTCCTGGCCGGCTACTCGCGCAATCCCGACATCTGGCGGGACGACCTGGTCCATCTCGAGCCGGCCGACGAACTGTTCCCGGCGCTCGCAGAAGCCTTCTCTCGCACCGCTACCCGAGCGGCGGAGCGAGGACTGCTGATGGGTTACCGAACTGTCAGCGACACCTTGCCGGTGCTGCGGGGCCGGCTTCTCGCCAGTGCGCAGATGAACCAACGGTTCGGAATGCCGCTACCGCTGGCGGTCGAATACGACGAGTTCACCTCCGACACGGACGAGAACCGAATCCTGCTCCTCGCCACCACGCGCCTGCTTACGGTGCCACGCATCACCGAATCCGCTCGTCGGCGCCTGCATCGGCTGCGGGCCGCTCTGGCCGATGTCACCCTCTTGCCGCGTGGCGCGGCGCTGCCGCCCTGGCAGCCAACGCGCCTCAACGCTCGCTTCCACAACGCTCTGTGCCTGGCCGAGATCGCGCTGAGCGCGGAATCCTTCGGGCACCGCTTCGGCTCTCTCACTGTCACCGGCTATATGTTCGACATGTGGCGGATCTACGAGGACTTCGTCTGCACCGCGCTGAGCGAATCACTTGCCCCGCACGGCGGGCACTGCGCGCTCCAGTATCGGATGCCGATGGACGAAGCCGCACAGGTGCTCATGCGTCCGGACCTGATGTGGCTGAACCGAAACCGAGCACCCCAGGCTGTCGTCGACGCGAAATACAAAATCGAATCACCGGCCGGGTTCCCTGATGCCGACCTGTATCAGATGCTGGCCTACTGCACCGTGACCGGCCTCGACCATGGACACCTCGTGTATGCCAAGGGCAACGCCGCCACCCGCGACTACCGGGTACGGGGCAGTTCGATCACCATCCACTGCCACGTCCTGGATCTCTCGCTGCGTCCGTCCGAGCTGCTCGCCGCCATCGACGATCTCGCGGCCAGAATCGCCGCAACCAGTAAGGAGGGGTGATGGCCCGCCTCGCTATCGACAAGGATTTCCTGCTCGACTTCGGTCGGCTGGACCGGCCCCTCCAAGACAAGGTGGCCACCGTCTTCGAGAAGTTCGAAACAGCCACGCATGCCGGCATCCACCTCGAAAAACTCAACAAGGCCCGGAACTCACGATTCCGATCGGTGCGCATCGACAAGTTCTGGCGTGGCATCGTCCTGGCGCCCGAAACAGGGGATACCTACACCCTTCTGAAGGTACTGCCGCACGACGATGCCTACGCCTGGGCACAGCGGCGCGATGTCTCGGTGAACCGAGCGACCGGCGGCATCGAAATCCGCGACGAAGTGGCCCTGACCGAGGCCCTGCCCGCCGTGAGCGCAGCGGCCGAGAAGACAACGGAACGGCTGTTCGCGGGCATCAAGGACACCGATATGGAACGGCTCGGCATCGATGAGCGGACCCTCGCCTTCGCCCGTGCGCTGACGACGGTGGAGACTCTGGAGGCGGCACAAGACTTCCTGCCGACCACGCAGTGGCAGGTGCTGTACGGCCTGGCAGCGGGAATGACGGCCGACGAAGTATGGGCCGACCTCGGCGCCGACCTGCTCTCTGAACCGGTCGATACCAACGACTTGGACGCGGCTGTGCAACGCAGCACGGGACGCATCCTGCTGGTCGACGGACCGGACGAACTCATGGCAGTCTTCGCGGACCCATTCGCCTTGTGGCGGATTTACCTGCATCCCGCCCAGCAGTCCATCGTCGACGGCACATACAACGGACCGGTCCGCGTGACCGGCGGCCCGGGCACCGGGAAGACCGTGGTGGCGTTGCACCGCGCCAAGCGACTCGCCGAGCTCGGCGAAGGGAAAGTGCTGGTCACTACCTTCACTTCCACACTCGCAGAATCTCTCGAGGACGGCCTGCTCATGCTGGTCGACGATCCCGCACACGCGTCCCGCATCGTCGTCCAGAACATCGACCGGATCGCACACCGCATCTTCCGTGAACGCCACGGGGCACCGCGGATGCTGAAAAGCATTGAGGAGACGGCGCTGTGGCGCGAGGCCCAGTCCGCTCATTCCACCCCGTTCACCGAAACTTTCCTCGCCGAGGAGTGGCGGAACGTGGTACTCGCCCAACAGATCGGTAACGAAGCCGAGTACCTGAGCGCCCGTCGGCGCGGTCGCGGTCGAAGGCTCGGCGCAACGCAAAAACTCCAGGTCTGGTCCGCGATCCAGGCATTCGAGAATCTCCTGAGCGAACGCGGCTTCTGGACCCACGAGACCATCCGCCGCGAGGCCACCCGCCTTCTCCAGGAGAGCGCGCAGAAGCCCTACCGGCACATCATCGTCGACGAAGCACAAGACCTGAGCCCCGACCAATGGCGGCTCCTACGCGCCATGGTTGCCGAACAACCGAACGACTTGTTCCTGGCCGGCGACACCCACCAACGCATCTACGACAACCACGTCAGCCTGCGCGATGTCGGCATCAATATCGCTGGCAGATCGCGGCGGCTCTCGATCAACTACCGCACCACAGCCGAGATCCTCACCTGGAGCCTCGGACTGCTGCACGGCACTGAGTTCGACGATATGGATGGTGGCATCGAATCCCTCGCAGGATGCCGGTCAGAAGTCCACGGTGATCCACCGGAGGTAGCCGGCTTCTCCACGGTCGAAGCCGAACTCGACCACATCACCGCGAAAATCCGCAGCTGGACAGAAGACAGGGTGGCTCCGGAGGATATCGGGATAGCCACCCGCACAAAGCGATTGGGAGATCAGATCGCGAACCGTCTCGCGGACTCGAAGATCCCCGCCAGTCTGCTGGCCAAGAGTACGACCACACCGGGATCTGTCTCGATCGGCACCATGCACCGCATGAAGGGTCTCGAATTCCGTTGCTTGGCAGTCGCCGGCGTCGGCGAGAGCATGATCCCCGCGGCGTCAGCGGTAACTTCCCTCAAGGACGATCCCCACACCCACGACCTCGACATCCTCCGCGAGCGCAGCCTCCTGTTCGTGGCCTGCACCCGAGCTCGGGAACAGCTCCTCGTCACCTGGCATGGTGAGGTAAGCCCATTCCTGGAGAACGGGATAGGGGCAAGCGACCCACAGCATCCTGGGGCGCCCAAGTTGATCTGACGTTCGCCGGTGACCGGTGTGTGGTTCTACGATATTTCTACGATTTGCCGGCGGGCCAGCACGGGAACTTACGCACTGCCCTACGCTTCGTAGCATGGCAGATCTACGGCTCCAGGCCAGCGATGATCATGTGGCGCGGATCGCCCACGAGGGCGACCCCGTCCGTGCGGTCGTCGAGCTGGTATGGAACGCGATCGACGCTGAGGCGACAAACGTCAATGTTGTTCTCAAACGCAGTCTCTCGGAGGCCATCCAAGAGGTGCAGGTAGTCGATGACGGCCACGGAATCACGGGAGACGAAGTCGCGTCCACCTTTGGGCGGATCGGCGGCTCATGGAAAAAGCTCACTGAGAAGTCGAAAAACGACATGCGCACCCTCCACGGGAAGCTGGGCGAGGGGCGTCTCCGAGCGCTGGCGCTCGGATCACGCGTAACGTGGGCGAGCAGAAGCACATCGATCACGGGCGAACACGAGGTGATCACGATCTCCGGCAACCGCCGTGAGCGCGATCGCTTCGTCTGGGATCGCCGCCCAGCATCCGGCGACGAACGCGCAAGCGGAACAACAGTCACCGCTGTCAACGACGAACAACGATCCCTCGGTGCCCTTGAGGCCAAGGACATCATCGCAACCCTGCGCGCGCACTTCGCACCCGTGCTCCTCAACGATGACACGCTCACGATCACCTACGACGGATCCACACTCGACCCTGCCGAAGAGATCATGCACGACACCCCAATCGCGATCACCTTCGGTGAGAACAACTCCCAGAGTGCAACAGTACGCATCATTGAATGGCGCACCGGCCAGCATCGTGCGATATACGTTGGCCCCGATGCCGACCATTTCCAATACGAGACGTCCGGCGACAGCATCGACAAGCTGTTCTCCTTCTCCGCGTACGTGACCTGGAACGGACTAGGGCACGAGGAGCTCGGCCTCCTGGGCCTCCACGAGATGGCCCCGGGAAATGTCGGCGAACTCTGGAATTCGGTCCGACGTGCCGTTCGCGAACACTTCAACGCCCGCCGACGGGAGCGCCGACGCGAGCAGATCGAAGAGTGGCGCGATAAGGGCATCTACCCGTACAACAGCGCACCGACGACCGAGGCGGAACAAGCCGAACGGGCAGTCTTCGACGCTATATCCGGGACAATAGCGAACCAGATTCCGAAGTCGAAGCGCGAAGCACAGTTGACGCTCAACCTACTGAAGAACGCGCTGCATCACGACCCTGAGAAACTGACCACCATCCTCCACGAAGTCGTGTCGCTCAGCGAGGACGATCGCGACACACTGACCAAGCTACTGCGCGAAACGACCCTGCCCGCGATCATCCGATCGGCCAACCTCATCGCGAATCGCCACAAGTTCCTCGCAGGACTCCGACACTTGCTGTTCGACCCGAACGATTCTGGTGGCATAGGCGAACGTGACCACCTCCACAAGATTCTCGAGCACCATCTCTGGATCTTCGGCGAGGCCTATCACCTTATGAGTAGCGAGCGAAGCCTGACGGAGCTACTCCGCAACCACCTGAAACTTGAAGGGTTGCCGTCCAGGGATGTCGAGACCGTACGACGCTGGGACGGGAAGACAGGCCGCACGGATCTACACCTAGCCGCCAAGGCAAGCGAGCACGACCGCCTACGCCACTTGATCGTCGAACTCAAGGCACCTGACATCACCATCGGGCGCAAAGAAGTCGACCAGGTCGAAGATTATGCAAACGCCGTACTCTCAAACAACGCGTTCAAGTCCGATAACGCCATCTGGGACATCATCCTGGTCGTCAACGACTTTGACGACGTTGTACGGCGGCGTATCAAGGAGGAATACCGATCCACGGGCCTCGTGTTCGAGCCGCCTCATGAGCCCGGACTCCCTCAGATGCGGGTGTATGTACGCAGATGGAGCGACATCATCGCCGAGAATCAGCGACGGCTCGAATTTGTCACCTCCGCACTCGAACACGATCCCTCCATCGCTGAGGGGCTCAAGTACGTACGCGAAGAGTACAGCGATTTGCTGCCGGCTTCACTTCAGTCCACCACCGGCGACGAGGCTGAGGCGGTTTAACCTCAATCCCATCTAGTGTCCTGCGTCGGGAATTAGTCTTCTAATTCGAGGCCCACTTCCGGCTAGTCGGCACGGAGTCGGCCTAGTCGATCACGCCGTCCGCCGGGGTGAGGCTTGGTGTGGCGGCAGGAGTCTCATGGCCGACGAAACCTACGAAGTGGTCCCGATCGCGCACGTCGTCGGCGGACGCCGCGAACCCACCGACGACCACTGGGGCGGCACCGAAACCATCATCCGCATCGACGACACCCGATTCACCGAAGAGTCCGTCCAAGGCCTCGAAGAGTTCAGCCACCTCGAGATCGTGTTCCGCTTCCACCTCACCGACCTCCACTTCGGCGCCCACAGCGCACGGCCCACAGCGCACGCGACAACCCCGACTGGCCCAAAGTCGGCATCTTCGGCCACCGCAACATGCGCCGCATCAACTGGCTCGGCGTCTCCCGCACCAGACTACTCCACATCGACGGCCTCGACCTCCACGTCGCCGAACTCGATGCCGTCGACGGGACCCCCGTCCTCGACATCAAACCCTGGTTCACTGAATTCGGTCCCCGCGGCGACGTCCGGCAAGCCCCCTGGTCCACCGAAATGCTCAATGGCTATTACTGACCCCGACCACCAACCACTCTGCCCGACCGCAGAAATCTCAACGTCGGTTGTTGCGCCTAGCGGCTGCTTGCCGCCCCTATCTGCCACGCTGCGCCAGCCATGACAGCCCCAGAATCCTCGCTCTCGAGCTCCGTCGGACTACACAGGAGCTCGACTATCTGGGGTTCCTGTTGATCGAGCTCTATCAGGCCTTCTGTCGCCAAGGCTGCGGAATACGCTGCCGCGGCGTCCTCTCTGGTACGCAAGACGTACCGACGCACGTAACCGCCCATGTCGAATGCAGGACTGCATCTGACTGAATGTCGGATGTCTTGCCGTGGACGGCCATGGTTTCCTGATACCCACCCAGTACGACGAACTCGGCTCGACGCTCACCCTTACGCCCTTAACCTCGACTCAGCCGGGCATACGGCGAAGATACGAACGGGCAGATCTGCGCTGCATACAGTCCACAGATCTCGTGTACGGGCGCTTCGGATGTGGTGACGTCCTCGTCCGTTTCCTCGAACATCACCTGCCAACGCAGCTCATCACGGAACGGCAGCGCGCACACAGCGCAGAGATCGAACGTTGCCAAGGCAAGTTTGCGCTGTTCGGAAAGAGTGCCGAAGTCTGGTGACGGCCCCTGGTCAATCGTCGCGATGAGCGGTAGCCGCGGTCATCGGCACGGAGGTGATTACACCGCGCCGGACGGGGCACGGCAGCGGGTCCTCGATCGGCTATGTCTGACATGCTCAAATTCCTACCGGACCGGCTTGTGCACCGATAGGTGCAGGTCACACTGTCGCCTAATCGTGCAGCAGTCCCACCACGAAGCGAGCAGCCGCCCCATATCCCGGTCGTCGACATGGCCACCTACACAGCAACGGGATTATCGGCCGTTGGCGGCACGCCTCACCGCAGGGGGTCGAACGGACAGCGAGGGCTGGTGTGATTTGGGGCACACTCTACAGGTGGATGCGGGGCCGAGATAGAGCAATCTGGACCCGATTCGATGACCCCCACACTTATACAAAATGACCCCCACACCGGAATTTCAGTGTGAGGGTCAACTGTCGTAGAAAGTGTCGTAAATCCAGGTTGTTTCGTCATGCGAGAAACATATAACCCCTGGTGGAGCTAAGGGGACTCGAACCCCTGACCCCCACACTGCCAGTGTGGTGCGCTACCAGCTGCGCCATAGCCCCGGATGGTTGCTGCCGGTTCCCCGGCTGCCTGAACGAAGTTACACCACCTCCACGTCAGGCACCAAATCGGCTGGATTCCGGGTGAACGGCGAGGTCAGGGGGCGACCTGCTGGACCCATTCCTGGTTCTGGGTGTCGAGCTTGGTTGCGACGTCGAACACACTGGGGGTGGCGGCGTCGCCGTCGAGGGCTGTTTTCAGGTCTTCGACAGCCGCGGTGGCCTGCTGTCGGGCCTGGTCGGTGCGGGCGCCGGTGGTGATGCAGTCGCGAGCGGACCGGGGCGCGCCGGATTCGGTGGCGATGGTCGCGAGCTCGTCGTCGGTGAGGCCGGAGCCTTCCTCCGGCTGCCGGCTGGTGAGGAGGGCGTCGTGGAACTTCGAGTAGGTGACTCCGGAGCCTGTCTCCGCGACGCATTGCAGGGCGGCGGTGGCGCGGGTGGAGTAGTCGCCGCTATCGGATTTGGGGTCGAGGAAGTTCACGAATCGGTAGCGGACGGCGAGTTTGCCCTCGTCGATTTTCTGGGCGATCTCCTGGCCGTAGAGGCGTTCGAGGCTGCCGCAGCCGGGGCACATGGGGTCTTCGTAGATTTCGAGGGTTTTCGGGGCCTCGGGGAGGCCGAGGCGCACGCCGCCGTCACTCTGCACCGCGGCCGTGACCTCGGTGTTGCGGACCGATCCGTAGCCGTCGTTGCGCACCGCGGCGTCGCCGGTCCCCCAGCGGAAGGCGAAGAAGACGATCAGCGCGATCAGCGCCAGGGCCACCCCGCCCAGGGCGTAGGTGGTTCCGTTGGACATCGGCCGGGGGGTGTAATCGGACGGCGGTTTGCTCACGCGACCACTCTGCCGCATCCGGGCGAATCGGTCACGCGCACCCGGTGGCGCGGGGATTCAGTGCTTCGAGTTCGCGGCATCGTGTCCGGTGTAGTCGGCGTCTACCATCCCCGCGGAGGTGGCGTTGTGCGCGTCTCCGGCAGGCTCCACCACCGTCGGCTCCGGACGTTCGGCCGGCCCGGACGGCTCCGGTTCGGGATCGAGGCTCGCACGTTTCATCGGTTCCGGAACGATGAACCAGGCGATAGCGGCCACGGCCAGCAGTGAACCGGTGGCGGCGAGCCCGGCACCGTAGCCCAGCTGCTGGGCGATGGCGCCGACCACGATGGGGCCGAGGACGGTACCCAGGTCCTGGGACATCTGGAATCCGGCGAGCATGGTGCCGCCGCGCGCCCGGGAGCCGATGATATCGCCGACGGCGGCCTGCTGGGCGGGGGTGAACAGGCCTGATCCGACACCGGCGACGAACGAGGTGACCAGCAGCCACGCCAGGTTCGGGGACAGACCGAGACCGGTGGTGCCGATCGCGCACACCAGGGCCCCGGAGATCAGCAGGGGGCGCCGGCCGTAGGTGTCGGAGAGCCGGCCCGAGAAGAACAGGACGGTCGCGTTACCGGCGGCGAAAACGGTGAGCGCCACCCCGGCCATACCGGACGGTTGGCCGAGGACTTCCACCACCAGCAAGGGGACGAGTGCCATCCGGACGCCGAACACCGCGGCGCCGTTGGCGAAGTTGGACCACAGGGCCGCGCGATATTCGGGCCGGGCCAGACCCTGCACGAAACTCACGGTGGCGGCGTCGGCGGCCGATTCGGTTTCGGTGATCCGCGAGTCCCGCAGGTTGAAGTACACCACCGCCACGGCGGCCAGCAGCGCGACCGCGTAGATCAGGAACGGTGCGCGCAGGCCCAACCCGGCCAGCGCCCCGCCGACCAGCGGTCCGGACAGTCCGCCGATCAGGAAACATGTCGACCACAACCCGGTGACCCGGCCGCGTTCGGTGGGCGGGGACAGCCGGATCACCAGCGCCATCGAGGAGACGGTGAACATGGTCGATCCGATTCCGCCCAACGAACGCAGCACCATCAGCTGCCAGTAGGTCTGGGCGAAGGCACTCGCGCCCGTCGAGAGCGCGACGATGAGCAGCCCCACCAGATAGATCCGCCGCTCCCCCAGCATCTGCACCAACCGCCCGCTGACCGGCGCGAACAGCAGTCGCATAGCGGCGAACGCGCTGACGATCGCGGACGCGGCGGCCACCCCGACCCCGAAGCTCAGCGCGAACTGCGGTAGCACCGGCGAGACCAGGCCGAACCCGATCGCCACACAGAACGCGGCGGCGATGAGCACCCAGATCTCGCTGGGCAGCGGCGGCCTGTCCGCTTTTCCCACCCGGTGGCCGCGGCGGCGGAAGCGCCCCAGCACAGAGCGCCGGCCCACGGCGTTCGACCCAACCGGCTCCTTCGCATTCTCGGATCCGGATCGATCGTTCGCTACGGCCTCACCACTCACCCAGGCAACCAACACCGAGGTGGCCGTCACAATTCCCCAGCCGTGAATGCGTAGCGGCGCATCGTGTCAGCCGCAGCGTCAGGCCGGTGTCAGACCGGTATCAGCGCGGCCGGTGACAGTAGTCCCATGAGCAAGCGGCCGCAGCCGCTGCCGGCAAGTGAATCCGCTGTCCCGGCATGAGCTCACCGCAGAGAAGGAGTACCACCGCCATGTCCATCACCCTGACCGACCAGAACAAGTCCACCCTGCGTACCGCCGCCTACGGCGCCGTCTCGCTGATCACTGCCGCCGGTACTGCCGGCGGCTCGGCGCACAAGGCCGCCACCGGCGGCTCGATCGCGCTGGGCTCGGCAACCGGCCAGGCCGGACATGTACTGGCCGCAGTCAAAGCGAAGGAGATCGTGCTGAAGGGAAAGAACGTCGCCGAACTCGCGGACCAGGTGTTGCCTGCCCTGACGGCGGCCATGCAGCTGCTGAAGCAGCAGGACGCCGCGGAGGCGGAGAATTTCCGCAGCACCGTCCTCGTAGCTGTCGAAACAGCTGCCCGGACGCAGAAGGGCAGGCCGAGCCCCGTGCTGGCCGATATGACCCGCAAGATCACCGCAGCACTCGACGCCGCGTGAGAGGGAGGATCCGGCCGGGGCCTCGGCCGGATCTTCGGCGGACGGCAGGGGCGAATCGGCGGCCAACGCTGGTTCGCCCCGTATCCGTCAGCCGGCCGTCAGCACTCGCCCGACGAGTTCGCGGGCCGCATCCTGGACCTGCGCCAGATGGTCGGGTCCGTGGAAGGACTCCGCGTAGATCTTGTACTTGTTCTCGGTGCCCGACGGGCGGGCCGCGAACCAGGCATTTTCGGTGCTCACCTTCAAACCACCCAGGGCAGCGCCGTTACCGCCGGCCCGGGTGGCGACTTCGGTGATCGGTTCGCCGGCGATCTCGGTGGCGGTCACTTGACCGGCGTCGAGAGCGGACAGCAGTTTCTTCTGCTCGGCGTCGGCGGGGGCGTCGATGCGGGCGTAGGCGGGAGTGCCGTGGTTGCGTTCCAGTTCGAGGTAGCGGGCCGAGGGGCTCTGACCGGTGACGGCGGCGATCTCGGCGGCCAGCAGGGCGAGCAGGATGCCGTCTTTTTCCGTGGTCCACACGGAGCCGTCCATTCGCAGGAAGGAGGCGCCGGCGCTCTCCTCACCGCCGAAGGCGAGACTGCCGCTGAACAGGCCGGGTACGAACCATTTGAACCCGACCGGCACTTCGTAGACATCACGTCCCAGCACCCGCACGACCCGGTCGATCATCGCCGAGGTCACGGCGGTCTTGCCGATCTTGGTGAGCGCGTCCCAGCGGTGCCGGTTCGCCACCAGGTAGTCGATAGCGACGGCGAGGAAATGATTCGGGTTCATCAGGCCACCGTCGGGGGTGACGATGCCGTGCCGGTCGGCGTCGGCATCGTTACCGGTGGAGATGTCGTAATCGTCGCGGATCGACACCAGCGAGGCCATCGCATGCGGGGACGAAGGGTCCATCCGGATCTGGCCGTCGCCGTCGAGCGTCATGAACCGCCAGGTGGGGTCGACCGTCGGGTTCACGACCTCGAGCTCGAGGTCGTAGCGCTGCCCGATCTCCTCCCAGTAGTCCACGCTGGCACCGCCCATCGGGTCGGCGCCGAGCCGGATCCCCGCGCCGCGGATGGCGTCGAGGTTGAGCACCGCGGGCAGATCGGCGACGTAGTGGTCGAGGAAGTCGTAACGGCCCGCGGCGGCCATCGCCTGCGTCAGCGCGGCCCGTTTCACCCCGGCCAGGCCGCCGCGCAGCAATTCGTTGGCGCGTTCGGCGATGGCGTCGGTGGCGCCGGTATCGGCCGGGCCGCCGTGGGGCGGGTTGTATTTGATACCGCCGTCGCGCGGGGGGTTGTGCGACGGGGTCACGACGATGCCGTCGGCTTGTGGACGGGAACTGTCGCGGTTGTGCCGGACCACCGCGTGGCTGAGCGCGGGCGTCGGGGTGTAGCGGCCGCGGGAATCCACCACGGCGCCGATATCGTTGCCCGCGAGCACTTCGAGCACAGTGGTCCACGCCGGTTCGGACAGGGCGTGAGTATCGCGGGCCAGATACACCGGCCCCGTGATTCCGCGCGTGGCACGGTATTCGACGACGGCCTGAGTGATCGCCAGGATATGCGCCTCGTTGAACGTGGCGTCCAGGCTCGAACCGCGGTGCCCGGAGGTTCCGAAGACGACCCGCTGAGTGGGTTCGGCGGGGTCGGGAACGCGACTGTAGTACGCGGTCACCAGCCCGGGCACGTCCACCAGATCGCCGGGGCGGGCAGGCCGCCCGGCTCGGTTGTGCGCCATGTTCGGAGCTCCCTTCGTGGTCGGCCGTACCCGGCTGGTCATCGTGATCATCCGAACAGTCCCGCGGCGGCAGCGCCGAGATAGACCGCGCCGAGGCAGATCCCGGTGTTGAGCACGATATTGCCGAACGCGTACCCGGCGGAACCACCGGTGGCGAGCCCGGCCGTCTCGTAGCCGAACGTGCTGAAGGTGGTGAACGCACCGCAGAATCCGATTCCCGCGGCCGCGGCCACCGCGCCGCTCACACCCGACCCGATCAACGCACCCAGCAGCGCCGAGCCCACAATATTAACCAGCAGCGTGCCGAGCGGAAGCCGGGAATCGGTATGCGCAGTGACCAGGCGATCGAGCAGATAACGCGCGGGCGCACCCAGCATTCCGCCCAGCACCACCCAGACCGCGGTCACCGGCCACTCCATCCGGTACCCGGCCGCCGCCGATGTTCCGGACCCACCGATACCGCCATCACCCGACCCCTCTCGCTCGTCCGTCTTACGTTCAGCTCGTGCCGTACTGCGTTGTCCCGCCGCGCCTCCCCGCGATCCACCGGGTGGCCGTCATTCCTGCGAGAACCGCGATCAGGCAGGTCACCACGGTTCCCCCGAGGTATCCGAGCGCCATACCGGTGGCACCCGATTCGAGCAGTGTACGAACCTCGGCGCTGTAACTGGAAAAGGTGGTGAATCCACCGAGTACCCCGATTCCGAGGAATGGACGCAGCAGACGCGGCGGCGCGAACACCTCGGTGATGATCACCATCAGGATGCCGATCGCGAGGCAGCCGAGGGTGTTGGCGAAAAAGGTGGCCCACGGAAAACCGGCGGGCCGGACCGGGATCCGGAGCGTGAGCCAGTAGCGCAGTCCGGCACCGAGCCCACCGCCGCAGGCGACGGCCGCCAGGACGGCGGCATCGATCGGTGCGGGCTGCACTGGTTCGCTCATGCTGCGGGACCTCCTGCGTTCCACGGCGATGTGCGCGTGGATCGTGCCCCGCAACGGTATCCGCAGGCGGGAGGGGGTTTACATTCGGCCGGATCGAAACGGTTTGCGTTAATTCGTAGCTTGCTACCATTCCGGATGTGAACCTCGCCACCACTGCGCCCCGGACGCGCCGTCTCCGGGTGGATGCGGCGCGCAATCAACAGCGGATCATCGATGCGGCCCGGGAGCTGTTCGCCGACCGCGGACTGGAGATCACGCTCGACGATGTGGCCGACCGCGCGGGGGTCGGAGTGGGCACCGTGTATCGCCGGTTCGCCAACAAGCGGGAACTGATTTCCGAGGTCTTCGCCGTGCATGTCCGGGAATTCGCGCAGGCCGCACAGGACGCACTCGCCACTGCGGATCCGTGGGAGGGGGTCGTACGGCTCTTCGATTACGCGTGCCGGCATATGGCGACCAACCGCGGTTTCAGCGAAGTCATGCTCGAAATGCATGACGACCCCGATCGCCTCGCCCATCCGCGCGAACAGCTCGGGCCGGCGGTGGCGGCGGTGATGGAGCGGGCCCGGAACGCAGGCGTACTGCAGCCGGGGATCGAGGACACCGATCTGTTCGCGTTGATCTATATGGTCGATTCGCTCGCCGAGTTCGCCCGCCCGGTCGATTCCGATATCTGGCGCCGCTATATGGCGATCACCCTCAACGGCATTCGCGCCCAGGACATGCCCCCGCAACCGCTGGCGGTGAATGCGCTCAGTCTTGCGGAGGTGGAGCGGGCCAAAGCGGCCAAACCGTGCGTGGCCCGGCGGCGCTGAACGGGTCCGGATTTCTCCGTGTCAGGGCGTTTACCCGGCAGCCGGAGACACCATCCCCTAATGTTGGACATGTGACCAAGTTATGGGTGAACTGGGCCGGCGACCAGCAATGCGCACCGGCCCGGCTGGCCGCGCCGCGCGATCATGCCGAACTGGCCGATGAGCTGGGCCGGGCCGCCGCGGACGGGCATCGGGTCCGCGTCGCGGGATCGGGACATTCCTTCACCGGCACCTGCCTCACCGACGGCCTGCTGCTCGACCTGTCCCGGATGAACCGGGTTCTCGAGGTGGATCGCGAGAGCGGCCTGGCCAAGGTCCAGGCGGGGATGACCCTCGCCGCGCTCAGCGACCGGCTCGACGAGTACGGCCTCGCCTTCCCGAACCTCGGCGATATCGACGCCCAAACCATCGCCGGCGCCACCGCCACCGGCACCCATGGCACCGGCGCCCGGCTACCCAACCTCTCCGCGCAACTGCACGGGGTGGAGCTGATGACCGCCGACGGCAGAACGGTGGAACTGACCGAACAGTCCGGTGCCGAGGCGTGGCGGGCGGCGCGGGTGAGCGTGGGCGCGCTCGGCGTGATCACCGCCTTCACCCTCCAACTCGTCCCCTCATTCGTACTCGAAGGCGTAGAGCGGCCGGTTCCGGTGGCGGAGATCCTGGACGATCTGGACTCCTATGTCGACGGCAACGAACATTTCGAGTTCTATATGTTCGCCCACAGCCCGATCGCGATGACCAAACGCAACAATCGGGTCGACCTGCCGCCCGCACCACGACACAAGGCGGTCGACTGGTTCGCCGATATCGCCGTATCCAATTACGTCAGCGACGCCCTGTGCCGGCTGGCTCGCCGGCGCCCGGCCATCATCCCGCCGCTACAGCGCGCCGCCGCCTACGCCTTCAGCTACCGGCGTCAGGTGGACCGCTCCTATCGGGTGTTCACCAGCCCGCGGTTGTTCCGGTTCACCGAGATGGAATATGCGATCCCCCGCGAATATTCGGTCGAGGCGATCCGGGAGATCAAGGAAACCGCGCGCCGTTTCGATTCGCCGATGCCCATCGAGGTGCGGTGGGTCGCGGGCGACGATGCCTTCCTCTCCCCCGCCGGCGGCCGCGCGACCTGCTATATCGCGGTACACCAGTACGAAGGCATGGAACACGAACCGTTCTTCCGCGCCTGCGAAACCGTTTTCGACCGATACGAGGGCCGTCCACACTGGGGTAAACGCCACTATCAGACCGCGGAGACACTGCGGGCGCGCTACCCGGACTGGGACCGGTTCGCCGCGGTGCGCCGGCACTATGACCCGGACGGCCGTTTCGCCAACGATTACCTGGACCGAGTACTCGGCCCGGTGTAGACCCACGGGAATTCGACTCCACCATATCGATTCGGGCGGTGCCCGCTAACGGCCACCGCTCGATTCCACCTCGGCAGCGGGAGAATCCGGTTCGACTCCCGCGCTGCTGCCGGCCCTCCGGGGAAGGCGTACCAGGCCGGCCTCCCGTATGCGTAACGGGCTCCGCACGGCCGCGGACGGCCGGAATCCGGCCCGGCGCTTCGGCCGGCCGGCGACCCTGATTACTCCGTCTCCCGCCTCACTGCTCCAGGATCAAATCGACAAGCCGGGGCAGCGCCTCGCCGATGGGTTCACGCACGACCTCGGTGGCCATCGAATCGTACGGTGTGGATTCGGCATTCACGATGATCAGCGAAGCGCCCGCGGCCACCGCCCGGCCGCAGAGCGAGGCCGCGGGTTCCACCTGGAGTGATGTGCCGACGGCGAGGAAGATATCCGCCGTCTCGGCCGCCAGCGAGGCCTTGAGCAGGGTGCGGTGGTCCAGCGCCTGGCCGAACATGATCACGGCGGCCTTGAGGATGCCGCCGCATTCCGGGCACGGCGGATCGGGCTCCCCGGCGCCGACCCGGTCCAGCGTCTCGGCCATGGTCGCGGAATATGCGCAATCCACGCACACCACATCGAACATGTTGCCGTGGATCTCGATCACCCGCTGCGAATTCGAACCGGCCCGCTGGTGCAAGCGGTCGACATTCTGGGTGACGATCGTGAGCGCGCGTCCGGCCCGCTCCAACTCCACCAGCGCGAGATGCGCCGGGTTCGGTTCGGCACCCCAGGCCGGGTTGTCACGGCGGGCCCGCCAGGACCGTTCACGCAGGGCCGGGTCGGAGACGTAATTGTCATAGGTGGACAACAGTTCCGCCACCGGATCCTCGGTCCACACTCCCCGCGGACCACGGAAATCGGGGATCCCGCTATCGGTGGAAATTCCCGCGCCGGTCAGTACGGCGATACGGCCTGCGCGCTGGTGCCACCGGGTCACCGGAGTGCCCCCGGGACCGGCGTTGTTCCGCGGGGATGGGCACTCGACCGGGGTACGCGCCGGTACTGAATCCGCATATCACCAGCTTAGGCAACCCGGGCCGTGCTCATCTCCCAGCAGCCCCTCGAGGCAAATCAGCTAATCATCAGCAAACGTAAATCAGTGTCCGATCCCCGCGAATCGCCAGGAAACATTCCTCGAGTACGGTTTGGGCGTGTCGGACGTACTCACTCCTTCTGATCAGGCGTTTTCCCAGAAAGATCACGCCGCGAACACGGCTGATCGCCAGCTTTTCCCACTCCGTGTGATGGTTGTCTCGAGATTTGCCACGCGGTATCCAAGCGGAGATTTGTCCGTTACGGTGAAGACAGTTGCCACATCCAACCGAGACGGAGGTCCCGCCATGGCTCGCCGCCGCGCACCCCGTACGGCAGAACTGCGGATCCAGCACATCCCGGCCCGGAACTACGGCAATAACGGTTTGATAACCGAAGCGGCGGGGTACTCGAAAAATATGACAGCACTGCGTAACCGACCAACCCGGATCGCCGGTATGGAATGGGGCACCGCATTGCTGGCGCTCGCCACCTGCCTCATTTTCAGTACCGGAATCGCCGCCATCACTCAATCGTTTTCCACCGCACTGATTGCCACGGCCAGCATCCTCGTCGGCCTGGGCATCACCCTGCGCATCCTCAGAACCCCTCGCTGATCGTGCCCCGTTCCCGAATACCTGTCCGCAGGACTAGCCTGCGAGCATGGCATCCGGGGACGGGTCCGAGGAAAGTATCGAGGGCAGCAGCGGGGGCTCCGGCCCACCGGCCGAACCGGTCGATGCGCCGCACCGCAACCCCGGCACGGACCCTGCAGTGGACCACAGCTGGCTGAACCGCCACTCCCGTCCGCGCGGCACACATCTGCCGCGGCTTTCCACCGTGCTACTCGTCGCCGCGTTTTCCGCCGTTCTGATCCTCTACCTGCTGCTGCAACCAGGCTGAGCAGCGGCCGGGAATAATCCGGTTGCCGCGGCGCTTTAAGGTTGTCGTCATGAAGGAGAAGGGGCGCAAGGTCATCGCGACCAACCGCCGGGCACGGCACAACTACACGATCCTGGATACCTACGAGGCCGGGATCGCGTTGGTCGGTACCGAGGTCAAGAGTCTGCGTGAGGGCAAAGCCTCACTGGTGGACGCCTTCGCGACCGTCGACAACGGGGAAGTCTGGCTGCGTGGCCTGCACATCCCGGAGTTCAGTCACGGAACCTGGACCAACCATTCGCCGCGCCGGGTCCGCAAGCTACTGCTGCACAAGCGGGAGATCGAACGCCTCGTCGGCAAATCCCGCGAGGGCAACCAGACACTGGTCCCGCTGTCGATGTACTTCTCCGACGGCAAGGTGAAGGTCGAACTGGCCCTCGCCAAAGGTAAGCAGGACTACGACAAACGGCAGGACCTGGCCCGGCGCACCGCCGAGCGCGAGGTCACCCGCGAACTCGGCCGGCGAATCAAAGGGATGCGCTGAGCAGCGCGAACAGCACCGGGAAAACGGGAATGAACGACGGTGCCCGAAGTGTTAATATGACTGGCCCGGCAAAGTGCCGGGACGTACGGGGCTGAACGGTTTCGACTGCGTACGTAGATCCAGGGGAAGCGTGTCGGTGCAGGCAAGAGACCACCGTAAGCGTCGTTGCAACCAATTAAGCGCCGATTCTCATCAGCGCGAGTACGCTCTCGCTGCCTAAGCGACAGCGTCTCTGTCGGCCCGAGGTTCGCCCTCGGCTTCGGTGCCGGCATCAGCTAGAGGGCTCACCGCGCGACTCGGTCGCGGAGTAACGCGGGACATCCAACAGCGACTGGGATCGTCATCCCGGCTTGTTCGCGAGACCGGGAGATCCGAGTAGAGGCACAGCGAACTGCACACGGAGAAGCCCTGGAGAAGCGGCGGAGGACCCGGGTTCGATTCCCGGCAGCTCCACAGCGGCCCCTCACTTGCAATGCAGGTGAGGGGCCTTTTTCATGCAGCTCGCGATACCTGCCCAGTCCGTGCGGGGGCACATCTGGGCACGCACCGCGTCTTGTCGTTCACGCCGGGAGCAGCAGGGGTAGAGCGTTGACCGCGCCATGGACGACGAGGATGGGCCACATTGCCCGGTACTTGCTCCACATATAACCCAGGAACAATCCGAGCACGCCCTGATTGACGAAGACATGGGCGAGATCGACGTGCAAGGCGCCTGTGCCCTGGATGCCGATGTGCCAAGAGGCCCACAGCGCCGATGTGAGCACGATCGCGGGCCGGCGCCCGAGGAGAACTTCCCACCTCGACTGGAGCCATCGGCGGTAGAACACCTCTTCGAGAAGGGCGTTGAGCAGGAATCCGACGGCGATGGTGGCGAGCAACAGGCCGAGGGAGTCGATGGGAACATCGTCGCCCGGGGGAATAGCGAGGGGTCCGTAATAGCTGAGAAGCAGCCACGTTCCGACGGGTATCGCGGGGGCAACCCGCTGCCAGGGGGTTGCCCCGTCGCACGCGGCCGGGATCGGCCGGCCAGGGCGCATAACCCAGAACATCGCCACCGGAACGCCGAGCAGCATCGACAGTTTGAACAGTGTATGTGCCGGTTCTCCGCCTCCTGCCGATCGCAAGGAGAGGGCGAAGACGAGAGCGAGCGCCATGAGCGTTCCGGCTTGAAGACGAAGCGCGCGTCCGCTCGGTGCGCTCGGTGCGCTCGGGGGAGCCTTCGCCGGTACCAGCCGGACGAGTGCGATCCCCACGAGGGCGGGGATCCACCGAGCCCACATCGGCACGGTTTCGTCGTGGTCAGCGGAGTATCTGACCCCCGTATCGCCGGTCCACAGCAGCCATGACGCCGACGTGGCGAAGAGCGCAACGCCCACCACGAAAACGACCGTCCCGAGACTGTTCGTTTCACGTGATTTTTTCAGCACAACTGTACGGTAACAAAACCGTACAGTTGTGCTATCAAGGGGTATGCCCAAGGTCGTCGACCACGCTCAGCGGCGTGCGGAACTTGCCCGCGCGGTATGGACAGTCATCGGCAGGGAAGGGATCGAAGGCGCTACGGTCCGGCGGGTGGCCGAGGAAGCCGGAGTGTCGGTCGGCGGACTGCGGCACTACTTCGACAGTCAGCAGGGCCTGCTGCGCTTCGCGGCGGAAGCGATGACCGGCAGCGTCCGGGCCCGCGTCGCCGAACATCTTCGCGCGGATCTGCCTGATGTGGAACGAGCCCGGCTCATTCTCGAGGAATTCCTGCCGCTGGACGAATCCCGAAGTGTGGAAGTGGACGTATGGCTGGCGTGCCTGGTGCGTTCACGCTTCGATGCCTCGTTCGACGAGCTACGCAGGATCAGCGGGGCCGGCGAACGCCACCTCTGCCGTCTCGCCCTGGCGTACTGCCGGGGAGTACCACCTCCCGGCGATATCGGGCAACGACTGGATACCGGACTCCTGGAACAGCAGGCCGAGCGTCTCCACCTCTTCATGGATGGCCTGACGTTGCAGGCGGCGATGTACTCCACCGAGTTCCCGCCGGAGCAAGTCCGCATGACCCTTCGGCGCGAACTGGATCTGCTGGCCCGTGGCGAGTACTGAGGCGGTGGGTTCCACCCGCCCGCAGTCGGCGGTAGCGTAGGAACCACAGCTCACAGTGGTCGCCATTGGTGAGCCGGTCCGCGAAAGAGGTGGGCGCCATGCCCGATATGCGCGATCCCGGTCTGGAGCACGACGGAGCGAGCTCCGGCTACCGATTGATGGACGAGGTTCTCGATATCGCAGACGAGGACCGCGAGGACCTGGACTACGACCTGGGCGACGACGATCAGGCCGACGAGGTCCGCGAATACGAGCGTTATATCGCCGATCCCCCGAAAGAGCTGGTCATCCGCTATCACGAGAATGACGACACCGGCCGATTGGGTATCGCGAGCGAACTCGACCAGGAGTGGAGCCGCCGCCGCCATCGCGACGAACTGCGCGCGGAGGACCGGCGTCCCGCAGAGGCGGCGGCCATGGAGATTCACGACGAACCCGGGGATTGACCGGCAGGCTCCTTGTCCTCCGCTCGCGCGGTGGGCGATAGGTTCGATGTCATGAGCGAGTTCGCGGGGTTTCCGATCGCGGGGCCGGACTTCTACGAGGATCTCGAGGCCGATAACTCGAGGACATTCTGGGCCGCCAACAAGCACATCTACGAGGAAGCGGTGAAGCGGCCGATGACCGCGCTGATCACTGATCTCGAACCCCGCTTCGGCCCCGCCAAGATCTTCCGCCCATACCGCGACGTGCGGTTCGCCAAGGACAAATCGCCGTACAAGACCCATCAGGGCGCGGTCGTGCACACCGCGCCGGGCGTCGGCTGGTACGTCCAGATCGGCGCGCCGGGACTGTTCGTGGCCGGAGGTCTCTACGCCGCCACACCGGAACAGCTGTCCCGCCTGCGCACCACACTCGACGACGACGTTCGCGGCGCCGAGCTCGAATCGATCGTCGACAAGCTCGTAGCGGCCGGCTACACCCTCGGCGGCGACAAACTGAAGACCCGCCCCAAGGGCTACCCCATCGACCACCCCCGCATCGACCTGCTGCGGCACAAATCGCTGGTGATGAGCCGTGAGTTCGGGGCCCCCGACTGGTTGGAGACACCGCGGGCCGCGGCCGAGATCCGCAAGTCGTGGGAATCGCTGCGCCCCATCGTGGAATGGCTCGGGGCGGTCGTAGGGAACTGAGCCCACCCGGGCAGCGACCACCTGCGCGAACGACGCGGCTCTTCCATTCCCCGGCACCTGCGACGCACCCGGTAGACGCCGACCGGACGGTCGTCGTAACTCACCGGGGACCTCGCACACCGGACAGCACCAGGGCAGCTCCCGCCACCGATACCGCCGCGACCACGACAGCGAATGCGGTGACGCCGAGCGCGAATCCGAGGCGATCACTCAGGGCGCCCAAGCCCAAGATCACGAGACCGGCGACGGTATAGGCGCCGATGTTGAGCGCGGCATTGGCCTCGGCCAGCCGGTCCGCCGGGATATCGCCGTTGAGCAGGGAGAGGCCGCCGAGCATGGCGGGACCGTAGGCGAGACCGGCCAATGCGGCGGCCGCCGCGAGGCCGGGTACCGAGGAGGTGTCGACCGCGAATACCAAGGTCGCAACGCAGGCGACGGTGCTGATCGTCGAGATGAGCAGGAGGCGTCGCACGGGCAGGCCGCGCAGTGCGAACTGGACGGCGGTGGCGACAGCGAACGTCAGGCATGCCACGGCTCCGGCGATGATCCGGTTGGTGGCGCCGAGGAGTTCGGACAGCAGTGAGGGGGCGAGCGACAGGGTGAACGCGGTGGTGCTCAGCGCAGGTCCGGCGACCGATACGCCGATGAGCAGGTGCCGGCGCTTCGGGCGGGGCACCCGGGGTAGGCGGACCCAGCCTTGCGTCCGGCTCTCGCCCGGCCGCGGCATCGGCAGTACGGCGACGAGTAGTAGCGCGATCATCAGGAATACGGTTTCGACCAGGAAAACGGTGACGGTGGGGCCCGGCGCGATTTCCGAGAGAGTCCCACCCAGCAAAGGGCCGAGTCCGGTACCGACCGCGATTCCGACGGCACCGGCGAGCGCACCTGTACGAGCACGCGCCGGACCGGCGACGTCGGTGACCGCAGCGACCCCCGCGGACACCATGGCACCGCTGGCGATACCGGTGAGTGTGCGTGCGACGAATAATGCGAGGGTGCTCGGCGCGACGGCGAAGATCAGCGCGGCCACGATCGCCAGTACAAGAGCGGGCACGAGTACCGTTTTGCGGCCGAGACGGTCGGAAACGACACCGGAGACCAGCAGGGCGACCGCCATTCCGGCCATATAGCAGCAGAAGACGGCAGTGAGTGTGCTCTTGCTGAAACCGAATTCGGCTTGCCAGAGCACATAGAGCGGAGTGGCCGCGTTCGCCAGAACGAATACGGCGGCAATGGGCCAGGCGGCGGACCAGATTCGAAGGCTCACCGTTCGGACGCCCGGGGCGTCGACGTCGAGCACTGCGGGTGCGGCCATATCGAACTCCTGCCTCAAGTACGAATTTTCTCGAACCGATACGAACAAAGTCGAACAGTAGCACCTAGTACGATAATTCTCGTACCGACCGATCGAAGGAGAGCCGTGCCGGACCACCCCACCACCACCCCCGACTTCAGCAAGGCAGGCGAACCACTACCCGAACCCACGCGCGAAGAACTGCGCCTGGAAACCGTGCTGGCTGCCCTGAGCGACCCGTTGCGGCTCGGCATCGTCCGCGCCTACTACTTGGAATCGGGCGGCATCCCGCAGCCGTGCGGCTGGTTTCCGATCGATCGCCCGAAATCGACTCGGACGCACCACTGGCGGGTACTGCGGGAGGCCGGACTGATCCGGCAGTGGCAGCACGGCATGGAGCGACGCAACGTGGTGCGCGTGGCCGATCTCGACGACCGCTTTCCCGGCTTGCTGAACCTGGTGGCGGCGTGGGAGCCACCGGACTGACCTGGGAGCGGATTTCCCTCCGCATTGTCTGTTACTCATCGTCCTACTAATGTGTATCGTCACGAGTACCGGCGTCCGCGTTGGAGCGCACCGATGCCGGTGACGATCGAGGAGGATCGATGAGGCTGTTCCGCAACCACGCCTCCGAACGGCTGACCGACCCGGGAGAGGTCGCGCTCAACGCCCGTAACGTGCATTTCGAGTGGACCGGCATCCCACTGCACTGGATGAAATCCGATCCGATCGCCTCGCATGTCCTCAACGCCCTCAACCTGCTGCTCCCCGAAGGCGAACGCAGCTTCCTGACGACCTTCGGCGAGGCCCTGCCCTTCGTCCGGGACGAGAAGCTACGTGCGGATATGCTCGGCTTCATCGGCCAGGAGTCGATGCACGCGGAAACCCATGCCGGATCGCACGAGCTGCTGCTCACCGCCAATGGAATCGATCCGCAGCCTTACCTGAGCCAGGCCGAGTACGTATTCCGCAAGACCATCGGCCCCCGGCGGTCGACCGCCACCCGCGCCGGACGGCAGCAGCTGGTGGATCGGCTCGCGGTGATCGCCGCACTGGAACATTTCTTCGCCTTCCTGGGCGATTGGGTGCTCAACAGCGAATTGGAGAAGTTCGACGCCGACCCGCGCATGCTGGACCTGTATCGCTGGCACGGCGCCGAAGAGGTCGAGCACCGCAACGTCGCCCACGATGTGGCCGAATACTTCGGCGTCGGTTACCTGCGGCGAGGCGCGGTGATGCTGCTGGTCTTTCCGTCGTTCCTGGTGCTGCTGGTACGCGGGACCAAATACCTCGTGCACCGCGACCCCGCCCTGCCCGACCTCGGATATCCGCGGTTGCTGCAGCAGATTCTGCGTTCCATGTGGCGCGGTGCGCTCCCCGGCATCCCGGCCCTGCTCGTCAGCGCGCTGTCGACCTTCAAGCCCGGATACAGTCCGGAGTCGGTCGGCTCGACCGCACAGGCCGTCGCGTACCTGGCGCAATCGCCGGCAGCCCGGGCAGCCTCGTGACCGGGCCCGTACTACCGCTGCCCGCCGACCTGTACGGGCGGCGCCGAGCCGACCGGACCCTGCGCATTCTCGACGCCGTGGTGAACGCCCGGCTGAACTGGACGGCAATCACCAACCGGCGCGATCTGACACCGCGCGTCGACGACCGGCGCATCCCCGTGGTGGTGACCGGGCGCCGGGTGGAAGCCGCCGACGAAGACGTGGTGAGCCTGCGCCTGTCCGCACCGGACCGGCGCGACCTGCCACGGTGGCGGCCTGGTGCGCACCTCGATATCGAACTGCCGTCCGGACGCCTGCGGCAGTATTCGCTGTGCGGCGACCCCGCCGACACCCGCGACTACCGGATCGCGGTCCGCCGAATTCCGGGCGGGACGGGTTCGAACGAAGTACATGACGCGCTGCCCGTCGGCTCGGCGCTGATGATTCGCGGGCCGCGCAACGCGTTTCCGTTCGCCGCGCCGGGTTACGGGTCGCCCGCGCGGCGGGTGCGGTTCGTGGCCGGAGGTATCGGGATCACGCCGATCCTGCCGATGATGCGGCTGGCCGAAACACTCGGCGTGGATTGGTCGATGGTGTACACCGGGCGAGCCCTGGACACACTGCCGTTCCTGGACGAGGTGCGCCGATTCGGCGACCGCGTGACGATCCGCACCGACGACCGATACGGGCTGCCCACGGCTGCGGAACTTCTCGGCGGAGCCGGTGCCGGAACCGCCGTGTACTGCTGCGGCCCCGCCCCCATGCTCGCGTCCGTCGCCGAGACGGTGCGGGCTGTGCCCGCGGTAGAACTGCATTCGGAGCGTTTCTCGGCGCCACCGGTGGTGAACGGCGTGCCTTTCCGGATCCAGCTCGGCGCCGGCGGCGAGGTGATCGACGTGCCCGCCGACCGGTCCGCACTCGAGGTTCTGCTCGAGCACCGTCCCGACCAGCCGTATTCGTGCCGGCAAGGCTTCTGCCGGACCTGCAGGGTACGGGTATCGGCAGGCGTTCCCGACCACCGCGACCACGTCCTGACCCCCGCCGAACGCGACCGCGGCGACCTGCTGGTGTGTGTATCACGCTGTGCAGGCGGACAACTCGTCCTCGACCTCTAGCCCTACCACAGCACCAGGAGACCAGCGTGACGGTATCGATATCGGACTACCCGGCGACCGAACGGACGGTGCACCACCGTGGATTCGACCTCGCCGTCTACGAATACGGCGATCCGGACGCCGAAACCGTCGTCCTGGTCCACGGCTGGCCCGATACCCACCATCTGTGGAACGGCGTGATTCCGCTGCTGGCCCAGCGCTTTCACGTGGTCGCCTACGATACGCGCGGCCACGGCGCCTCCACCCGCACCGCACGGGTCGCCGATTTCCGGCTCGCCGAACTGGCCGCCGATTTCTTCGCGGTCACCGAGGCGGTGAGCCCGGACCGGCCGGTACACGTCCTCGCCCACGATTGGGGTTCGGTGCAGGTGTGGGAGGCAGTCTGTGAACCGGGGGCGAGCGCCCGCATCGCCTCGTTCACCTCGGTCTCCGGCCCCAACCTCGACCATCTGGCCGCCTGGGTGCGGGCCCGGCTGCGCCGGCCGAGCGCCCGAAATATCTGGCAGCCGTTCACTCAGCTCCTTTCCTCGGCCTATACCGGGTTCTTCATGACCCCGGGCCTGCCGCGGCTGGCGTTCGGTGCGCTCGCCACCGAACAGCGCTGGCGGCGGTTCATCCAGCTCATGAACAACACCGCGCCGTCGACCATTTTCTTCGGGCCCACTTTGAAACAGGACATGGTGAACGGCCTGCTCATCTATCGGGCCAATATCGTCGCGCACTTGATGAAACCGCGTGAGCGGACCACCGACGTACCGGTCCAGCTGATCGTCGCCGGTCGCGATATCGCAGTCCGGCCGGCCGGATACGACGATTCGGCACAGTGGGTGTCGCAACTCTGGCGCCGCGATGTCCCGGCCGGGCACTGGATGCCGTTCTCGCATCCCGATCTCCTCGCGACCGCAACCACCGAGCTGGTGGACGCGGTGGAGAAAGGCGAGTTCGCCGCGGGAGAAGCTGTCGCCGCCGGTGAAACGCCCGGTCGGGTTCGACAGCTGCCGGTCACGCGCGAGCCGGCTCGAGAGAACGGGACGCGCTGAGCCGGAACCGGTCGGCGCAACCGGGTTAGCTGGAGATGGCTGTCGGGTTTCCGAGCACCGGCGGTACTCGGCCGCCTCGGCTGCCCCCCTTACGTTGCGCTCCGGGTCGTGTCACGCCGGAAATCCGCCGGACCGTCGGCCGGGCCGGCCAGCGCGCGGCCGAAGCGGTCACTCCAGTCGCGGATCTGCGCGATCAGCTCCGGCGGTTCGAGGACCCGGAACTCGGCCTCGAGTGAACCCAGCGCCATCGTGGGCCAATCCAGCGAATCGGTGGTCATCGAAACCCGGCAGCGGCCGGGCGCTACGGCCTCGATCGTGGCCCAGCGCCCGATCCGTTCCCGGACCGCATCGGCCGGGGCCTCGACCAGGACTTCGATGCGGTACGGGCGCGAAATCCGGTCGACCCCGGCCCGGACGAACTCCGCGGCATCGGCGGTGGGCAGCTCACGCGGACGGAAACGGGAACCGTCGCCGACGGGCGCGGTGAGCCGGTCGATCCGGAAACTGCGCCAATCGTGCCGGGTCAGGTCGAAGGCCACCAGATACCAGCGACGCCCCAGGGCGACCAGGCGGTGCGGTTCGACATGGCGCTCACTGTGCCGGCTGTCGGCCGCCGTATAGGTGAAGCGCAGGCGCTCGCTGTCGCGGCAGGCCAGGGCGACGGTGGTGAGCGCGGCCGGATCCGGTCCCGGATCGGCTCGGCCACCCCAATCGGCCGGAACGGTCATCGCCCGGATCGCCTCGACCCGGCGGCGCAGCCGCGGCGGCATCACCTGCACCACCTTGGCCAGCGCCCGCACCGACGATTCGGCGACTCCCTCGACCATGCCTTGCATCGCGACCTGCAGGCCGATGACCAGCGCGACCGCCTCGTCGTCGTCGACCATCAGCGGAGGCAGCGCCGCGCCCGCCGCCAGCTGATAGCCACCGTCGACGCCGCGTTGCGCCTCGACCGGGTAGCCGAGCTCGCGCAACCGATCGACATCACGCCGCAAGGTCCGCGGCGATACGCCGAGACGGTCCGCCAGCTCGGTACCCGGCCAGTACTTGTGGGTCTGCAGCAGCGACAGCAGGCGCAGGGTCCGCGTGCTCGTATTCGCCATACCTCGATTGTGGTCGAATTGCGGCCGGTTCCTGACCGCTGGATACGACTAGTTGGTATTGCCGTGCATGGAGATACCGGCGATGGTGCGGGCGGTGAGCGACCCGTCCGCGTGTTTGCGGCCCCAGATCCACACGGGCGCACCGATATCGATACCGGCCGGATCGCTCGCGATCAGTACGTAGAGCTTGGTCGAACTGTCGGGATACACGACCACCTCCGCCCCGGTGATCTCGCTACGCACGGTGAGAACCCCGCCGTCGTTGGCCCGGACCTTGCCGAAGACGAACCCGGCCCCGACCTCCCGCGAGGCGGGCCCGACCGGCTCGGGCCGCGGTGACGCAACGGCAGGAGCCGACCCGGTGGCGCCCACCTGCGGTGTTGCCGCGACGAAAGTGGTCACCGCCGGCTCCCCGGCCGCATCGGGGTCGGTGACACGTCCGACGTAGAAACCCCCGACAGCCAGCAGCACCGCGATCCCGAGCACGAGTCCCAGGAGGGCGTGACCACCCCAGTACGCCGGATATCCGCCGCCGGCCCGGTTCGGAGAACCGACCGGATCCGCTTCGCCTGTACCGGACGATGCCGTGCGCCCAGCAGACCGCTGCTGTTCGTCGAGAGTGACTTCGGCGGCCGGATACGAAGCGGGTGAGCCGATCTCGGTAGCGGATCCGGAAGCTTCGGCCCCGCTCCCCCGATCGCCGGCCGAACCGTGCACCCCGCCGACTATTCGCGGATACAAGAGCCCGAACCGCTCGGCAGGCAAGTCGACTCCGCGGCGTGAGCCTGACCACGGAGTGTGCTTGCTGGGCATAGTGCCAGGTTAGGCGGTCTGTCCAGCCCCCTATCGTCACTGACGGGGACAAGTCATCGGATGAAAGCTCCGGCAGGCAGGACCGCTCGCCGCCCGGTCACTCCACGGCGGTCACCACCTCCAGCACCTGCTCGCCGTAGCGGGCGAGCTTGCTCTCACCCACACCGCTCACCTCACCCAGCGCCGCCAGATCCCCCGGTTTGCGAGCCGCGATTTCGCGCAAGGTCGCGTCGTGGAACACCACATAGGCCGGGACCCCCTGCTCCTTGGCGGTATCGGCACGCCACTGGCGGAGACTCTCGAACAGGGCGGCATCGCCGTCGGTGAGTTCGACCGGCGCCGATTTCGCGGTCTTGGCGCTGCGCGCCGCGCGCGAGGGAGTGGGGCGTTCGGGTTCCCGGCGGAAACGCACCGTGCGCCCGTCGAAGAGCACACTTTCACTGGCCTCGGTCAGGGTGAGGACACCGTAGTCGCCGTGCACCGCAAGCAAGCCCTGTGCCAGGAGTTGCCGCACTACCCCGCGCCATTCGGTATCGCGCAGATCGGTGCCGACACCGAACACGCTGAGCTCGTGGTGGTCGTACTGCTGGACCTTCTGGTTCTTCTTACCGAGCAGGATATCGATGAGGTGGCCCGCGCCGAAGCTCTGGCCGCGTTCGCGTTTCAGGCGCAGAACGGCCGACAGCAGCTTCTGTGCGGCGACGGTGCCGTCCCACGATTCGGGCGGGCTCAGGCAGGTATCGCAGTTCCCGCACGACTGGGCGGGCTGACCGAAATACGCGAGCAGCCGCGCCCGCCGGCATTCGATCGTCTCGCACAGGGCCAGCATCGCATCGAGGTGCAGTTGCAACTGCCTGCGATGCGCCGCGTCCCCCTCCGAGGAATCGATCAACCGGCGCTGCTGCACCACATCCTGCAGCCCGTACACCATCCAGGCCGTCGACGGCAGGCCGTCGCGGCCGGCGCGACCGGTCTCCTGGTAGTAGCCTTCCACGGATTTGGGCAGATCGAGATGTGCGACGAAACGGACGTCCGGCTTATCGATACCCATTCCGAACGCAATGGTCGCGACGATGACGAGCCCTTCCTCGCGCAGGAACCGGGCCTGGTTCTCGGCGCGGGTGCGATGATCGAGGCCCGCGTGATACGGCAGCGCGCGGATACCGTTCTCGGTGAGGAACGCTGCCGTCTTCTCCACCGAATTCCGCGACAGGCAGTAGACGATTCCGGCGTCGCCGGGATGCTCGGTGCGCAGGAAATCGAGCAACTGGCGATCGGGCCGGTTCTTCGGCTCGATCCGGTACTGGATATTCGGCCGGTCGAAACTGGCGACGAACCGGCGCGCACCGCCGAGATCGAGGCGGGTGATGATCTCGTCGCGGGTCTTCTCGGTGGCGGTGGCCGTCAACGCGATCCGGGGGATATCCGGCCAGTGCTGGTGCAGTACCGACAACGCCAGGTAGTCGGGCCGGAAATCGTGACCCCACTGCGAAACACAATGCGCCTCGTCGATCGCGAACAGCGCGATCCGGCCGCGTCCCAGTAACGCGACCGTGGATTCCATCCGCAACCGTTCCGGCGCCAGGTACAGCAGATCGAGTTCCCCGGCCGCGAACTGCGCCTCGACGGCCCGGCGTTCGTCCGGGAACTGGGTGGAATTGAGGAACCCGGCCCGCACGCCGAGCGCACTCAGCGCATCCACCTGGTCCTGCATGAGCGCGATGAGCGGCGATATCACCACCCCTACGCCGTCGCGGACGAGCGCGGGAATCTGATAGCACAGCGATTTGCCCCCGCCGGTCGGCATGAGCACCAGCGCATCGCCACCATCGATCACCTGCTCGACGATGGCGTGCTGTTCACCACGGAAACTGTCGTACCCGAAGACCCGGCGTAACACCTCGTGGGCGGCGTCGTCGGAGCGGGCGGGAGCTGCCACAGCGGTGTCTTCGGCGGTATCCACGCGGCCATCCTACGAGCGAGGCCGATTCCCGCACCTCGCGAAGAACGGCCGGACGGGCCGGATCGGCCGAGTTGTCCACATGGGGACAACGGCCGGCACGCAGTCGAGCACAGCCGCCATGGCGAAAACCGGCGCAGGACACCACCATCGCATAGGTTCCGGTCCATGGTTTCCCCGATCACACGGGCCCGCGCCGCGCTGGGCGCAATGGCGTTGGCCACTGCGGGCCTGGTCACCACAGCACCCGCAGCACATTCCCAGATATTGCCGATATCGTGCGCGGACGGATGGCAGTCGGACACGGTAGTCGAGGGCGTCGGCAACCTGGAGAACCTGGATTCCGACGGTGCCGGCGGCTTCTATATCACCGGCATCGCCGACGGGTACCTGGGCCACGTCTCCACCGACGGCACGTTCGAAAAGCTGGTCACCGGGCTCGACCACCCGGCCGGTGTGCGGGTGGCGGAAGGTTCGGTGTACTTCCTCACCGGTGACGGGTTCGCGGAGGCACCCGGCACCCTGCAGCGCTATGACATCGACACAGGCACGGTGACAGTTCTGCTGACGGGCCTCAACGGCCCGAATGGGCTGCTGTTGCTTCCGGACGGCGATCTGCTGTTCACCACAATCGGCGTCCGCGGGGCGCCGACCGGCATCTCCCGCTATCGCCCGTCGACCGGTGAGTACACGCCCACCTGGTCCCCTGTGCCGCTGACCAACGGTCTGGCGCTGGCCCCGGACGGTAAGTCGGTCTATACGGGCAATATGACCCTGAGCCTGTTCCGGGTCCCGCTGGACGCGCCCACGGAGCCGTCGGTGATCGCCGGCCTCCCGGACTTCGTCGCACTGCCCGACGATATGGAGGCCACCCGCGACGGTGACCTCTTCGTCGCCGACCATCTGGCCGGCGCTGTGTATCGGGTGGACCCGGATACCGGGGCCGGCTGCTCTGTCATCACCGGATTGATCAAACGCCCCGACCCGATCCGCATGCCGCCCGACGGCGCGACCTCGGTACGGATCGCCCGCGACGGTGATTCGTGGGCGTTGTACGTCACCAGCATGGACGGCACCCTGCGCCGGCTGCGACCACCGCCCGATGTGGACCTGACCCTCGCCGATGCCACCCGGCGGTAACGGGATATCCGAGAAATTTTCGATGCGCGCGTAATTGAGGTCAAAAAGTGGCCGCTATGGGCCATAACGTGGCAATCGAACACGGAAACAACCCGAAGCAGCCCTGACGAAAGGCGAAGACCATGGCCGAGACCGCCGCCCTCGACAAGACCCCGCTGACCGGCGAACGCGCCGATCTACTGGCCGTCCTGAGCAAGACCCGCTTTTTCCTGCGATTCACCACCCGCGACCTGACCGACGAGCAGGCGGCGAGCAGCCCGGCAGACAGCGAACTGTGCCTCGGCGGCCTGATCAAACACGTCACCGGTGTGGAACGGGGCTGGGCGGACTTCATCATGGAGGGCACCGGGGCCATGAAGGACTTCGACGATATGACTGCCGAGGATTTCGCCGCGCGCGATACCGAGTTCCGGCTGCTGCCCGACGAGACACTCGCCGGAGTCCTCGATGCCTACGCCGAAGTGGCGGCACGGACCGATGCCATGATCGCCACCGCCGACCTCGACCGCGCGTGGCCGCTGCCCAAGGCACCGTGGTTCCAGGAGGAGTCGTGGTCGGCCCGCCAGGTGCTGCTGCACATCATCGCCGAGACCGCGCAGCACGCCGGTCACGCCGATATCATTCGCGAAGCCATCGACGGAGCGAAAACCATGGGCTGATGCCGTGATTTCGGCCCGCCCCGGTACTGGGGCGGGCCTCATTGCACCGGTTATCGCGGCGCCGACGCCCGGGATATGGGCGACCGGCCCCGCCTTGCCTCCGCTTCACCGACTCCTGGGCCGGGTCTATCGGGCGAAATAGTCCAGAATCGGCCGATGCAGGCGTCCGTTGGTCGCGACCGCGTCCCCGCCGTGCGGGCCGGGCCGGCCGTCGAGGGCGGTGAAGGTGCCACCGGCCTCCCGGACCAGGATTTCCAGCGCGGCCAGATCCCACAGCGACACTTCCGGTTCGGTGGCGATATCCACCGCCCCCTCCGCGACCAGGCAGTAGCTGAGGAAATCACCGTAGCCGCGCACCCGCCAGACCTCGTCGGTGAGATCGATGAACCTCTCGCGCAGCCCGCGGGCACGCCACCCCGACAGGCTGGAGAACGCGAGGCTGGCCGAATCCAGTTCGGCGACGGCCGAAACCGTGATCGGCCGGGGCGCCCCGGGATGGAAAGTCGACCACGCGCCCTGCCCCGCGGCGGCCCACCAGCGCCGGGCCAGCGCGGGCGCGCTCACCACGCCCACCACCGGCACTCCGTCCTCGAGCAACGCGATCAGGGTCGCCCAGACCGGAACCCCGCGAACGAAATTCTTGGTGCCGTCGATCGGATCGATAACCCATTGCCGGCCGGTGAACTCGGCACTGCCACCGAACTCCTCCCCCAGCACCGAATCGTCCGGGCGGCCGTGCCGCAGCATCCGGCGGATCGCCTCCTCGACCGCCAGATCGGCGTCGGAGACGGGGGTCAGATCGGGTTTGGCGTCGACCTTCAGGTCCAGCGCACCGAACCGTTCGCGGGTGATCGTGTCCGCCTCGTCGGCCAGGCGTAACGCGAGTTCGAGGTCAGAGGAGTGAGCAGCCACACCGAAACCCTAGCGCGAGTCTCACACCGCGACCGCCCGCGCCGCGACCAGCGCCTGCGCCCACCAGTGCACCTGGTCCAGCATGTGCTGCGCCGCCGCCGCGGGTTCGGCGGGCGCGAGCAACTGCCCGTCATCACCGAACAGCAGGTAGTAGCGCGGGAACGATACGTATTCGCGGACGGTGTGCGCATCCAGTTCGCTGAACACCTGCCGCAGATGTTCGATCGCGGTGAGCCCGCCGGTGGCGCCGCTGTACCCGACGAAGGCGACCGGTTTGCGCTGCCACTGGGTGAAATGCCAGTCGATGACGGCTTTCAGCGAGGCCGGGTAGCTGTGGTTGTAATCGGGTGTCACGATGACGAACGCGTCGGCGGCCGACAACCGTTCGGTGAGGTCGCGCATACCGGCGGGGCGTTCGGGGTTCGGCTCGAGTGCGGGCGATACCGCGGGCAGTACCAGCGGGATATCGGCCTCGGCCGGATCGATCACATCGATCTCGAACCGCCCGTGCGTGGCGGCCTGTGCGGCGAACCAGGCGGCCACCACGGTGCCGAACCGGCCCTCCCGGACACTTCCGATGATCACCGCGAGACGTAACGGGGTAACGGACATGGTGTGCTCCCTCCTGTGGGGCGGCCCGGCGGCCGCCGTCCGATCTCGAATCTGCCGCTCCGCCGCTCCCACAGGGAGACCGCGCGGAGAGTGGTAGTGACAGGGACACCCTCGGCGGGACCCGCCCGGATACCGTGATCAGGTGAGCGAGAACGAGATGGGGTTGTTCCTGCGCAGCCGGCGGGAGTCGGTCGGCCCCGCCCAGGTGGGGCTGCCCACCGGGCCGCGGCGCCGGACACCCGGCTTACGCCGGGCCGAGCTGGCCACGCTGGCCGGGGTGAGCGTGGAGTACATCATCCGGCTCGAACAGGGTCGCGACCGCAACCCGTCACCGCAGGTGCTGTCCGCGCTGGCGGACGCGCTCGGCCTGTCCACCAACGAGCGGGTCCACCTGTACCGGCTGACCAAGGCCGATACCGGTTTCAGCTGCACCGGCCCGGGCGCGCCGGCCCGGGAGATCCGCCCGACGGTGCGAGCGTTGCTCGACCAGCTCGAGCCCGCCGCGGCGGTGGTGGTCGACAGCCGGACCGAAGTGCTGGCCTGCACCACGGGTTATCGGCGGTTGATGGAACCGACCGGCGCGCTCGACGCCGGCCACGGCGCCAATCTCGCCCGATTCACCTTCACCGACCCACGGGCCCGGACCGTGTACCCCGACTGGGACCATCAGGCCGACCATATCGTCGCCACCCTCAAACAGGGCCCGTTCCGCGCCGACCCCCATATCGCGGCGCTGGCCGATCAGCTCACGGTCGCCGCGGGCGCATCGTTCACCGAACGCCTCGCAACAGTCCCCAATCTGCCCGCCCCCACCGGCATCACCCGGCTCGCGCATCCGGAGGCCGGGCCACTACGCCTCGCCTACGAAACCCTGACCCTGTCCGCCGACGACGATCAGCAGCTGATCGTCCATTTACCAGCCGATCCTGCGACCGCCGAGGCCCTGGACGGTCTCGCCGGCCGGCACCACGGCGGACTCCGCGCAGTGTCCGGCTGATCCCGCGCAGATCTGTGGGACCGCATCGGATCGAGCCCGAGTCGGCACACTCATCGGCACCGAACCGATAGCCGGGGCGCTCGTATAGGACTGCCGTATCCGTCCCACGGTCTGCCCGTCGGATCCGAGCCGGCCGGGCTCGCGGTCGGTCGCGCCGCCCGCCCGGGCGAGGGGCGCCGGCGGCCGGTGCGGGCATGCACCGCGCCGGCCACCACAATGTGGGCAGTGGAACGAACTCGGACAACGTGATCCGAGTCGCTACCGAAAGTGACGTATCCGCTGGTCAACCGCGTGGTTCCGGCTAGGGCGCCGAAGGGCACGCGTGCTGTGATGTCGGAGTACCCGCGCCCGGCAGCTCCCGCTGTCAGAGCGAGGGACGCCCGCGGAGGGCGGTGCCGATACCTCGGCGCGGTTGTTCGCCAGTCTTTAGTAGCCTTGAACATCGTGCACCCTGACGTTACCGCCGACCTCGCCGAACTCGATGCGACCCTGAAGACCGTCGAGTCGGTCCTCGATATCGAGGAGCTGCGCCGTCGTATCGACGAGCTCGAGCATCAGGCGGCCGATCCCGAGTTGTGGAACGACCAGGATCATGCGCAGCGGGTGACCAGTGAACTCTCCCACGCGCAGGGCGAGCTGCGCCGGGTCGAGGAGTTACGGCAGCGCCTGGAGGATGTGCCGGTTCTCTACGAGCTGGCAGAAGAGGAAGAAGGCGAGGCACGAACCGCGGCGTTGGCCGACGCCGATGCCGAACGCGCCGCGTTGCACACCGATGTCGAGGCGCTCGAGGTGCGCACGCTGCTGTCCGGCGAATACGACAAACGTGACGCGCTGGTCAATATCCGCTCGGGTGCCGGCGGTGTGGACGCGGCCGACTGGGCCGAGATGCTGATGCGCATGTACATCCGCTGGGCCGACCGGCACAAGTACTCGGTCGAGGTGTACGACACCTCCTACGCCGAAGAAGCCGGGATCAAGAGCGCCACATTCGTGGTGAAGACCCCGTACGCCTACGGCACCCTCTCGGTGGAGATGGGCACCCACCGGCTGGTGCGGATCAGCCCGTTCGACAACCAGGGCCGCCGCCAGACCTCGTTCGCCGAGGTCGAGGTGCTGCCGGTGGTCGAGACCACCGACCATATCGATGTCCCGGAAACCGATATCCGGGTCGATGTGTACCGGTCGTCGGGGCCGGGTGGGCAGAGCGTCAACACCACCGATTCGGCCGTCCGGATCACCCATATCCCCACGGGCATCGTGGTCACCTGCCAGAACGAGAAATCGCAGCTGCAGAACAAGGTTTCGGCCATGCGAGTGCTGCAGGCCAAACTGCTGGAACGTAAACGGCAGGAAGAGCGCGCACAGATGGATGCGCTCAAAACCAACGAGGGCGCGTCCTGGGGCAACCAGATGCGGTCCTATGTGCTGCACCCGTACCAGATGGTCAAGGATCTGCGCACCAACTACGAGGTGAACAACCCCTCCGCAGTGCTCGACGGCGATATCGACGGTTTCATCGAATCCGGGATCCGCTGGCGGATGAGTACAGTTCTGCAGGAGAGCTAGCCCTCCCCGATCCCGGGGCAGCGCAAGGGATCCGGAGTGGATGCGGGAGCGGGTGGTCTGATGCGTGCGCAGGGGTCCGACACCCTGGCGCTGTCCCTGGCATTATCGTCCGATGTGACAGGCTGGCTGCGTTCGTCCGGGCTCGAGATCGTCCTGTTGATCCTCGGGGCCATGTTGTTCGCCCGTTTCGCCACCTATGTGCGCGACCGGGTGACCCAGCGCATCGATTCCGGTTTCCGTGGGGGCGATGCGCTCGTACGGTCCGAGGCGGCCAAACACCGGCACGCATTGGCCCAGGTTCTGACCTGGGTCGTCCTGACCGTCGCCTATGTATTGGTCGCGATGGAGGTGCTGCAGCGGCTGGGGTTCTCCATGTCGGGGCTGGTCGCGCCCGCCGCGGTCCTCGGCGCCGCACTCGGTTTCGGCGCGCAGCGCATCGTGCAGGACATCCTGGCCGGGTTCTTTCTCATCACCGAACGCCAATACGGTTTCGGCGATGTGGTGCGGATCGCGGTGACCGGTGTCGCGGATCCGGCCGAGGGCACGGTGGAGGATGTGACACTGCGGGTCACCAAACTGCGTAACCCGGACGGTGAGGTGATCACGGTCCCGAACGGCCAGATCGTGAAAGTGACGAATCTGTCGAAGGATTGGGCGCGGGCGGCGATCGATGTACCCGTTGCGGCGACCGCCGATATCCTGCGGATCAACGAAGTACTGCACGAGGTGGGCGGCCAGGCCTACCGCGACCCCCGCCTCGAACCGCTGCTGCTGGACGAGCCGACGGTGATGGGCGTGGAGGACCTGACCGTGGACCAGATGAATATCCGGATGGTGGCCCGGACATTGCCGGGTAAACAGTTCGAAGTCAGCCGGGAGTTGCGGGTACGCGTGGCCGCGGCGATGCGCCGGGAGGGTTTGAATGCGCGCGCGTAGATCGACACTGGTGCTGGCCGGGAGCTGGATCGCGACCTTCGTGCTGTACCTGTTCGTCAAACCGGACGATATCGCCCGGCAGCAACCGGTGCCGGCGCCCGCCGTGGCCCCCGCTGCCCCGGCCGGCATCGAACTGCCTTCACCGGCGGTGGCTGTCCGGGAGGAATAGGACCGCCGATACCGCCCGCCGACGGGTTCGTTATCGAATGGTTACACTGACTCCTCGTGATCACCCTGCGCGACGTCAGCAAGTCGTATCCGACCGCGACGCGAGCCGCACTGGAGAACGTCACCGTCCATATCGACAAGGGTGAGTTCGTCTTCCTCATCGGTCCCTCCGGCTCCGGTAAATCGACCTTCATGCGGATGCTCATCAAGGAGGAGATCCCGACCGGGGGCGAGATCCATGTCGCGGATTTCCGGGTGGACCGGCTGCCCGGCCGGCGGGTCCCCCGGCTGCGGCAGCGGGTGGGCTGCGTGTTCCAGGACTTCCGGCTGCTGCAACAGCGGACCGTCGCCCAGAATGTGGCGTTCGCGCTCGAGGTGATCGGTAAGCGTCGCCAGTTCATCGACCGGACCGTGCCCGAGGTACTGGAGCTGGTCGGGCTGGGCGGTAAAGCCGACCGGCTGCCCAGCGAACTGTCCGGCGGTGAACAGCAGCGGGTCGCGATCGCGCGCGCCTTCGTGAACCGCCCGCTGGTGATGCTGGCCGACGAACCCACCGGCAACCTCGACCCCGAGACGAGTTACGAGATCATGCTGCTGCTCGAGCACATCAACCGGATGGGCACCACCGTGCTCATGGCCACCCACGACCCATTGATCGTGGACGGTATGCAGCGCCGGGTGGTGGAGCTCTACGAGGGCCGGCTGGTTCGCGATCAGGCGACCGGCGGTTACGAGGTGGGCCGGTAATGCGCGCGGGTTTCCTGTTCGGTGAGGTCTCCGAGGGCCTGCGCCGCAACCTCACCATGACGATCGCGATGATCCTGACGACCGCGGTCTCGCTGACCATGCTCGGTGGCGGCATTCTGGCGATCCGGATCGCCGACAAGACCGAGCAGTACTTCCTGGACCGGCTCGAAGTGCGGCTGTATCTGACCGAGGACATCTCGGCGAACGATCCGGACTGCGCGAACGACCTCTGCCAGACCCTGATGGCCGATCTGAAAACCGTCGACGGGGTGGAGTCGGTGCAGTACCTCAACCGCGACGCCGCCGTCCGCGAGGCCAAGGAGAAAACCTTCAAGGACCAGCCGGAACTCGCCGAGTACGTGAGCGAGACACCGCTTCCGGCCTCGCTGCGGGTCAAGATGAGCGACGCATCGCTGTACCCCACGATCTACGAGCAGTTCTCCGACAGTCCCGGGGTGGGCATGGTGCGCAACGACAAGGACATCGTGGACCGGCTGGTGAGCCTGTTCGACGGGTTGCGCAACGCGGCGTTCGGGATGGCCGTACTGCAGGCGGTGGCCGCGCTGTTGCTGATCGCGAACATGGTGCAGATCGCCGCGTTCACCCGGCGGACCGAGGTGCACATCATGCGCCTGGTCGGTGCCACCCGCTGGTACACCCAGCTGCCGTTCCTGCTGGAGGCTGTGGTGGCCGCGCTGGCGGGTGGTCTGCTCGCGACAGCGGGCCTGTTCGCGGCCCGCCCGCTGGTGATCGACCGGGCCTTGGGCGATCTGTTCGCGAGCAATGTGTTCCCGGCGATCACCTTCGACGATATTTTCACCACCGCACTGATGGTTGTACCGGTCGGTGTGGTGTTCGCCGGACTCACCGCATATGCCACCTTGCGCTGGTACGTGCGCGAGGAGCGGTAACGGGGCCGGCGCATTGCCGCCCGCTCCGGTCTCGGCCCGACTGTTTCGCGCTGCCTCGCCGCCGACGATCACGGCCCCGTTCCGCTGTCCGCCCGTAGACGCTTCCGGCGCCCCCCCCCCCAACCGCAGGCGCCGCCCCCCGGTTTTGGGGCCCGGGGTTATGGGTTTTTAGGGCCACCAGCCAAGGATTGGCAACCTCCCCCCTGATATAGTTA
>NZ_JARWNW010000210.1 GCF_029868325.1 Nocardia carnea
CGGCAGTTGCCGACGAGGGCCCGCGCGACACCGGCCAGTTTCTGCCGGCCCAGCGACAGATCCCCGGCCGGGGTGGCGCCCACATCCTCCAGTCCGACCGCGCGTAGCGCCTCGGTGACGGCGGGGTCAACCCGGTTGCGGCGCCGCCGGAACAGATCGGTCAGCACTGTCGAGAAGCCGCCGGGTCGCAGTGCGGCCGTGACGTTTTCGACAACGCTGAGGTTGCCGAACAGCTCACCCGATTGCCAGGTCCGGGCCAGCCCCGCGCGGCGTCTCCGGTGCGGGGCGAGGTGGGTGATATCGACGCCGTCGAGAGTTACGGCGCCGGCGGAGGCGGTGAATCCGGTGATCGCGTCGACGAACGAGGTTTTGCCGGCCCCGTTGGGCCCGATGAGTCCCACGATCTCCTGTGGTTGCACCGAGAGCGAGACGTTATGGTTCGCCACCACTCCCCCGTACCGAACGGTCAAGTTCTCGGTCGACAGTCCCGCTCCGATCCAATCGGTCATAGGTGTGCCACCGCCTCTCCGGAGTGATCCGCTGTCTCCGGCCCGGCCGTCCGCTTTCGCTGCCGTGCCCGCAGCCGATCGGCGACCCGCCCGGCCTCGCCCGCCATACCGACCGGGTTGAGGACGGCGGTGAGGATCAGCGCGATACCGGAAATGAGCGCGTAGTAGTCGCCCAGCTCGAGCACCTCGTGCACGAGCACGTAGAGAATTCCGAGTGGTCCGAGAATCCCGGCGATCGCCGCTCCGCTGAAGGAGGTGATTCCTCCGAGGTACGCGACCGCGAGCACTTGCAGGCCCACGAATACCGTGAACGATTCTGCCGACAATTGGCCGGCGCTGTAGCCGATCAGGCAACCGGCCAGCCCGGCGATGAATGCCGAGAGACCGAACCCGAGGAGCTTCGTGCGCCGCACATCGATACCTACGGAGGCAGCGGCGCGTTCGTTCGCCCGCACCGCGAGAAATGTGCGGCCGGTATCGCCCGAAGCGATCCGCAGGAACGCCCAGACGACGAGCGCCGCCACCGCGAGCACCAGCAGCGAGAACGGCAGCCGGGCGATCTCACTGCCCTCGCGGACGCCGACATTCAGCCCGAACAGGGTCGGGTTCGCGATCGGATTCCCCGACGCCGGCGTCAAACTGTAGTTGTTGAACACGAATCGCTCGATGGCCAGCGCGGCCGCGATGGTGACGATGGCGAGTTGCGCCCCACGGATCCGGAATGCCGGTAGCGCGACCAGCATCCCGAGGAACGCCGCGACCAGGGCACTGAGCAGGACCGCGAGCACCATCGGCATATTCCAGTCCGTGGTGAGCTTCGACAGGGTGAATCCGGCCGCGCCGGCGAACGCGGTCTGCGCCAGCGAGATCTGCCCGAGATACCCCGTGATCACCACGTACGACAGCGCGAGCAGCATCAGGATCACCGAATAGGTGAGGCCGAAACGGTAGGTGCTCGAGGCCACCGCCAGCAGCACCCCCATCACCACGACCAGGGCGACCGCAGGCACCGGGCGGAACACCGGAATCCGCACATCCGGCAACTCGAGCGTCTGCAGTGCACCGCGGGACGGCAGCCGGCGGCCGAATACGAGCAGGATCACGATGACCACCACGAACGGCACCACCTGATCCAAACCCGATGCCGCCCACACCGGCCACCACTCCTTGCCGGTGAACAGGTTCACCAGCGACTGGAAGGCGCCGAGAACCAAGGCGGCGACCGCGATCACCCCGACCGATTCCAGCCGGGCGACCAGCAGTACCGCCAGCGCCGGCACGACGAGGAGGGTGTAGTTCAGCGGATTGAGCCCGGTCAGGCTCGAGCCGAGCATCACCCCGAGCGTGCCGACCACCGCGGCCCCGACCGTGGCAATCGCCGCCAGCCGGTCCGGTGCGAAGCCGAGTAAGGTGGCGCCGCGCTCGTTCGCCGCCGCCGCACGTGTCGCCGCACCCGGCCGGGTGAACCGGAAATAGGCCCAGATCAGCACCGAGGTGGCCACCATGACCGCCGCCATGATCAGCTCGGCGGAGGAGAGCCGGGTCCCGAACAGCTGCACCGAGCCCGGCGGGATCAGTTCGTCGACGGGAATATTGTTCGGCCCGAACCGGATCACCACCAGCGCCTGCAGGGTGAGCATCAACGCGACGGAGACCACCACCTGCGCCAGTGCCGGAGCGTGACGCACCGGCCGGAAGACCAGATAGTGCGTGATCAATCCGACCACGACCGCCGAGAGCAGTCCGAGGGACACGGCCACCCATATCGGCGGCGGTTCCGAAAACCGCACACTGCCGATCGGCAGAATCAGCGTGCCGTCCCGGCAGAGCTGGGCGAAAACATAGGCACCCCACATCGCGGTGGCGCCCTGCGCGAAGTTGATGATGCCGGTCGCCCGGTAGACCAGCAGCAGGCCGTTCGCCAGCCCGATGTAGACGGCGCCGAGACCGAGACCGAGCACGATGAACTGCAAATACGTATCCATCGGAATGCTCCGTTACACCCGCGATCAGGGTTGCGGTAGTGCGGCCAGATCCAGGTCGACGTAACCGGCCTCGTCCACCGGGGCGAGGGTGCCGTCGTCCTGGACCTCGAAGAAGATCGCCTGGGCGTTGCAGGTGGTCGCGATACCGGGCCATTGTTTGCCGTCGCAGGTCACGGTCGGGCCCGCGAACGATTCGAAATCGGTGACCTTCTCGAATGCGGCGGTCACCGACTCTTTCGTGATCTCACCGGCCGGTGCCGCATTGAGGATGTTCGCGATATTCACCAGCGCGGCGAAGGTGTACAGCGAGCGTGACGACAGTTCCTCATCGTGCCCGACCGCCCGCATGGATTTTTCGAAGACGTCGAGCTCTTCCTGTACCTTCGGCGGCGCCGAATCCTTCGCGAGCGGTACCCACAGCCGCGGCTGGGTCACGATACCCGCGCCCTGCGCCCCCATCTGCTCGATGAACTGGGAGCACGACCCCGCCAGGATCATGCCCTCGAAACCCTGCCGCCGCAGCGCCGTGAAGAGATCCGTGCAGGCGTCTTCGGGCAGCGCGATCACACCGGCGACGTCCGGTTCGTCCGAGATCTGGGTGGCCGCGATGACATTGAGGTTCGCGCCCGCGGCGGGCGGATACTGCACCTTGACGTCGATACCCAGGTTGCCGGCGATAGGCCTGATCAGATCGTCCACATAGGCATGACTGGTCGGTGATTCGTTGACCGCCAGCGACGCCGATTTCTTACCCTTCGAATCGAACAGCGTCATACTGCTCAGCGAGGCGAACGATACCGGGCCGGTGAAATAGAAGGCTTTGCCGTAGCCGGCCTGGTCGGCCAGGAAGGACCCGGCGAGGGTGCCGATGATCGGGATATCCGCCGACCCCAGGATCGGGACCGCCGCGCCCATACTCTGGTCCACCGCGTCGATGACCAGCGGAACCTGTTTCGAGACGAACCCGTTCGCGCAGTTGATCGATGTCTCCGGGCTGCCGTCGCCGCTGCACACATCCACCTCGATGGGCCGGCCGTGCACACCACCGAGGACCTCGTTGATGTAGTACTCGGCCGCCTCGATCCCGAACCCGGTCTGCGGATACGCGGTGGCACCTTTCAGGGGTGCCTGCGCGCCGACGACGATCGGGTCACCGGTGGCTTCGGTCCCACTGAGTCCGGTGCCCCCGGAACCACCACATGCCGAAAGAACAAGGACCGCGGCGATTCCCAGCGCGCCCATCGGAAAGAACTTCTTCACGTCTGCCATCCATCGTCGACATCGCCGCGTTTCCGATTCCCGGATGTTGCCCAGGGCGTGAACCTGCCTACCGGCCGCAGCCGGACCGACCGGATCAGGAACCGACGGACACACCGATCCCCTCGGGGAACGACAGCGGAAAACACCTGGCTGCCAAGCCTTTCCGGCCTCAGCAGCCGGGCCCGCAGCGTGACCCACATTACATTAATCCTAGTAAGGATAACAAGGATTGCCGCCCGTTTTCCGATACGCCGGTGCGACCTCACCGACGATCGCGCCCGCCGCGCGTAGGGTCGCGCCATGGCGACTGTTGCTCAACACATGATCTCTGCCTTGCAGGTCAGCGGAGTCAGCCGCGTGTACGGGTTGCCCGGTGACAGCTTGAACGGATTCACCGACGCGATACGGCGGTCGGACGGCATCTCCTGGGAACATGTCCGGCACGAGGAGGCCGCCGCGTTCGCCGCGACAGCGGATGCCGCGCTGACGGGCCGGCTCGCCGTCTGTGCCGGGAGTTGCGGGCCCGGCAATCTCCATCTCGTCAACGGGCTCTACGACGCACAGCGCACCAGGGTTCCGGTACTGGCCGTCGCCGCGCATATCCCGATCGCCGAGATCGGATCCGGTTATTTCCAGGAAACCCACCCGGAAGAGTTGTTCCGCGAGTGCAGCGTCTACTGCGAGCTCGTGAGCAACCCGCAATCGGCCCCACGGATCGTGGAGATGGCGATGCGGGCGGCCGTGGAGCAACGCGGCGTCGCCGTCGTGGTGATCCCCGGCGAGGTATTCCAGAGCCGGCTGTCCGACGATCGATGGAGCAGCAGGCCGGTGCTGCCCTCCCGGTCGGTGCACCGGCCGGACGACGCCACACTGCGCCGGGCGGCCGAAATCTTGAATGCCGGGTCGCGGGTGACGATCCTCGGCGGGGCCGGGACCGCGGGCGCCCACGACGAGGTCATGGAGTTGGCCGCTGCGCTGCAATCCCCGGTCGTGCACGCATTCCGCGGTAAGGAATACCTGGAGTACGACAACCCGTACGACGTGGGAATGACCGGGTTGCTCGGATACGCCTCGGGATACAAGGCGATCAAAGAAGCCGATGTACTGCTGATGCTGGGTACCGATTTCCCGTATACGCAGTTCTATCCGGAAGACGCCGCGGTCATCCAGGTCGATATCCGCGGCAGCCACCTCGGCCGGCGCACTCCGATCGACGTGGGCATGGTGGGCAGTGTGCGGGACACCGCCGAGGCGCTGCTGCCGCTGCTCACCCGGAAAACCGACCGGGCGCACCTGGACCGGTCGCTGCGGCATTATCGGCGCACCCGCAAATCGCTGGACGAACTCGCGGTCGACGATCGGGGCCGCACCCCCATCCGGCCGGAATATGTTGCCGGCGCGGTGAACCGGTCGGCCACCGACGACGCCGTGTTCACCTTCGATGTGGGGTCCCCGACGACGTGGGCGGCGCGCTACCTGACCATGAACGGCCGGCGCCGGCTGACCGGCTCGTTCACCCACGGCACAATGGCCTGCGCGCTGCCGCATGCGATCGGCGCGCAGACCGCCTACCCCGGGCGGCAGGTGATCGCCCTCGCCGGGGACGGCGGATTGACGATGCTGTTCGGCGAGCTGCTCACGCTGGTGCAGAACGACCTACCGGTCAAGGTGATCGTGTTCAACAACTCGTCACTGAACTTCGTGGAGCTGGAGATGAAGGCGGCCGGGGTGGTGAACTTCGGTACCGGCCTGGACAATCCCGACTTCGGCGCCGTCGCCCGCGCGATGGGAATATGGGGCCGCCGGGTCGAACAACCGGGCGACCTGGAGCCCGCGATCGCGGAGGCACTGGCCCACGACGGGCCCGCACTCGTCGATGTCGTCGTGGCACGGCAGGAACTGACGATCCCACCGGCCGTCTCGGCAGAGCAGGCCAAGGGCTTCACCCTCTACGCCATCCGCACCATCCTCGCCGGGCGCGGCGACGAACTGCTCGACCTGGTCACCACCAACGTCGCCCGGCGCATCCTCGACTAGGCGACCCGCGAGCGCAGCGATAGCCGGCCGGGCGGCCCGTGAGTCAGACCGCCCGGACCAGCGCCTGGCAACCCCGCAGGTCCGCCAGCAGAACCTCGCCGCTGTGGAAGGTTTCGAGATCTTCGTCCGCGCGCTCCGGAATCCCTGCCGCGCCGAGCGCACAGCGTTTGAACGCCCGGGCGGCGGTGCTCAACCGGTGGTGCGCCGAGGAAACCCGGCAGGCGAGTTCGTCGGGCAGGTCGTCACCCCAGACCGCGAGTTCGGACAGTCCCTTGTCGAGGCAGTCGATGGCTCCTCGGCGGACCCATTCGTTGGTGACGAACACATCCGGGGCCAGCAGTACGCTCTCCGGCCAGGTGGCGTGTACCGGGGAGGCGAGGGCGGTGGTCAGGTCCAGGACGGTGGCGCCGAGGATTTCCAGGGGGCGAACGTCGTCGTGTTCGGTGAGGACGGCGACCACTTCCCAGCCGCCCATCATCCGGTCGAAGATGAAACCGCCCGCGTACTGGACCGCGTCCACGGTATTCGGGGCGACGATCGCGAGCCGGTGCCGCAGGGGGTGGCGGCGGGCGTGCGCGCGGACGAGATCGACCGGATGGAAGCCCGCGCGGACTCCGCACTCGGTGTCGACGAGGCAATCGACCTGCTCATCCCGTGGACCGATCACCGGGTACTCCGTTCGATAAACCAACTGCTGAAACAGTAGGATCGAACGTCCCTTTGTGATGTGGATCTCACCGAAATACTCGTTGTGCTATACATCACAAACCGAGGTCTTTGGCAATGATAACTTTCATGACCTCGCTGGTACCCGCGTAGATGCGGGCCACCCGGGCATCGGTGTAGAGCCGGGCGATCGGATACTCCATCATGTAGCCGTAACCGCCGAACAATTGCAGGCAGCGGTCCACGATACGGGCCTGCGTTTCGGTGGCGAACAGTTTCACGCGGGCGGCGTCCGCGCCCGAGAGCTGCCGGTCCACCAGATCCAGCACCGCCCGGTCCACCATGGTCTGCGCGGCCTCGACCTCCGCGGACATGGCGGCGAGCTCGAATTTGGTGTTCTGGAACGACGCCACAGGTGTCCCGAAAGCCTTGCGTTCCCGCACATATTCGATGGTCGCGGTTACCGCGGCCCGGGCCTGCGCCACCGAGCCCACGGCCACCGTCATCCGTTCCTGTGGCAGATTGTGGCCCAGATAGCCGAAGGCGACGCCTTCTTCCCCCAGCCGGTTGGCCACCGGTACCCGGACATCGGTGAACGACAGCTCCACCGTGTCCTGGACCTTGCAGCCCATCTTGTCCAGCACCCGGCCACGGACGAAACCGGGCATCCCGTCCTCGACGACGAGCAGCGTGAGCCCGGCGCGCCGGTTGTCGGGATCGGTAGCGGTCCGCGCCACCACGATCACCAGATCGGCGAGCAGTCCACCGGTGATGAAGGTTTTCGCGCCGTTGAGGATGTAGTGGTCGCCGTCGCGGACGGCGGTGGTGCGGATACCGGCCAGGTCCGATCCGGTGCCGGGTTCGGTCATGGCGATGGCGGTGAGCAGGCTGCCGTCGGCCAGGCCGGGGAACCAGCGGGCCCGCTGCTCGCGATCGGCGTATTCGAGGAAGTACGGCAGGATCACATCCAGCTGGGTGCGCACCGTGCCGAGGGTGACCAGCGCGCGTTGCGCCTCCTCCTGCAACACCACGTTGTAGCGGTAGTCGCGGGTACCCATACCGCCGTATTCCTCGGGGAGGGCGGTGCCGAGCAATCCGAGTTCGCCGAGCCGGCGGAACACCTCACGCGGCATCTGCCCCTGCTTCTCCCATGCGGGATAATTCGGGACGACTTCCTTTTCGATGAGCTCCCGCGCGAGTTCCCGGAAGGCCTCGTGGTCGGGGCTGAACAGATCGCGACGCATATTACTTCCTAGGTAATCAATTCCACGACGGTGGCGTTGGCCGTACCGCCGCCCTCACACATGGTTTGCAGTCCGTAGCGAATTCCGTTGTCGCGCATGTGGTGCAGCATCCGGGTCATCAGCACGGCACCGGAGGCACCGAGCGGATGGCCGAGTGCGATCGCGCCGCCGAGCGGATTGACGAGGTTCGGGTCGGCACCGGTTTCGGCGAGCCAGGCCAGCGGAACGGGGGCGAAGGCCTCGTTCACTTCGAACGTCCCGATATCGGCGAGCGATAGGCCGACCTTGCGCAGTACCTTCTCGGTGGCCGGAATCGGGCCGGTGAGCATCAGTACCGGGTCGGCACCGGCCACCGCGCCGGCGCGATAGCGAGCCAGCGGTCGCAGACTCAGCTGGGTCGCCAGATCGGCCGTGGTGATCAGCAGGGCGGCGGCGCCGTCGGAGATCTGCGAGGAGTTACCGGCGTGGATGACGCCGTCGTCCTGGAATGCCGGTTTCAGGTTCGCCAGTTTCTCCGCGCTGGTGCCGCGCCGGATCCCTTCGTCGGCGCCGACCACACCGCCCTCGGTGAATTCGCCGGCCGGGGCGGTGACCTCGACGATCTGCTCGTCGAACGCCCCACGATCCTGAGCCGCGGCGGCCAGTTCGTGTGACCGCGCCGAATATTCGTCGAGGGCCTGGCGGCCGAATCCCCATTTCGCGGAGATCAGTTCGGCGGATATGCCCTGGTTGAAGGAGAAATCGTCGTACCGCGACAGCACGGCCGGGCCGTACGGCTGACCGGTGGCCCGCGCGGCGCCGAGCGGGACCCGGCTCATCACCTCGACTCCCCCGGCCACGACCACATCCTGCTGCCCCGACATCACCGCCTGCGCCGCGAAGTCCAGCGCCTGCTGACTCGACCCGCACGCCCGGTTCACCGTCGTCCCCGGGATGGATTCCGGCCACCCCGCCGCGAGGACGGCGTAGCGGGCGATATTGCTCGACTGATCGCCGACCTGGGACACACAACCCCACACGACATCGTCGATGAGCTGCGTGCTCACCCCGGTCCGCTCGACCAGCTCCCGCAACACCACCGCGGACAGGTCCGCGGCATGCATCGCGGACAGCCCGCCCTTCCGTTTGCCGACCGGTGTACGCACCGCACCGGCGATCACTACTTCGCGCATCTACCCACTCCGTTCCGAGACGTCTCCGCCGTTGCTGTCGTACCCGGCGCTACTACTCATTCTCTCGGCCCCTCACCGCCTTCGCTCCCTCCGCATGACCGCTGTTCCCTGCGGGCGGCAGGACCCATGTGCCGGTGAACCCGGGTGTGCGTTTCTCGGCAAAGGCCGCGTAGGCCTCGGGGGCGTCGGCGGTGGCGAAATTGACGCCCTGAGCGCGGGCTTCGCCGGCGAGCGCCTCCCGGAGCGTCGCGTCGGCACCTTCGTTGAGCAGTGCCTTGGTCTGGGCGAGCGCGACCGGCGGTCCGGCCGCCAGCCGGGCGGCGAGCTCCACGGTGAACCCGTCGATCTCGTCGGCGGGGACGATCCAGGTGACCAGTCCGAGTGCTTCGGCGCGGGCGGCGTCGATGGTTTCGGCGAGCAGGGCGAGGCGTTTCGCCTGCTGTAACCCGACCAGTTTCGGCAGCAGCCAGGAACCGCCCAGGTCCAGCGAGAGGCCGCGCCGGGCGAAGATCTGCGCGAAGGTCGCGTCCGGGGTGGCCACGACGAGGTCGCAGCCCAGTGCCAGGTTCCAGCCGGCACCGACCGCCACCCCGGTCACCTTGGCGACGGTCGGAGTCGGCAGTTCGTGCAGCTGCAGCGCCAGATCGCTGAAGATCCGCATCTTGTCCATCGGGTGCCGGGCATCGGGTACCGAGATATCGGCACCGGAGCAGAAGGCACCGCCGGCGCCGGTGAGCACCAGGGCACGTACCGACCGGTCCATGCCGGTATCGCGCAGGACGTCCGCCAGCTCACGCCACATGACCCAGGTCATCGCGTTCTTGCGGTGTGGCCGGTTGAGGGTGACTGTGCGGATTCCGTCGTGATCGGCGACGAGCAGTTCACCGGTACCGTTGCTCACGGCGTTCATGACTGATTCCGTTCGGCCGCCACGGCACCGTATTCGGTGCCGATCACCTGCGCCGCCCGCAGTTCGGCGATTTCCACCGCTGTCCGGCCCAATTCCCGCAGGATCGTGTCCGTGTGTTCGCCGAGTCCGGGTACCGCCCCCATCGGCGGTTCGAAACCGTCGACGACGGCCGGTGGCAGCAGCGCCGGGATCGGTCCACCCGGGCTGTCGATATCGCGCCAGCGATCGCGGGCGGAGAGCTGCGGATGGTCGAGGATATCGGTGGTGGTGTTGTAGCGGGAGTTGCCGATTCCGGCGTCGTCGGCGGCTTTCTGTACCTCCGCAAGGGTGTGCCCGGCGCACCACGCGCCGATCGCTTCGTCGAGGTCGCCGCGATGTCGAACCCGGTCGGAATTCGTGCCGAACCGGGGGTCCTCGGCCAGATCGGCGCGGCCGAGGATATCGCGTGCCAGCCGTTGCCATTCTCGATCGTTGGTGGTGCCGAGGACGACCGTCTGCCCGTCGCCGGTGGCGTAGGCACCGTAGGGGGCGACCGCGGGTGAGCTCATCCCGAGTGGCTGCTGTTCGACCCCGGAATGCCGGGTGTAGTTCAGGTGGTAGCCCATCATCTCCGCCATCGTGTCGAACAGGCTGAGACCGATGGCGCCGCCGGCCGGGCCGGTATCCCGGTAGCGCCCGCACAGGGTCGCCAGGATCGACAGCGCCGCATACAGGCCCGTGGTCACATCGGCGACCGGCGGACCCGGTTTGGCGGGTTCACCGGGCCGGCCGGTCACCGCGCATACCCCCGACTCGGCCTGGACGAGCAGATCGTAGGCGCGTTTGTGCGACAGCGGTCCCCCGGTGCCGAAACCGTCGATCTCCAGGGCGATCAGCCGCGGATACCGTTCGGCGAGAGTGGCCGGGGCCAACCCGAGGCGTGCGGTGGCGCCGGGCGCGAGGTTCGATACCAGTACATCGGCGCGTGCCAGCAGTTCGTGCAGGATCTGCAGGCCGCGTCCGGATTTCAGGTTCAGGGTCACCGATTCCTTGCCCCGGTTCACCCAGACGAAATGCGCGGCCTGCCCGGCCACCACATCGTCGTAGTGCCGGGCGAAATCCCCGCCTGCCGGGTTCTCCACCTTGATCACCCGGGCCCCGAAATCGGCGAGGGTACGGGTGCACATGGGCGCCGAAACGGCCTGTTCCAGCGCGACCACCAGTACCCCGGCCAGCGGACCGGCGGCCGCCATCACATCACCATGCCGCCGTCGACCGGCAGCACCTGGCCGGTGACGAAGGACGCCGCGTCGGAGGCCAGGAATACGAAAGCCCCGGCGACTTCGTCGGGTTCGGCCCACCTGCGCAGGGGGATCCGGTTGATCATCTGCTCCGCGAACTTCTCGTCGGTGCGGATGGTTTCGGTCATCGGCGTGGCGGCCAGCGGGGCCAGCGCGTTCACCAGGATGTTCTTGCGGGCGAGTTCGCGGGCCAGCGATTTGGTGACCCCGATGATCCCGGCCTTGGCGGCGGAATAGTTCACCTGCCCCAATGTCCCGGTGAGCCCCGCCGAGGAGGTGACATTGATGATGCGCCCGGTGCCGTCCGTGGCGAGATACGGCAGCGCGGCCTGACTGCAGTTGAAGGTGCCCAGCACATGCACATCGAAGATCTTGCGCATCGATTCCGGGGTGGTTTTCGGGAACATTGCCGGCGCGGTGATCCCGGCGTTGTTCACCACGATATGTATTTTCCCGCCACCCAGTTCGGCGGTCTGCTCGGCGGCCGCGACCGCGGATTCCGGGTCCGCGACATTCAGCGCACAGGCCCGCGCGGTGCCGCCGTCGGCGGTGATCTTCTCCGCGACCGTCCCCGCCGCGGCACCGTCGAGATCGGTGACCAGCACCGCCGCGCCGTGGCCGGCCAGCGCCCGCGCCACGGCCGAACCGATACCGCCGGCGGCGCCGGTGACCAGCGCCGCGCGGCCCGTCAGATCGAATAGTCCGTTCTCCGCTGCCATCAGTAACTCCTCGGCATTCCCAACACGTGCGACCCCAGATAGTTGAGGATCATTTCCTGACTGATCGGCGCGATCCGCATCACGCGTGACTCCCGGAAATACCGGGAGATGTGATACTCCTCCGAATACCCCATCCCGCCGTGCGTCTGCATGGCGCGGTCGGCCGCTTCGAAACCGGCTTCGGCGCACAGATATTTGGCGGTATTGGCTTCCCTGCCACAGGGTTTGCCCTGGTCGTACAACCAGGTCGCTTTCCGCAGCACCAGTTCGGCCGCGTCCAGCCGGGCCAGCGAATCGGCCAGCGGGAATTGGATTCCCTGATTCTTGCCGATGGGCCGCCCGAAAACCTCGCGTTCGTTGGCGTAGCGCACCGCGCGATCCAATGCGACCCGCCCGATCCCTAGCGCTTCGGCCGCGATCAGCATCCGCTCGGGATTCAGGCCGTCGAGCAGATATTCGAATCCGCGGCCCTCCTCCCCGACCCGGTCCTCCACCGGGATCCGCAGATCATCGATGAACAGTTCGTTCGACGAGACCGCGTTGCGGCCCATCTTCGGAATCGGCCGGATATCGACGTGGTCGCGGTCGAGATCGGTGAGGAACAACGTCATCCCGCCGGTCTTCTTCTCGACATCGTCGTACTTCTGGGTGCGGGTGAGCAGCAGGATCTTCTCGGATTCCAGCGCTTTGGAGATCCACACCTTGCGGCCGTTGACCACATAATGGTCGCCGTCGCGGCGGGCGAAGGTGGTGATCCGGCTGGTATCCAGGCCGGCGCCCGGTTCGGTGACACCGAAACACACATGCATCTCACCGCGTGCGACCCGCGGCAGAGTGCGCTGTTTCAGTTCTTCCGACCCGTGCACGATCACCGGCTGCATACCGAAAAGCGACAGGTGGATCGCGGTGGCGGCGTTCATCCCGCCACCGGATCGGGAGACCTGTTCGGCCAGGATCGAGGCCTCGGTGATCCCGAGACCGTGCCCGCCGTACTCCTCGGGAATACAGATACCCAGCCAGCCGCCGTCGGCGATGGCGCGATAGAACTCGGTGGGGAACTGGTGATCCCGATCCTTCTCCATCCAATACTGATCGTCGAATTTCCGGGCCAGCTCGGCCACCGAATCCCGGATCAGCCGCTGATCCTCGGATAGTTCGAAACTCATACCGTCGGACACATCAACTCCTCTCGTCACCGCCGTGCGGCCGGGGGCACCCGCTCGAATTCGAGCGGGTCCCCGCCGTCGTTCAGATCGACTCACCTGGGCGAAGGTTCGTCGTCGCCTGACCGGGGCAGGCCCATGCCGGCGTTCACCGCTGTGGCACTGCGACCTCCCCGAGTTCCTGGTCCGGCCCACCGGGCAGCCGGCCCGCGAGCTGGGCCAGGTCATACGACTGCCGCGCCATCCAGTACCGCAGCACCCCGGTCAGCGAATACCGCAGGAACAGCGCCGCACCCACGATGCTCAACGCGATGCCGGCCAGCGCGATGATGATCGCGTCGCGCTGCACCAATGCGTCGGAGGTGTTGTTGGACATCAGATAGCCCAGCACGATCACCACCGGGCCGAGGATCAGCAGCGCGACACCGACCCGCAGCCACAGACCACCGCGGCCGGCGGCAGGGTCGGGGATCTTCAGCTCCGCGAGCTCCTGGACGAAACGGTCCGCGCGGGTGGATTCGGTCATGAGGGACTTCCTAGATAGAGGGTGGCCAATTGGTTGCGGAGCCCGAGATCGGGTGGGCCCTGATGTTCGATGCGGCCGCGCACCAGCACCGCGGCGGTATCGGCGATATCGAGTACCGCGGCGGCGAACTGTTCGACGATGAGTACCGCTACGCCCTGGCGGGCGATTTCGGCGACCTGTTCGTAGAGTCGTTCCACCACCAGTGGCGCGAGCCCCATGGACAGTTCGTCGAGCAGCAGTACGGCCGGGTCGGTGGCCAGGCCGCGGGCCAGTGCCAGCATCTGCTGTTCGCCGCCGGAGAGCGTGCCCGCGGTCTGCCCGGCCCGCTGCGCCAGGATCGGGAACCGCGCGAACGCGATATCTTCGATTTCGGCGACCGGGCGGCCGGTGAACGACATCATCAGCAGGTTGTCGCGGACGGTGAGGTTGGGGAAGATACCGCGGCCCTCGGGGATCAGGCAGACACCGGCGCGGGCGAGGTCGCGGGGATCGACTCCGTTGACCGTGCGCCCGCCGAGCCGTAATTCGCCGTCGGCAATGGGATGCACTCCGGCCGCCACCTTCAGGGTGGTGGTCTTACCGGCGCCGTTGGGTCCCAGCAGCGCGACCACTTCGCCGGCCCGCACACTCAGGTCGACACCGTGCAGGACGGTGATCGCGTCGTAGGCGGCGCGGATTCCGGTCAATTCCAGCAGTGCGCTCACGAGTCCCCCAGATAGGCCGCCAGGACCTGTTCGTCGCGACGGATCACCTCGGGCGATCCACTGGCGATCACACTGCCGAGGTCGAGAACGTAGACCTGGTCGCAGACGCTCATCACCAGCCCCATATCGTGCTCGACCAGCACCACCGCGGTACCGTCCGCGGCCACTGAGCGCAGCAGTCCGGCGAAGCGATCCGTTTCCGCACTGTCCTGCCCGGCGGCGGGTTCGTCGAGCAGCAGCAGTGTGGGCCGCACCGCGAGTGCGCGGCCGACTTCGACCAGCCGGGCCAGCCCGGTGGGCAGTGCATCGGCCAGATCACCGGCGCGTTCGCCGAGCCCCAGCCGGTCGATGATTTCGTCGACGACCTTGTCCGCGTGGCGCCGCCGCGGACCGAGTTCCGCAGCGACCAGCAGGTTGTCCCGGACCGAGAGGCGGCCGAAGAGTTCGAGCCGCTGGAAGGTCCGCGCCATACCCCGCCGGGCCCGTCGTGCCGGGTCGAGCCGGGTGATATCGCGGCCGTCGAGCCGGACCCGTCCGCCCGCGGGCCGCCGCAATCCGCAGATCACGTCGAACAGCGTGCTCTTCCCGGCCCCGTTCGGCCCGATCAACCCGGTGACCTCGCCCGCTTCGGCCTGTAATCCGGCGCCGTCGAGGGCGCGCCGGCCGCCGAAGGTGACGGTGATATCGCTAACGTCCAGCAGTGATGGCATGATCGAGCACCTCCTTGTCCTCCGGCCGCCACGGCCGTTTCACGCCCCACCATTCGACGGGCACATCCGGCTCCCCGGCGGCGGCGCGCTGTTCACGGTTGTTCGCCCAGATGCGGATGGCGAACACCGCGAGGAACGAGCCCCAGAAGAACATCCAGCCGTCGATCACACCGGCCAGCCGCACCAGCCACAGCGCCACCGGTACGGCGACCATCAGCACCAGCGTCATCCGGTTGCGGATCGCCGCCTCGAATCCCTCCCGGATACGGGCGACCGCGCCGTGGCTCACCACACCGCCACCGAAGGCGATACCGGCCAGCGCCGGAAGGACGTGGATGAGGTTCTCGGTCGAGGGGAACAGCACCGGGATCGCGAGCATCGGACCGTAGAGCGCGACACCCACGAACAGGCCGTTGCCCAGCGCCCCGAGCCCGGCGAACACCGCGACCAGGAAGATCGGCAGACCGGCCACGAAATTGAACTGTTCGGGCGTCACCGAACCCATCTGCATCCCGAACAGCGCGCCACCGAGCCCGGCCAGCCCGGCGCTCAGCGCGAAAACCGCCACCTTGGCGCGCAGCAGGTTACCACCGAGGGTGGCATAGGCGGCTTCGCTGTCACGCAATGCGATGAGCCTTCGGCCGAACCGGCCGCGCCGCAGGGCGGCGACACCGAGTGTGGCCACCGCCAGGCAGACCGCCGCGAAAACGGTGATGCTCGCGGCGGTATCGAGCCGCAGCCCGAACACGTTCGGCCCGAACACCTCCACCGAACCCTGGTCAAAGAACGAGATCTCCACGCCCGCGATCTCGAAGGACGGCAGGGTGAAGATCCACCGATCGAGGACCACCGCGAAGGCGGCGGTTCCCAGCGCCAGATAGACGCCCGAAAGGCGTAGCGCCGGAATCGCGATCAACGTACCGGCCAGCGCCGCGATCGCCACGGCCGCGAACAGGCCCCACAGTTCACCGTCCGGGGCGAGTTGCCCGTAGGCGATCGCCCCGATACCCGCCATGCTCAACTGGCACAACGAGATCTGCCCGGCGTACCCGGACAGCGGTACGAACGACAAGGCGATGACACCGAAGGCGAACATCGGCCCGTAGGCGATGAGATCACTTTCCCCGAGCGTGGTGGCGACGATCAGACCGAGGATCACGATCACCGCCGCGAAGAACAGCGCACCGCTGCGCGACGGTGTGGGTACCGGGCTGAGTTTGCGGTCGCGGCCGCGCAATCGGCCGTGCGGGAACAGCAGCAGCGCCGCGAACAACAGCAGCGCGGGCGCCGCGAGCCGCAGACCGGGCAGGTATTCGTTCTGCGGCAGGTACCCGGTCAGGTAGCTCTCCACCAAACCCACCACGATCGCGCCGAGGAAGGTCATGGGCAGGCTGCGCAACCGCCCGAAGATGGCCGCGGTGTAGGCGCTGACGATCAGCAGCGACAGCGTGGACGCGTCCAGAGCCACTGTGGGCGCGATGAGAATTCCGCCCACCGCAGCCAATTCGATACCCAGGATCCAGGCGACCCGGTTGGCGCGGACCGGGTCGGCGCCGGGGAGCCCGGCGAGAGCCCGGTCGTCGACGGTGGCCCGCATCTCCGCACCCGTCCGGGTGTTGAACAGCAGTACCCGCAGCGCCACCGCGACCGCGACCGCCACCAGCATGGTCAAGGCCTGATGCCAGGTGACGGTGGCGGCGCCGAGCCGAATCGGTTCGGCGCCGGCGAAGAAGGTGGGTAGCGTACGCGCCTGCATCGGATCCCAGATCCAGCGCGCGGTGGCGATGAGGCCGCTGAGCAGCGCGACCGTCATCACCAATTTTTCCGCGTCACCCAATCCCTGCACGGCCCGCAGCGCCCGTTCGACGAGCAGCCCGGACAGCGGCGCCAGCACCAGCAGCACGATCGCCAGCGCGACCGGTACGGGTACACCCCAGCCGGCGGTGAGCTGCCAGTAGGAGAATGCCGCCATCATCCCGGCCGCGCCGTGCGCGAAATTGAAGATTCCGGTGGTCGTATGGGTGAGCACCAGACCGCTGCCGATCACGGCGTAGACGGCCGCGGTGCTCAGCCCGACGATCCCGAAAGCGAGGAATTGATCCATGGTCGGTTACTTGACGTCCGCCATGGTCTTGCCCACATCGGCGAGCGTCATCGGCTCGCCGTAGTCACCGGTGTACCGGTAGGGCGGGGTACCGCAGCGGAACAGGCCCTCGTTCGCACCGAATTCGGGCGCTTTCCAGCCTTCCGGTGTGGCCTGCATGACGTTGAAACAGTTCGGCGCCGGATCCTTCGCGGACAGATCGTTCGGGCTGTGCAGCCCGCCACCGGTCCACTCGGTCTCCTTCTTCGCCGTTTCCACCACGCAGGTGCGGGTGAGTTCGGAGCCGCAGGCACTGGCGGCTTTCGCGAACAGCAGCCAGGCCGAGAACGCGCGAATCGCGGGCAGGCTGATCACCGCGTCCGGTGCGTACTGCTCGTACAGCTTCTGCAGTTGCTGCATGGCCGGCGATTCGTCGGCCAGCTGCGGCGGGACCACGCCGCCGAGATCCACGATATTGTTCTGGAAGCTCGCCGAGCGGCCCAGCAGTTCGATGTAATCGGGCCGGAAAGCGTTGTTGGTGGGGTCGATCCAGTCCAGCTTGTAATCCATCGAGGTCAGTTTCTCCTCGAGTTTGGCCAGCGGACCGTCCTCGCCGATGAAGATGAGGCCACGTACCCCGCTGTTCTTGATGGCCTGTGCGTAGGGTGTCCAGTCGGTCACCCCGCCCACCGGATACAGCTGGTTGTAGACCACCTTGGCACCCATCGCGTTCAGCGATTCGACGGCCTTGTCGCCGAGCACTTTGGTGACGGGTGAATCGCCGTTGATGATCCCGATCGCACCGTCGGATCCCGGATAGGCCTCTTTGGTCAGCCACTGGCGCGAGGCGTTGTAGGGGTCGTAGTGGGCGTAGGTGCTCTGTGAGGCGATCACCTGCAGATCCGTGCCGAGATTGGGCTGCTGGGAGATCTGCGCGGGGAAGTCCGGCAGGGTGCATTCCAGCCGTTCCTTCACCCCGAGCCCGTCCAGTCCGGCGCCACCGCCGACGAGCGCGAAATCGGTGCGGCAGGCTTCCACCATCTTCTGGCGGACCGCCATCACCTTCGAATCGTGGATTTCGGTGGTGAGGGTGCGGCCGTTGATCCCGCCGGCCGCGTTGCACCAGGAGGTGAACACCTTCGCGGCGTCGACGAATTCGGGGTTCTTGGAGTAACCGACATCGGTGAAGACACCCGCGGTGATCTCGCTGTCGGTGACTCCCTGCGTGGGCGATCCCGAGGCGTCACCGTCGCCGCAGACACCGGTCAGATCGCCGAAATCGGCGACGACCTTGTCGCCGGAAGAGGAATTCCCGGTTTCGCTACCACTACGTCCTGAGCAGCCGGCGGTGGCGAGTAACGCCACCGCTATCAGGACGGCGGCTGTTCTCTTCGGTCTCACGATGGTCCTTTCTGAGCTGACCCCCATCGGCCAGCCGATCGTGATCGGGCGAGCGGCCCGCCCGTACACCGAGTCCGAGTCGGACACCCTGGCCGATCGACCGCCGTACCCAGCTCTCGGTGACTGAAAACTAGCTTCTCACTTATCGAGAATCAATATCCTCTTTTTCGGGTACACATCGACATGGGCAACCACGTCGTCCACAACAAGGCCGGCCGGGGAGGTCGCGACAGCAGGCTCACCACCTGTCGATACACCCCCACGTTGACTATCCGGGCGGCTCATGGAAACCTGTTATCCGAAAGCGAGAATATCATTCTCATCGAGAGGAGGCGCGATGCGAGTACCGCCGCTACCCGCGGACCGGTGGGACGAGGACGTCGACGACGCGTTACGCGTGATGCTGCCGCGCAGGTTGCGCAACCCGGAGTCGGCGAGCAACGCCCTGTCGACACTCGTCCGGCATCCGGCGCTGACCAAGGCCTTCCTCACCCTGAACGTCCACCTGCTGTTCCGTTCCCCGCTACCGGCCCGGCTGCGCGAAATCGCCATCCTGCGCGTGGCGCACCTGCGGGACTGTGTCTACGAGTGGAACCACCACCGCGAAGCCGCGCTCGCGGAGGGAATCACCGCCGACGAGATCGCCGGTGTCGCCCGGGGCGAGGCCGCCGACGCCCTCGACCGGCTGATCCTGCGCACCGTCGACGAACTCGACGAGAAATCGAACCTGTCCGACGCCACCTGGGACGGACTGTGCGCGCATCTCGACGAGCACCAGCGGATGGATCTGATCTTCACCATCGGCACCTACAACACGCTTGCCGCGGCCTTCAACACCTTCGGCATACGATCCGAGTACGAGAGGTAATCCCTTGGCACACTTCAACAAACCGGCGGCGGGTAGCTGGACCGAACACTACCCGGATCTGGGCACCGAGCCGGTCGACTACTCCGATTCCATCGATCCGCAGTTCTACGAGGACGAGCGCGAAGCGATCTTCAAGAAGACCTGGCTCAATGTCGGCCGCGTGGAACGGCTGCCACGCAAGGGTAGTTACTTCACCAAGGAACTCTCCGCCGCCGGCACCTCGCTGATCATCGTGCGCGGTAACGACAACGAGATCCACGCCTACCACAACGTCTGCCGCCACCGCGGTAACAAACTCGTCTGGGACGATTACCCCAACGAGGAGACCTCGGGCTTCTGCAAACAGTTCACCTGCAAATACCACGCCTGGCGTTACAGCCTCGAGGGCGAACTGACCTTCGTCCAGCAGGAGAAGGAATTCTTCGGCCTCGACCGCGCCGACTACGGGCTCAAGGATGTGCGCTGCGAGGTGTGGGAGGGGTTCATCTTCATCAACCTCGACCACGACGCCGAACCGCTGACCACCTTCCTCGGTCCGATGATCAAGGGGCTGGAGGGTTATCCGTTCCACGAGATGACCGAGGTGTTCAGTTACAAGGCCGAGGTCGGCAGCAACTGGAAACTGTTCATCGACGCGTTCGCCGAGTTCTATCACGCGCCGATCCTGCATATGAAGCAGGCAGTGAAGGACGAGGCCGATAAACTTGCCGGTTACGGCTACGAGGCCCTGCACTACGAACTGCAGCCGCCGCATTCGATGATCTCGTCGTGGGGCGGGATGGCCCCGCCCAAGGACCTGAACATGGTCAAACCGATCGAACGCGTCCTGCGCAGCGGACTGTTCGGCCCATGGGACCGTCCCGATATCGAGGGCCTGGACCCGCTGCCCGTGGGGATCAATCCCGCCGGCCACCGGGCCTGGGGTGTGGACGAATTCGAGATCTGGCCGAACTTCTCGCTGCTGTTCTGGGCGCCGGGCTGGTATCTCACCTACCACTATTGGCCGACCGCGGTGGACCGGCACATCTTCGAGGCCAACCTGTACTTCGTGCCCGCGAAAACGGCTCGGGAGCGGCTGGCCCAGGAGCTGGCCGGCGTCACCTTCAAGGAATACGCGCTGCAGGACGCGAACACCCTCGAGGCGACCCAGACGATGATCGCGACCCGCACCGTCACCGATTTCCCGCTCAACGATCAGGAGATCCTGCTCCGCCATCTGCACAAGACCGCGCAGAAGAAAGTCGAGGAATACCGCAATGGCAACTGAGGACACACACGCGCTGCCCGCCGAATTCGCCGATCTGGCCCGGTTCGCGGACTGGATCCTGCCCACCGAACCCGAGCGGTACGCCAAACGGCTGGCCTCCACGATGCCGGAGATGCAGGACTTCTACGACGCCGGGATGGCGCGGCTCGAGGAGGCCATCGCCTACTGCGACCGGTTCGACCTCGACGATCTGCCCGACGAGGCCCGCAACCTGTTCCATCTGATGCAGTCGCTGGTGATGGCGTCCTTCCCGGTGGAGGTCTGGAAGCAGCCGCGGGTACCCGACAGCGGCGCGGCCTACCTGGACATCGTGCGCGAGCCGGTGGTGTAGCCATGGTGACACTGCGGGCTGCCGGGCTGCTCGATGTGGACTCCGGCGAAATCGTGCGGCCCGGCATTCTGCGCGTCGAGGGCGATCGGATCGTCGGTGTCGGAGGCGAGCCGGAGGGGGAGGTCATCGACCTGGGTGATCTCGTCCTGCTGCCGGGGTTGATGGATATGGAGGTCAACCTCCTGATGGGCGGCCGGGGCGAAACCGGGCTGAGCTCCTCGGTGCAGGACGACCCGCCGCTGCGGATGCTGCGCGCGGTCGGTAATGCGCGGCGCACCCTGCGCGCCGGCTTCACCACCGTGCGCAACCTCGGCCTGTTCGTCAAGACCGGCGGCTACCTGCTGGACGTCGCGCTCGGTAAAGCCATCGACGCCGGCTGGATCGACGGTCCGCGGATCGTGCCGGCCGGCCATGCCATCACCCCCACCGGCGGGCATCTCGACCCCACCATGTTCTCGGCCTTCGCCCCCGATGTGCTGAAACTGACCCTGGAAGAAGGCATCGCCAACGGTGTCGACGAGGTCCGCAAAGCGGTGCGGTACCAGATCAAACACGGTGCCCAGCTGATCAAGGTCTGCGTATCCGGTGGTGTCATGTCGCTGACGGGAGCGCCCGGCGCGCAGCACTATTCGACCGAGGAACTGCGGGCGATCGTCGACGAGGCGCACCGCCGGGGGTTGCGGGTGGCCGCGCACACCCACGGGGCCGAAGCCGTGAAGGAGGCCGTCGGGGCCGGAATCGACTGTATCGAACACGGTTTCCTGATCGACGACGAAGCCATCGACCTCATGGTCCGGGAGGGCACCTATATGGTGCCGACCACGCGTCTGGCCGACGCCATGGATGTTTCCAAGGCGGCACCGGAACTGCAGGCCAAGGCGGCCGAGATGTTCCCGCGCGCCCGCACCTCGGTGAAAGCCGCCTTCGACGCGGGCGTGAAGATCGCCGTCGGCACCGACGCGCCGGCGATCCCGCACGGCCGCAACGCCGACGAGCTGGTGGCCCTGGTCGAGCGGGGACTCGATCCGCTGTCGGTGTTGCGGGCGGCGACGGTCGTCGCGGCCGAGCTCATCCAGGTCACCGACCGCGGCCGGCTCGCCGAGGGGCTGCTCGCCGATGTGATCGGGGTACCCGGTGATCCGCTGGCCGATATCACCGTCACCCAGCAGGTGAAGTTCGTGATGAAAGGCGGGAAGGTCTATGGCGGCACACGATGACCTGATCGAAATCCAGCAGCTGCTCGCCCGCTACGCGGTCACCATCACCAAGGGCGATATCGACGGCCTGATCGGTGTTTTCACCCCCGACGGCAGTTACAGCGCGTTCGGCGACACCTACACCCTCGACGTGTTCCCCGAACTCGTCGACGCCGCGCCGAAAGGCCTGTTCCTCACCGGGACACCGCTGATCGAACTGGACGGCGATACCGGTACCGGCACGCAGCCGCTGTGTTTCGTGGAGCAGTCGACCCACGATATGCGGATCGGGTACTACACCGATACCTACCGGCGCACCGGCAAGGGCTGGCGACTGGCCACCCGCGCGATGACCTTCATCCGGCGCAGCGGTATCCACGATTCCGGTATCCCGCACGCCTTCGAGCGGCCCACGGCATGAGCGAGTCAGGGCCGGAGGCGGTAGCGAAGCGTCACCACGCAGGGCCCTCGCTCATGCCCGATAGACACGGCATGAGCGAGTCAGGGCCGGAGGCGGTAGCGAAGCGTCACCACGCAGGGCCCTCGCTCATGCCCGATGGACACAGCATGAGCGAGTCCTGGCCGGAGGAGGTAGCCGAGGTCGGGGAGTTCCGGTCGCGGGTGCGGGCCTGGCTGGACGACAACGACCTCTCCCCCGGACCCGAACCCGGTTTCGACGCGCAGGTCGCGCAGCTGGGCCGGGTCCGGCGGGCGTTGTACGAGGCCGGTTGGATGCGTTACGGATGGCCGGAGTCCGTCGGCGGGCTCGGTGGGCCGGCGCTGCTGCGGGCGGTGCTCGGCGAAGAGGTCGCGAGCCGTGACCTGGCCGAGCCGGGGATCTATTCCATGGTGGAGGTGCTGGCCCCCACCATGATCTCCTATGCCCGCCCGGAGTTGGCCGCCGAGATGGTGCCGCGGCTGCTGGACGGCAGTGAACAGTGGTGCCAGGGTTTCTCCGAGCCGGGTTCCGGTTCGGACCTGGCCTCGTTGCGGACCCGCGCGGAACAACGCGGCGATCGGTGGGTGATCAACGGGCAGAAGGTGTGGACCAGCCTCGCGCAGTTCGCGTCGCGCTGTGTCCTGCTGACCCGCACGGGCCCGGGGCACGACGGGATCACCGCGTTCTTCGTCGATATGGATACCCCGGGGATCACTGTCCGGCCGCTGCGCACCATGCACGGGGTCGACGAATTCGCCGAGGTCTATTTCGACGATGTCGTGGTCGACGAGGCTCGGATGCTCGGGCGGCCCGGTGACGGCTGGCGGGTCGCGATGGATCTGCTGCCCTACGAGCGGTCCACCTGCTTCTGGCATCGGATCGCGCATCTGTTCACCCGGCTCGACCGCCTTCTCGACCAGACCGCGCACGCCGACGACACGGATCTCGGCGCCGCCTACCTGGCGTTGCACACCGTGCGGTGCCGGTCGCGCGTCACCCAGCAGCGCCTGGCCGGCGGCGCCGCGCTGGGGCCGGACACCTCGATCGACAAAGTGCTGCTGGCCACCGCCGAACAGCAACTTTTCGATACAGCCCGTGATCTGCTGCCGGGCGAGGTCGAGCTGGCCGATTCCGAATGGCGCTCGGAGTTCCTGTATTCCCGCGCGGCGACGATCTACGGCGGCACCGCCGAGATCCAGCGCAATATCATCGCCCGCCGCCTGCTCGACCTGGGAAAGGAGTGAGCGGTGGACGCTGCCGAACAGACCCTGCTCACCGATACGCTGCGTAAGACGATGGGCGCGGCCACCGGTGCCGAACTCTATTCCGCGCTCGGTGATCTCGGCTGGTACGAGTTGCTCACCGACAGCGCCGATATCGCCGTTCCCCTCGTCTTCCGGTTACTCGGCGAGACCGGGACCCACGCACCGTTGATCAACGATGTGCTGGCGTATGCGGCCGGCCGCCCGTTCGGCGCACCGATACCGCTGCCGTTCACCGGTGGCCGCTGGGTTCTCTGGACGGAAGAGAGCGGTTCGAGCTCGGCCACCACTGTCACGCCCGAGCCACGGCACCGCGCCGCACCGATCGTTCTCCTCGATCCCGAACTACCACTGTCGGTCCTCGACGGGACCGCCGAATCGCCCGCCGTCGAGGCCGTTCCACTCGCGCAGGCGCGCCGCGCCCTGAGCTGGTGGCTGACCGGTTCCGCGCGGGCCATGCTCGCATCGGCGCGCCGCCACGCGCTCGACCGGGTGCAGTTCGGCAAACCCGTCGCGGGCTTCCAGGCGGTCCGGCACCGGCTGGCCGAAACCCTGGTCGCCATCGAGGGAGCCGAGGCCGCCCTCGCGGTCGGACCGACCGATGCGTACCATCCGGCCCACCCCGCGGGCGCTGTACCGCAGCACTACGATTCCCTCGCCGCCGCGCTCGCCAAGGCCGCCGCCGGCCGCGCGGCGCTCGTGACCGCACGCCATTGCCAACAGGTGCTGGGCGGCACAGGTTTCACGGCCGAGCACGAATTCCACCGCCACTATCGGCGGATCCTCGTGCTGGACGGATTACTCGGTAGCTCACGCGACCTCACCCGCGAGGCCGGCGCGACACTGCGTGAGCTGGGGTACGCCCCGCGGCTGGCGCATCTGTAAAGACCGCCGGCTCGGAGGGCCACGGCCAGGAGGGGCCGGTTGTCCGGCGCCGAAACCGGCGTTTCCCCTCACCGCTGGCCGGGCACAAGGTCACCGTGGCACCCTTACCGGCTTCGCTCACGCGCAGGCCTGGGAGATTCCCCCGGAAATCGCGACCAGGCCGCACATGGTGGTGGCGGAGATCTTCCAGCCGTCCGTCTCCCGCACCGCGTGACCGATCTGGTTGCTCACCACCGGGTTACCGGAAATGTGCAAGGTGAATCGTAATTCGGCGTGCGCCGGGTCGAGTACCACCACATCGGCGATCTCCACCGTGGTGAGCGCGGTGCGGATATGGTTCGCCATCCCGGCGATCTCGGTCTCGAAATCGGTCCCGCGTTCCACCAGCGCCATACGATCCGCAGTGGCGGTCGCGGGCGCGAAGAAGGCGTGGTAGACACCGGTTATCGCCGCTGCGGCGGCGGCCGGCGAATCCGAGGTGGCAATGCCGGCCTGCGGGTTCGCCGCCCCGGGGTTTGCGGCGACTTCGGTGGCGGGCGCCTCCGTCGTGGGTAGGACATAGCAGTTGTCGGGCCCGAAGAAGTTGCCGCACCCCGTGATCGCGCTCAGGGCGAGTGCGATTCCACAGGCGGCGGCAGTTCGCGCTACCCGGTGTCTTCGTGACATCGGTTCGTCTTTCTGAAGAGTGATGATCGGCGTCAGCGGAAACCGCGTTCTACGGACGCCGCGGGGAGTGTAGCCCGACACCAGCTTGGACAGAACCGGTTTCACCGATTTTGACGGATATCTATCCGGCTAAATCGTGACGCCGACTTCGGCGGTGTTCCACATCCCGAAACCCGGTCCGTGCCAGGCTGTTCCGGACGGACCAATTGCGCATCCGGGGTTGCCGCATGCGGCGGCAGCAACCGGAGAGGACGTCGTATCAATACTGCGCAACCGATACGACGTCTTCACCTTCCGGTTCACTGTGAGAGTGCGACCGCACAAGGAGATCAGCCGCAGGCGGGGACCACTTCCCCGGTGCCCTGGACCGCGAGCAGCGCACAGAACGTCATCGCGGCCACCTTCCAGGTGTCACCCTCTTTGATCGCCTGCCCGGACTGGTCCGGCAGCACCGGATTTCCGCCCAGCAGCAGGGTGTAGGTCACGTCGGCGGTCTTATCGTCCACAACCTCCACCGCCGATACGGTCACGCTCGTCCCCTGGGCGCGTGGATCGGCGGCCATTCCTTCGAGGAAGGGCTTGAATTCTTCCCCCTTCTCGACCAACCCCGCCCGGGTCGCGGGGGCGGCTTTACCGTCGAAGAAGGTGACGAAAGCGTCGGTGACCGCTTTCTCGGTCTCCGGGGCGGCCACGGCGGGCGCGGCGGAGCTGGTGGCGGCGGCCGGGGTGGAGGTGGACGCGGCCGCGTCATCTCCGGAATCGCCACAACCGATCACGGCCGTGGCGGTCAGCGCCACCAAACCGAAAAGAGTGGTGGCACGCCGGATTCTGCTGGAACGCATGGCGGAAACCTTTCCGATGGACGTTCGGGAATTCTTGTCCATCCGGGGAAATTCGAAAACGGGTTCCGGGCGGTCGTCATTCGGTTACGCTGCCCGTGTCGAAAGAATCCCTGACCGCCGGTTCCGCTCGGCGTCATTTCTTCGATACGGGGTGCCGGCGCCGCGGCGGACGGTGGCGGCGCCCCGGTTAGGTTCATGTATTTAGTGTTGCTGGGTTACCGTTTTTTGGGCGACCTTTTATAATATAACTAATATTTTATTCTCGCTACGGGGGGCCCGGCCCCGTGGCGCGGGGGGGCGGCCACCCCGTATCGAAGAAATGACGCCGAGCGGAACCGGCGGTCAGGGATTCTTTCGACACGGGCAGCGTAAC
>NZ_JARWNW010000211.1 GCF_029868325.1 Nocardia carnea
TCCAACTTGCCCCCCCCCCCCCCCCCGGGGGGGGTTTAACCCCCGTTTTTGGGGGGGGGCCGGCGGGGGGGCCGGGGGGCGCGGCCCACGGCCAGTAAGGGCGACCGGGGCCTCGGCCCGCGCCCGCCCTTCCCGACGAGCAATACAACCGAGCCGGTCAGATACCCGGCAGGGAGCGCAGGATGCCGCGGCCGTAGCGCTGGAACTGGGTGTCGTCGACCATTCCCAGCGAGTGCCGTTCCACCAGTAGTTCCCATTCGGAGTACAGCTGCGCGACGCTCGGATCGGCCGGACCCGCCGAACCGTCCAGGGCGACCAGCCGGACGGCGAAGTTGATGGCGTAGGTCATCCGCTCGGTATCGGCGCGATCCAGCCCCGTGAAGCACATCGTGGTGTTGCCGTCGCGCACCTCGATGATGGGGCGGCGGTCCGCGTCGCGCAGCCCGCCCGCCATCGAACCGGGCTCCTCCGTGGCCCGCGCCATCATGATCATCGGGATCGGCAGATCGTGGGCGTAGGGCTCGTCCGTGCTCAGCGACGCCAGGAGCAGGCGTTTCGTGGTGACCGTGAGCAGGCAGGCGTCGTCGTCGCCGACCGGTGGATGAGCGATGACATACGCGGTCTCCAGCACGTATTCGTCACCGTCGACGAGGCTGTGCAGATCGTGCAGAGCCGCTTCGCCGCGTCCGGTGACCGACATCCGGCCCACGGCCCGGTCGACGTCCGCGCGAACCGGACCCCGCTCGGTGACCTCGGGGGCCGGCGGGTTCAGGGCCGGGGCGGAGATATCGATCCGCTGCGCGGCCAGGATCTGGTCGTTGATCCGCGAGACGATCCCCGCGGCGGCGGGAACGTCGTGCTCGGCGATCAGCACCGGCAGCGGTGTCCGGTCGGCGGGCACGCCGACCAGCACCGGGGTCGGATAACGCAGGTAGATCTCGATGACGACCGCATCATCGGCGCGCCGGCTGAGCCGCACTTCCAGCAGGTCGGTGACCGCTACGTCGAGCACGCGCTCGCCGTCGGTCTCGGTATCGCCGTCGGCTTCCGGGCGAAGAACTACCAAACGTCCTTCGCCGTGCCGAACTATTGCTGTGGGTGTCCGTAACTCGACTATGTCCATACCCCCTGCGCTCGGGTCGTACGTCGATCATCATCGGTCGGGCGTGCCATGATTGTGATCACTACGAGATATCACAGACCACGACGCCGGGAACCACCGTGGTTTTCCGGCCGTTTACCTGTTGAACTGCATCACCAGCCGAACTCCTCGCTTGCGATAAGTCAGGAAGCGCGATGTATCGAGTAGACCGTACGCGGTAACGTGGCATGTCCGCATCCGAATCCGCCCACCGGGCGGTCCCGGAAGTGGGTTGCGCCGCTCGAGACCGACGCATCGCTAGGCAAAACGCGGAGACGCCTGAAAGGACTGGCCGCCCGGCCGACGCTCTATGAACCGCAAGACAGTGTTTCGCACCCTGGCGATAATCGCGGGCATTCTGCTCGTGATCTATCTGTTCAGTTACTTCGGCAACGACACCCGCGGCTGGCAGAGCGTCGATACGTCGGTGGCGCTCGAGCAGCTGAAGAACAAGGAAAACGTCGCCAACGTCCAGATCGATGATCGCGAGCAGCAGCTGCGGATCGAACTGAGGAACGGCAACGAGGCCACCGAAGGCCAGAACCAGATCATCGCCAAATATCCCGGCGGTAGCGACACCTCGTCGCAGATCTTCCAGGCCGTCCAGGAATCCGGCGCGCCGTACAACACGGTCGTCAAACAGGAGAGCTGGGTCACCCAGATCCTGCTGTTCGTGCTGCCGATGGTCATCCTGCTCGGCCTGTTCATCTTCGTGATGTCGCGGATGCAGGGCGGTGGCCGCGGCGGCATGATGGGCTTCGGTAAATCCAAGGCCAAACAGCTGTCGAAGGATATGCCCAAGACCACGTTCGCCGATGTCGCAGGTGCCGACGAAGCGGTCGAGGAGCTCTACGAGATCAAGGACTTCCTGCAGAGCCCTGTGCGCTATCAGGCGCTGGGCGCGAAGATCCCGAAGGGCGTGCTGCTCTACGGTCCGCCCGGAACCGGTAAGACGCTGCTCGCGCGGGCCGTCGCAGGTGAGGCCGGGGTGCCCTTCTTCACCATTTCCGGTTCGGATTTCGTGGAGATGTTCGTCGGTGTGGGCGCGTCCCGTGTGCGTGACCTGTTCGAACAGGCCAAACAGAACAGTCCGTGCATCATCTTCGTCGACGAGATCGACGCGGTCGGCCGCCAGCGCGGCGCCGGCCTCGGCGGCGGGCACGACGAACGTGAACAGACGCTCAACCAGCTGCTGGTCGAAATGGACGGTTTCGGCGACCGCACCGGCGTCATCCTGATCGCCGCCACCAACCGTCCCGATATCCTCGACCCCGCGCTGCTGCGCCCGGGCCGGTTCGACCGGCAGATCCCGGTCAGCAACCCCGACCTGGCCGGTCGCCGGTCGATTCTGCGGGTGCATTCGCAGGGTAAGCCGATCGCGCCGGATGCCGATCTCGACGGTCTGGCCAAGCGCACCGTCGGTATGTCCGGTGCCGATCTGGCGAACGTCATCAACGAGGCCGCGCTGCTCACCGCCCGGGAGAACGGCGCCACGATCACCGGTGACGCGCTCGAGGAATCGGTGGACCGGGTGATCGGCGGGCCACGCCGCAAGAGCCGGATCATCAGCGAACACGAGAAGAAGATCACCGCTTACCACGAGGGCGGTCACGCCCTGGCGGCATGGGCGATGCCCGATATCGAACCGGTCTACAAGGTGACGATTCTGGCCCGTGGCCGCACCGGCGGTCACGCGATGACCGTCCCCGAGGACGACAAGGGCCTGATGACCCGCTCCGAGATGATCGCCCGGCTGGTCATGGCCATGGGCGGTCGTGCGGCCGAGGAACTGGTGTTCCACGAGCCCACCACGGGGGCGTCCTCCGATATCGACCAGGCCACCAAGATCTCGCGGGCGATGGTCACCGAATACGGGATGAGTGCCCGCCTGGGTGCTGTCCGCTACGGCCAGGAGCAGGGCGATCCGTTCCTGGGCCGGTCCATGGGTACCGCTTCGGATTATTCGCACGAGGTCGCGGGGGCGATCGACGTGGAGGTCCGCAACCTCATCGAGGCCGCACATACCGAGGCCTGGTCGATCCTGAGCGAATACCGTGATGTGCTCGACGAGCTGGCCACCGCGCTGCTGGAGCGCGAAACCCTGCATCGCAAGGATCTGGAAATCATCCTGGGTGCGGTGCAGAAGCGGCCGCGTATCACCGCGTTCAACGATTTCGGTGATCGAGTGCCATCGGATAAACCGCCGGTGAAAACGCCGGGCGAACTCGCGGCCGAACGCGGCGAGCCCTGGCCGCCGGAACCGAAGGTGCCCGCCGGTATCCCCCCCGCCGACCCCGCGGCCGCGGGGAGCCTCCCGCAACCCGCCGGATACCCGGGCGCACCGGTCGCGCAGCCCGGATACGGGCAGCCGCCGGCCGGTTACCCGGCTCCGCAGCAGCCCGCGCCCGCCTATCCGCGTGGTGCCACGCAGGGGTCGCGTCCGGATTACGGTGCTCCCGCGGGCTGGTCGGCCCCGGGCTGGCCGCCGCGGGAACAGCAGGCACCGCCCGCCGAACGCGGTTACGGTGGCCCCCCGCCCGAGCAGCCGCATACCCATCCCGACCCGAACTCCGCCGGTTATCGTGGCGAAGGCGCTACCCCGCCGTACGACCGTGGCCAGGGCGATCCCGGCTACGGTTCCGGCGAGGAGCCCGGTCGTGGCGGCCCGCACTCCTGGGACAGCCCGAACGGCCGGCAGTAGTCAGGCGCCGATTACGCTCGGACCCGACGGCGCCCGGTCATTACTGCCGCGCCCGGATTGTGGAGGTGTCCTCGAATGTCGGCCAATCAGCAGACCAACGGCCATACGACCGGTATCCCCGCCGAACTGGGCGAGACCGGTGGCCCGGCGCCGGAGCTGATCGCCCGGCATACCGGAAAGCCGTTCGACCAGCAGCGCGCCGAGGCCGCGGTACGGGAGTTGCTGCTCGCGGTGGGCGAGAATCCCGACCGGCCCGGGCTGCTGGATACACCCGCGCGGGTGGCGCGGGCCTACCGGGAGATGTTCGCCGGGCTGTACGTGGAACCCGACGCGGTGCTGAACACCACCTTCGACGAGGAGCACCAGGAGCTGGTGCTGGTTCGCGATATTCCGATGTACTCGACCTGCGAGCATCACCTGGTGTCGTTCCACGGTGTCGCGCACGTCGGTTATATCCCGGGCCCGCACGGCCGGGTGACGGGATTGTCTAAACTGGCCCGGCTGGTCGACCTGTACGCCAAACGCCCCCAGGTGCAGGAACGACTGACCAGTCAGATCGCGGACGCGGTGATGCGCAAACTGGATCCACGCGGCGCGATCGTGGTGATCGAGGCCGAACATCTGTGCATGGCGATGCGCGGTATCCGTAAGCCCGGTGCCAGCACCACGACCTCCGCGGTCCGCGGGCTGTTGCAGACCAATTCGGCCTCGCGCTCCGAGGCCCTCGACTTGATCCTGCGCAAGTGAGCGATCAGCGTTCCGCCGCCACCCCCACGCTGACCGGTGTGGTGCCCCGGCCGGGCGTGCAACCGCGGCCGGGCCGGTCGTGTGTGGTGATGGGCATCGTGAACGTGACCAGTGATTCGTTCTCCGACGGCGGGCGCTATCTGGACCCGTACCGGGCCGTCGAACACGGGGTCCGGCTCTACGAGTCCGGTGCCGACATCATCGATGTGGGCGGGGAATCGACCCGGCCGGGCGCGGTGCGGGTCGATCCGGAAACCGAGGTCGAACGGGTGGCCCCGGTGATCGCCGGGCTGGTCGCGGCCGGGGTGCCCACCAGCGTCGACACCATGCGTGCCGTGGTCGCGGAAGCGGCCATGGCGGCGGGCGTGTCGGTGATCAACGATGTATCGGGCGGGCGGGCCGATCCGGCGATGGCCGAGGTGGTCGCCGCCGCCGATATTCCGTGGATTCTCATGCATTGGCGGGCGGCCGCCGATTACCGGCATACCGGCCCGGCCGACCACTACGACGATGTCGTGGCCGAAGTACGCGCGGAACTCGGGGTCCAGGTGCGGCACGCGGTTGCCGCCGGGGTGGATCCGGCGCGGATCATTCTCGACCCGGGCCTGGGTTTCGCCAAGAACGCCGAACACAACTGGGCGCTGCTGGGAGCGCTGGACAGTTTCGTCGCGGACGGTTTCCCGGTGCTGATCGGGGCCTCACGGAAACGTTTCCTGGGTACGCTGCTTGCGGAGAACGACGATCCACGCCCGCCCGCGGGGCGGGAAACCGCCACCGCCACGATTTCGGCGCTGGCGGCCTGGCACGGCGCATGGGGGGTCCGGGTGCACGATGTGCGCGGTTCGCAGGATGCGATCGCGGTCACCGATGCCTGGCGCCGCGCGATGGGAGACGCGCGGTGAGCACCGGGGCCGGGGACCGCATCGAACTGCGCGGCCTGCGCGTCTTCGGATACCACGGGGTTTTCGAACACGAACGCCGGGACGGGCAGGAATTCGTCGTCGATCTCACCGTCTGGACCGATATCTCCGCGGCGGCCGCCACCGACGATCTCGCCCGGACCGTGGACTACGGCGCGCTCGCAGAACTTGCCGTGACGATCGTGCAGGGGCCTGCGCGCAATCTCATCGAGACCGTGGCCGCCGAAATCGCCGGCCGGGTGCGCGCGGTTCCCGGTGTCGCAGATGTCGAGGTTGTGCTGCACAAACCGAGCGCACCGATCCCGCACAGTTTCACCGATGTCCGCGTGGTCACCGCGGGCCGCTGGGAACAGGGGTCCGAATGACGCGCGCGGTCCTGTCCATCGGTTCGAATATGGGGGATCGGCTCGCGCTGTTGCGCGGTGTCGTTGCCGGATTCGGTGCGCGGGTCCGGGCGGTCTCACCGGTGTACAGCACCGCCCCGTGGGGCGGCGTGGAACAGGACGATTTCCTCAACGCCATACTGGTCGCCGACGATCCGGCGTACGACTGCCGGGCGTGGCTGGCGCACGGGCAGCGACTCGAACAAGCCGCCGGCCGGGAGCGGACGGTGCGCTGGGGCGCCCGCACCCTCGACGTGGATATCGTTGCCTGCATCGAACACGTCGCCGGGCAGTGGCGATCCTGTCGCAGTACCGACCCCGACCTCACTCTTCCGCATCCGCGCGCGCACGAACGCGCCTTCGTTCTGGTTCCGTGGCTGGATGTGGAACCGGAGGCCGTGCTTGATGTCGCGGGGGCCGGGCACCCGGTGCGGGAACTGGTGTCGAAGCTGGACGCGGGCGAGGTCGCGGGGGTTCACCGCACCGACCTCACCCTGCTACCCGGCGCGGGAGCCGCACCATGACCTCCGGGGGTAGTAATAAGAACACCCGCGGTAACGGCGGCGACGACGGCGATATGAGGTTGAAACCCACCCGTATCCGGGAGCTGTTTGCCAATATCGCGATCGCTGCCGTTATCGCCTGGGTGGCCACCCGGCTCGCCTACGGGAGTTTCCCGCCGATCTCCACGATCGCGGGGGCCTCGCTGTACCCGGTGGCAGCGCTCGAGGCGGCACTCGGGTTCTATATCCGCACCCGGGTGAGCAACAGTCAGATCGGTGCCGACCGGCGCCAGCTGCATCCGATCACGGTGGCCCGGGCGTTGGCGCTGGCGAAGGCGTCCGCGCAGGTGGGTTCGCTGGTGGCCGGGGTCTGGCTGGGGTTCCTGCTCTGGATCTTCCCGCAGCGCGGGGATCTGCAGGCCGCGGATGCGGACTATCCGGGCGCTCTCATCGGCTGCGGTGCGGGTATCGCGCTGGCGGTCGCGGCACTGTGGCTCGAACACTGCTGCCGGGCCCCGGACGACCCCACCGACGAACCCGCCGCATCCTAGACCTCTTCGTGATGGATCACGCCCATTCTGACCTGGGCGCGTCCGGCATTCACGATTACTCTTGCGGGCATGGTGTCACCGTCCCGCAGTAGTTCTTCCGTGCGCAGCCGGGAAGATGTGGGCAAATTTTTCCTCGGCGGCCTGGTGCTGCTCGGGGTGGTGGCCAGTGTTCTGCTGGTGCTCAGCGATAGCGTGCAGCTCATCCGCGTCGGGCTGATCGCCGCGTTGTGGGCCGCGGTCCTGGCGGCGTGGGCGGTGAGCCGGTATCAGGCCAAGGTCCGGGAGCTACGTGGCGCGTATGAGCGGGAACTGGAGCGCGAGATCAGCGCGCGCCGCGAACACGAGCTCGGAATCGAGGCCCGGGTACGTTCCGAGGTGGGCGCCGACGCGTCCGAGATGGCCGCGCTGCGGGCCGAGCTCGCTGTGCTGCGCCGACAGCTCGAACGGCTCTTCGACGGTGAACTCCCGCCGGAGCGTCCCGCGCTGGCGGCCGCGTCCTTCCGTCTCCAGGAACTGCCCAGCGCGCACGATCGGGCCGGTTTCGCGGCGGCCTGGCCGCCGACCGAGGACGGTGAGCGGCACGCGGTCGACGCCTGGGCGAACGCCGCGGCGAGCTGGTCGCATGCGGCGGACGGCTGGGTCGATACCGAACAGGAGGTGGCGGAATCGGACGCCGATACCGCGGAACGCAATAGCGTGACCCCCGTCTACGAAAGCGATCATCCGGGCCGTCCCCGGTTCGCGGGCCCCGACGATGACCCGATCACCGCCGAAACGGCGATCGTGCGTCTCGACGACGAACCGGTTCGGTCCCGGCCGGGGGCGGCGCTCGCGGGTTCGAGCTGGGCCGATGCGTTCACCGAGGTCGACGACGCCACGGATATGCCCGGCGGTGCCGAGCGGCACGGTCCGCCGCACCCCGTCGAATTCGTCCAGGGCCCGCCGCGGCCGCCCGAGCCGGTCCACGGTCCGCCCGCACCACGTCGCCCGGCCGCCACCGAATCCGAAATGCCCAAGACACCGGCTGCGGTGAAGGCCCGGGGCAGCACCCGCGCTCCGGGAAAGTTGTCCCCGCGCTCGGTCAATTCACGGCGCCGCCGTACCCAGTCCGATCCGGCGGGATCCCGTCGGCTGTCGGTCGCCGAGATCATGGCGAACCTGCGCCGGGAAGAAGAGCAGCGCAGCTCCTGAGTGCGGCATATCACCCGGTGCGCCCGTGGCGCATCGGCGGTCGCGAGTCATATCCTCGATGCGTAACGTCCGGTACCCGCAGCGCGGGACTGGAACGACTTTTCCGAGAGGACACTGTTGACCTCGCCACGCGTGACTCCTGGCAATCCGGCCGCGAGTGGTGATCCGGCGCCCGCACGCCTGACGGTAGGAATCGTTTCGGCGGGACGCGTGGGATCCGCACTCGGCGCCGCGCTCGAACGCGCCGGACATGTGGTGTTCGGCGTCGCCGCCATCTCCGATGCGTCGGTGCAGCGGGCGCGTACCCGGCTGCCCGAATCCCGGATCCTCCCGGTCGAAGAGGTCGCTGGGCGCTGCGAACTGCTCATCCTGGCGGTCCCGGACGCCGAACTGGCCGGGTTGGTGCGGGGGCTGGCGAGCGCGCGGACGGTGCGGCCGGGCACGATCGTGGCGCATACGTCGGGCGCGAACGGTATCGCGATCCTGGCGCCGCTGGAGGAAGCCGGTGTGCGACCGCTGGCCATCCATCCGGCGATGACCTTCACCGGCCATGACGAGGATCTGTCCCGGCTGGCCAACGCCTGTTTCGGGATCACCGCGGCGGACGAGATCGGTTACGCCATCGCGCAGTCGCTGGTGATCGAGATGGGCGGGGAACCGGTCCGGGTGGCCGAGGAACACCGCACCCTCTATCACGCCGCGCTGGCCCACGGCAGCAATCACCTGGTCACCCTGGTACTCGACGCCGTACAGGCCCTGCGCGAAGCGCTCGCCGGACCGGGGTTGCTCGGCCAGCAGACCATCGACGATCAGCCCGGTGGCCTACCCGAACGGCTGCTCGCGCCGCTGGTCTCGGCGGCGCTCGACAATGCGCTGCGCCGCGGTCAGGCCGCGCTCACCGGCCCGGTCGCCCGGGGCGATACCGCCGCCGTCGCCGCGCATCTCGAGGCGCTGACCGCGGCCGATCCGCAGATCGCCGCCGGGTATCGGGCCATGTCGCGGCGTACTGCCGAACGGGCGCAGGCTCCCGACGAACTTCGTGCACTGCTGGAGGAACACCGATGACGCAATATCTGCGCTGTGGCGGGCATGCGCCGGATCCGAAGGAGGCAGCATGACGGATCAGACCCTGCGCGACGCCTACCGCGCCGGCGAGCTGACCGTGCAGCACGACCCGGTCGTCCTCGGCAAGGTCGTCCGCGCGCTGCGCCGCTCCGGCCGGACCGTCGGGCTCGTCCCCACCATGGGTGCCCTGCACGAAGGTCACCTGGAGCTGGTCCGCCGGGCCAAGCGCACCAACCAGGTCGTGGTCGTCTCGATTTTCGTCAATCCACTGCAGTTCGGGGCGAACGAGGATCTCGACAGCTACCCGCGCACCCTCGACGCGGATATCGAACTGCTCCGCGCGGAGGGTGTTGACCTGGTGTTCGCCCCGAGCGCGGCGGATATGTATCCCGACGGCCCGCGCACCACGGTGCAGCCGGGCCCGCTGGGCGCCGAACTGGAGGGCGGCTCCCGCCCGACCCATTTCGCCGGGATGCTCACGGTGGTGGCGAAACTGCTGCAGATGGCGAGCCCGCACGAGGCCTTCTTCGGCGAGAAGGACTACCAGCAGCTGGCGTTGATCCGGCAGATGGTCCGCGATCTGAATTTCGATGTGAAGATCGTCGCCGTCCCGACGGTCCGCGAAGCCGACGGCCTGGCCCTGTCCTCACGCAACCGCTACCTCGACCCCGCCCAGCGCGAACTCGCCACCACCCTGTCGGCCGCGCTACTGGCCGGTGCCCGTTCCGGTGCCGCAGGCGGACAGGCCGTGCTGGATGCGGCGCACTCCGTCCTGGCCGCCGCCCCCGGCATCGAACTGGACTACCTGGAACTCCGTGCCGCGGATCTGGGCCCGGCCCCGGAAGCAGGCAACGCCCGCCTTCTGATCGCGGCCCGTATCGGCAGCACCCGCTTGATCGACAATGCTGCGGTCCAGCTCGGTGTGCAACTGGACGGCCACCCCGACGCGGACATCTTGTCCACGCAGGCAGAACAATCCGTCACCACCACAAGTGCTGACCGATGAGTACGCATGTAGCGGAAGCGTCCGCCACCGGCCGCCCCCGACCCACGCTGCTCTGCGAAGGCGCAGAGCTGAACCACTCCACGGCACCCTCGGCCACCTACACAAGTCGGTCGACCGCGAGTGCGGCCGACATCGGCCCGGAGATCCTGCCCGCCTTTCTCTCCTTCGGACGGTCCACCTCCCAGGGTGGGGCCCGCCCGGTTCTGGAGCGACGGAGCGGGGGAGCGAAGCGGAGGAGCGGAGGAGTGAAGAACCGGGCCCAACAGGGCCCCACCCCTCGAGACGCGGAGCGTCTCCAAAATTACAGCCCGCCCCTTCGCGGATGGCCCGCCCCGATCGCGGGTTCATCGGGTCTCCGGCCTGGTGTGGCGGAGCGCGTCCAGAGTTACAGCCCGCCCCTTCGCGGAAGATTTACTCCGGGAGCAGGGACAACAGCCCCCCGACCCGCGCCACCGAAGGCGGCGCAAATAAGCACAGAAGGGCGACCGTGATGTTGCGGACCATGATGAAGTCGAAGATCCACCGGGCCACCGTGACCCACGCCGATCTGCATTACGTCGGATCGGTGACCGTGGACCAGGATCTGCTGGACGCCGCCGATCTGCTCGAGGGTGAGCAGGTCTGCATTGTCGATATCGACAACGGGGCCCGGCTCGAGACCTATGTGATCGCCGGTGAGCGTGGTTCCGGGGTGATCGGTATCAACGGCGCCGCCGCCCATCTGGTCAACCCGGGTGATCTGGTGATTCTCATTGCGTACGGGATGATGGACGAGGCCGAGTTGCGCGATTACGACCCGAAGGTGGTGTTCGTGGATTCGCGGAATCGGGCGGTGGAGCTGGGTTCGGATCCGGCGCATGCGCCGGAGGGCTCGGATCTCCTCAGCCCGCGTAATCTGTCGCTGGTCTGAGCGCCGACGGCACTCGTATGCTGCTGACCCTCGACGTCCGCACCACCAGCACTGTCATCGGGCTGATGAACGGCACCGATTCCGGGGCGGAGCTGGTGCGGCATTGGCGGATTCACACCAATCCACTGCACACCGCCGACGAGTTCGCCATGAATCTGCGCGGTCTGCTGGGGGCCGATCTCGATACGGTGACCGGTATCGCCGGCCTGTCCACCATGCCGCCGATGCTGCGGGAAATGCGGCTGATGCTGGATCGCTACTGGCAGCACGTACCGCATGTGCTGGTGGAGCCCGGGGTGCGGACCGGTATCCCGCTGTTGGTGGACAATCCGAAAGAGGTCGGTGCGGACCGGATCGTCAACAGCCTTGCGGCCTATCACGAATACGGCACCGCTTCGATCGTGGTGGATTTCGGCGTGTCGATCTGTGTGGATCTGGTGTCGGCGAAGGGGGAGTTCCTCGGGGGTGTCATCGCACCGGGGGTGGAGATCGCGACCGAGGCACTGATCGAGCGGGCCGCGCTGCGGCGGGTCGAGCTGACTCGGCCGAGGTCGGTGGTCGGCAAGAACAGTGTCGAATGTATTCAGGCCGGCGCCATTTTCGGTTTCGCGGGCCTCGTGGACGGTCTCGTCGACCGGATCCGCGACGATATCGATGGTTTCTCCGGCGACGATATCGCCGTGGTGGCGACGGGCCCGGCGGCGCCGTTGATCCTGGACGAATCCGAGACGATCGAACACCATCTGCCGCATTTGACGCTGACCGGTCTGCAGCTCGTCTACGAACGGAACCAGCGGCGCAGTCGCGGCTGAGCGCCCAGGCGATCGCGGCTGATCGCACCGGGAGGCGGGCGCAGCCGCGAGCGCCGGGATGCAGGCGTGGCCGGTCGCACCGGGACGTAGTCGCGGCCGAGGGCACAGATATGTGATCTATTCCGCTGGGTCGGGTGTGGCCGCGGCGGGTCCGGATTGCTAAGCTCGCCGTGTGCTGTTCCGCATGCGTACCCAGGAGTGTTGTCGAGGCTGATTCGCCTCGACCGTTCGAGGCATCCCGAATTCCTCGTTCGTTCTCATTCCTTCTGGAGATGCGCAGATGCGTTCCCCTGTTCTTTCTTCTGTAGTCCCGCTCTCGGCTCGTGATACCACCGCCGCGGCGGCGAATCCGATTCCCGATCGCCCGATTGCTCCGGCGTTGCCCACCCGCCTGCGCCCCGCGGATCTGTTACGGCTGACCGACGAGACCGGCGAAGATGTGCTCGCCGGCCGATACGACCATCTGCTTCCCGAAGACGGCCACTGGCCGCTGGTGGATCGCTGGGCTACGCGGCTGGTGGCCGATGACGAGGTCGATATCTGGTTGATCAGCTGGACACCGGAGAAATCCACGAAACTGCACGATCATGCCGGTTCGCTCGGTGCGCTGACCGTGCTCAGCGGTGCGCTCGCGGAGTACCGCTGGAACGGCGCCGAACTGCGGCATCGGATCCTGGCGGCGGGTGATCAGGCGGCTTTCCCGATCGGCTGGGTCCACGATGTCGTTCGTGTTTCCGACCGGGTCGCGGTCGTGGGCCGCTCCGATCCCGGGCCGCTGGATCCGACGCTGAGCGTGCACGCCTATTCACCGCCGCTGACCGCCATGTCCTACTACGAGGTGACCGGCCACGGCAGCCTCCGACGTACCCATACTGTCCTCACCGACCAGCCCGAAGGTGATCTCTGATGCCGTCGATGACCATCGAGCAGATGCTCGACAACGCCCGTTCCCAGCTGCGGCGGATTCAGCCGATCGAAGTGCCGGCCGCGCTCGCGCGGGGCGCGATCCTGGTGGATATCCGGCCGGCGGCGCAGCGGTCCCGCGAGGGGACATTGCCCGGCGCGCTGGTGATCGAACGGAATGTGCTGGAGTGGCGGCTGGATCCGAGCAGTTCGGCCCGGCTCGCGCTGGCCACCGATCATGATGTCGAGTGGATCGTGGTGTGCTCGCAGGGGTACACGTCGAGCCTGGCCGCGGCCTCGTTGCGTCAATTGGGGTTGCACCGCGCGACCGATCTGATCGGCGGTTACCAGGCGCTGGTAGCTGCGGGTATGCGCACGGTGGCGACCGGCGCCGAGCACTTCGCCAGGGAAGTTCGTTCGCTCGCAGTTCTCTGAATTGTTCCGCGGCCGGCGGCGAATAGATCCGGACCGCAATACATTTCCGTGCTGTCGTCACACCGGCGGTATTTCCTAAGCAACCAAATGGTCTATTTTTCTGGCCCGTCCGCGCATAGCCGCGCCGATTCCATATGGCGCGGTCCAGGGGGCGGGCGGCTGACGAATCGATTTGCCGTGCACGCTAGGGTGGTTCGCTGTGAGCAACCCGAACCCCTCGTCATCCGGCGGCTCCGCGGGCACTGTTCCCGCGGGGCGATCCAGCCGCTCCGTGGAAGTCGACGACATCCCCGAGCAGATGCGGATCCGGCGGGAGAAGCGGGAACGGCTGCTCGCCGCAGGCGGTGAGGCCTACCCGGTGGTGGTGCCCCGCACCCATACGCTGGCCGAAATCCGGGCCGCCCATCCGGATCTCGCGGCCGATACCGCGACCGGTCAGCAGGCCGGTGTGGCGGGGCGCGTCATCTTCATGCGCAATACCGGAAAATTGTGTTTCGCGAAGTTGCAGGAGGGTGACGGCACCACGTTGCAGGCGATGATCAGCCTGAACGGGGTCGGCGCCGATGCCCTGGCGGCGTGGAAAGCCGATGTGGACCTCGGCGATATGGTTTTCGTCCACGGTGAAGTCATCTCATCGCGTACGGGCGAGTTGAGCATTATGGCCGATTCCTGGTCGATGGCGTCCAAGGCGCTGCGGCCGCTGCCCGTCGCCCACAAGGAGATGAGCGAGGAATCGCGGGTCCGTCAGCGTTATGTGGACCTGATCCTGCGCCCGGAGGCACGGGAGATGGCCCGTACCCGGGTCGCGGTGGTGCGGGCGCTGCGCAATGCGCTCGAACGCCGGGGATTTCTCGAGGTCGAGACACCGATGCTGCAGACCCTGCACGGCGGTGCCGCGGCCCGGCCCTTCCGGACGCATTCCAATGCGCTCGATATGGATCTCTACCTGCGCATTGCCCCGGAGCTGTTTCTCAAGCGCTGTGTTGTCGGCGGGATCGAGCGGGTCTTCGAGATCAATCGCAACTTCCGTAACGAGGGCGCCGATTCCACCCATTCGCCCGAGTTCGCGATGCTGGAAACTTATCAAGCGTACGGAACCTACGACGACTCCGCGCGGATGATCCGGGAATTGATCCAGGAAGTTGCTCGAGAGGCTCTGGGAACTGAGGTCGTGACGCTTGCCGACGGGTCGGAATACGACCTGAGCGGCGAGTGGACAACCGTGGAGATGTATCCGTCGCTATCGGAGTCGCTGGGTGTCGAGGTCACTCCCGAAACAACTGTCCCGGAATTGCTGGCGCTCGCCGAACGGGAAGGTCTGGAAATTCCCGAAGGCAAGGGCTACGGCCACGGCAAACTGGTCGAAGAACTGTGGGAACACTGCTACGGCGACAAGCTGGACAAGCCGACTTTCGTCCGTGATTTTCCGGTGGAGACATCGCCGCTGACCAGGCAGCATCGGTCGCGTGCCGGAGTTGCCGAGAAGTGGGATCTATATGTTCGCGGCTTCGAGTTGGCCACGGGCTATTCGGAGTTGGTCGATCCGGTCATCCAGCGTGAACGGTTCGTGGATCAGGCGCGGCTCGCCGCCGCCGGCGATGACGAAGCAATGGTTCTGGACGAAGACTTCCTCGCCGCGATGGAACACGGGATGCCGCCGACAACCGGAACCGGTATGGGAATCGATAGGTTGTTGATGGCGCTCACCGGATTGGGAATCCGGGAAACGATACTGTTCCCAATAGTGCGGCCGGTCGGCCGTTGAGCGATCGGTTTGCATAGCCGATCGCTCGTCTTGGAATTTTCCGAATTCGAGGTATTCTTGCCTCGGGTAATCGGCCTGATTTTGCCGGGCCGCACGATTTCGAGAGGACGTTCATCTCATGGCAAAGAAGGTCACCGTTAGCCTGATCGACGATGTCGACGGTGAGTCCATCGCGGACGAGACCATCGAGTTTGCAATCGATGGAGTGTCGTACGAGATCGACCTGTCGTCATCGAATGCGGAGAAGCTTCGGGACGAGTTGGAACAGTGGGTTTCCAGCGCCCGTCGCGTGAGTGGCCGTCGCCGGGTGAAGTCCGCGGTTGCCGCCGGTGCGGGCAACAGCAAGGGGCGTGCCACGATGGATCGCGAACAAAGCGCCGCAATTCGTGAGTGGGCACGGCGGAATGGTCACAAGGTTTCCGCGCGCGGGCGTATCTCCGCCGATATCACCGATGCGTACAACAAGGCCTCGAAGGGATAGTTCTTCTTTCAACCGTCGTTCGCCGGTTATTTTCTGCGAGGCGGACGGCGGTCGGTCTTTCTCGATAGCGAATAGGAATTACCGCTGGCCCCGGCGCTGTGTGCCGGGGCCGCTGCGCTCAGCGGTGTTCAGTCTTGCTCCACCGCCCGCTCGCCCGGCACCATAGGGGTGTTGGTAGTACCGGGCCCGTGCGGTCGGGGTGGTGTCCGGCAGTTGCTGCCGGTATGGAGAGGTCAGGTAGCGGCGCAGTGTCCGGATCCGTCGGATCGTTTCTACGTTTCACCGATGACGAGGGCCGGCGGCGTGAGGTGATGCTGACCCCCGACCGGCAGCGGATCACGATAGGCCGTTCGGCCGGCGCGGACCTCTCGCTGCGCTGGGACGCCGAGGTCTCGCGATTACATGCCGCCGTGGAATACCTCGCCGCGCAATGGACCATCGTGGACGACGGGCTGTCCCGCAACGGCACGTTCATCAACGGCGAAAGACTGCACGGCCGCCGCCGGCTCATGCCGGGCGATCGTATCCGGATGGGCACCTCCATGGTGTCGTTCCACGATTTCAACGGGGTCGCCGACGATGCAACCCGCGCTTCCAGCGGATCCGTCCCGACCGTCCGGTCGCTCACCGAGGCGCAACGCGGTGTGCTGATCGCCCTGTGCCGCCCGTACAAGGGTGACGTCGGTTTCGCCGCCCCCGCGACCAATCAGCAGATCGCCGACGAACTGTTCCTCAGCGTGGACGCCGTCAAAACACATCTGCGCGCACTGTTCGCCAAGTTCGGCGTCGAGGATCTGCCCCAGAACCAGAAGCGCGTCCGGCTGGCCGCACTGGCCATGCGCAGCGGGCTCATCAGCGATCGCGACCTGTAGACCTGCGGTTATCCCGACGGGCCCGAATCGCCTGTGTTCGCTCTCGGCAAAACCGGAGTGGGAAACGAATACGTGGGTATGGGCGTTATGAATGAATAGCGCTGCGACCGGCCCGCAGATCATTAGGGTGGACCGGCGGCAGTGAGACCACCCGCCAACTAGAGTGGGAGGCGGGGGCCGCAACCCCTGGCCTTCATGGCAGGCTGAGGCCGACGGTTGTCCACGACACACCACGGCGTCAGCCGGCCATAGAGTCCGGAGCAGGAGAGTGAGGGAGCGATGTTCGAGAGGTTCACCGACCGCGCAAGGCGTGTCGTCGTCCTGGCCCAGGAAGAGGCCCGGATGCTCAACCACAACTACATCGGCACCGAGCACATCCTGCTGGGTCTGATCCACGAGGGTGAGGGTGTCGCGGCCAAGTCGCTGGAGTCGCTCGGTATCTCGCTGGAGGGCGTGCGCAGCCAGGTCGAAGAGATCATCGGCCAGGGCCAGCAGGCCCCGTCCGGTCATATCCCGTTCACCCCGCGCGCCAAGAAGGTGCTGGAGCTGAGCCTGCGCGAGGCGCTGCAGCTCGGCCACAACTACATCGGAACCGAGCACATCCTGCTGGGCCTCATCCGCGAGGGCGAGGGAGTTGCGGCCCAGGTCCTGGTCAAGCTCGGCGCCGACCTCAACCGGGTCCGCCAGCAGGTCATCCAGCTGCTGTCGGGTTACCAGGGCAAGGAGCCGGTGGAATCCGGTGCCCGCGGCGAGACGGGTACCCCGTCCACGTCGCTGGTCCTCGACCAGTTCGGCCGTAACCTCACCCAGGCCGCCCTGGAGGGCAAGCTCGACCCCGTGATCGGCCGCTCGAAGGAGATCGAGCGGGTCATGCAGGTGCTGAGCCGCCGCACCAAGAACAACCCGGTGCTGATCGGCGAGCCCGGTGTCGGTAAGACCGCCGTGGTCGAGGGCCTGGCGCAGGCCATCGTGAACGGTGAGGTCCCCGAGACCCTGAAGGACAAGCAGCTCTACACCCTCGACCTGGGTTCCCTGGTCGCGGGCAGCCGCTACCGCGGTGATTTCGAAGAGCGCCTGAAGAAGGTGCTCAAGGAGATCAACACCCGTGGCGACATCATCCTGTTCATCGACGAGCTGCATACGCTGGTCGGTGCGGGTGCCGCCGAGGGCGCCATCGACGCGGCTTCGATCCTGAAGCCGAAGCTGGCCCGCGGTGAGCTGCAGACCATCGGCGCCACCACCCTCGACGAGTACCGCAAGTACATCGAGAAGGATGCCGCCCTGGAACGCCGCTTCCAGCCGGTGCAGGTCGGCGAGCCGACCGTCGAGCACACCATCAACATCCTGAAGGGTCTGCGCGACCGTTACGAGGCGCATCACCGGGTCTCCATCACCGATGGTGCCCTGGTCGCCGCCGCCACTCTGGCCGACCGCTATATCAACGACCGGTTCCTGCCGGACAAGGCGATCGACCTGATCGACGAGGCCGGCGCCCGGATGCGTATCCGCCGGATGACCGCTCCGCCGGACCTGCGTGAATTCGACGACAAGATCGCCGATGCGCGCCGGGAGAAGGAATCGGCGATCGACGCGCAGGACTTCGAGAAGGCCGCGCGGCTGCGCGATAAGGAGAAGCAGCTCGTCGCCAAGCGCGCCGAGCGTGAGAAGCAGTGGCGTTCCGGTGATCTGGATGTCGTGGCCGAGGTCGACGACGAGCAGATCGCCGAGGTGCTGGCCAACTGGACCGGTATTCCCGTCTTCAAGCTCACCGAGGAGGAGACCACCCGTCTGCTCCGTATGGAGGACGAGCTGCACAAGCGGATCATCGGCCAGGAGGATGCCGTCAAGGCGGTCTCCAAGGCCATCCGCCGCACCCGTGCCGGCCTGAAGGATCCGAAGCGCCCGTCCGGCTCGTTCATCTTCGCCGGCCCGTCCGGTGTCGGTAAGACCGAGCTGTCCAAGGCGCTGGCGAACTTCCTGTTCGGCGACGACGATGCGCTCATTCAGATCGATATGGGCGAGTTCCACGACCGCTTCACCGCCTCGCGGCTCTTCGGTGCCCCTCCGGGCTACGTCGGCTACGAGGAGGGCGGCCAGCTCACCGAGAAGGTGCGCCGCAAGCCGTTCTCGGTCGTGCTGTTCGACGAGATCGAGAAGGCCCACCAGGAGATCTACAACACCCTGTTGCAGGTCCTCGAGGACGGGCGCCTCACCGACGGCCAGGGTCGTACGGTCGATTTCAAGAACACGGTGCTGATCTTCACCTCGAACCTGGGCACCTCGGATATCTCGAAGGCGGTCGGCCTGGGCTTCACCCAGTCGAACAACGAGGGCTCGAACTACGAGCGGATGAAGCTCAAGGTCAACGACGAGCTGAAGAAGCATTTCCGGCCCGAGTTCCTCAACCGTATCGACGATGTGATCGTCTTCCACCAGCTCACCACCGAGCAGATCGTGGAGATGGTGGACCTGATGATCGACCGCGTCGGCGTCCAGTTGAAGAACAAGGATATGTCGATGGAGCTCACCGACCGGGCCAAGAGCCTGCTGGCCAAGCGCGGATTCGATCCGGTGCTGGGCGCGCGGCCGCTGCGTCGCACCATCCAGCGCGAGATCGAGGATCAGCTCTCGGAGAAGATCCTGTTCGGCGAGATCGGCGCGGGCCAGAACGTGGTGGTCGACGTCGAGGGCTGGGACGGCGAAGGGTCCGGCGAGGACGCCCGCTTCACCTTCACGCCGAAGACCAAGCTCACCAAGGACGAGGGTGAGAAGAAGCCGGAGGTCGTGCTGACCGGTGCCGGTGAAGGCACCACCGAGGCCGCCTCGGGCGAGTAGGAACAACAGTACGCAAGAGGTCTGCCCGGCTGTATTACGCAGCCGGGCAGGCCTTTTCCTACGCCAGGGCCTTCGGGCCGGTTGGCCGCAGAACTCGCGGGCGGATAGGCGGGTGCACGCGTAGGCTGGCGGCAAGGGAACAACAAAGGGGGTAACGATGACCGATCCCGCCCAGAGCCTGATCGCCGTCCTGCTGGACCGCTCCGGCTCCATGCAGTCGATCAAATCCGATACCGAAGGCGGATTGGCCGCCTTCTTCGAAGAGCAGCGCAAGGTCGAGAAAACCGTCCGGGTGACCTTCGCCCAGTTCGACACCGAGTACGAATGTCTGTACTCGAATACCCCGCTCGAACAGGTCCCGCCGCCGGTCCTGTATCCCCGCGGCGGTACGGCGCTCTACGACGCGATCGGGAAACTGGTCACCGATATCGGCGCCGAGCTGGCATCGCGCCCCGAATCCGACCGCCCGGGCACGGTGATCGTCGTCATCCTCACCGACGGCCACGAGAACTCCAGCCGTGAATGGACTCATTCCGCCGTGCGCTCGCTGATCCAACAGCAGCAAGACCAGTACAACTGGGATTTCCTGTTCCTCGGCGCCAATATGGACGCAGTGCAGATCGGCACCGAACTGGGGTTCGCACCTCAGCAGTCGATCACCTACGGCGCCGCTCCCGCGGGGGTGCAAGGGGTGTTCCGGGCAGCGGCGGCGTATTCCGGCCGGTTGCAAGCTACGGACGCGGACGCGCCGGGTTTCGCCCGCCGTGCCGGTTTCACCGACGAGGAGCGGCAAGGGTCCAATCCCGGACGGTGACCGCCCGGCCGGTGTACGGCAGTTTTCCGGGCCGCGGGCGCGCCGCGGCGAACCCGCTGCGGCTTATGGCCGCGGCGAATCTGCGGCGGCGGCCGAATCGAAGAATTCTGCCGCCCATCTAGTACGCACGTGGAGACGGGCCCCTCGCCGTGGTTCGGCCGGTTTCTCTCCATCGGGCCGTTTTCGATGACCGGACCGACCCCGTAGCCGGCCGCGGTGAGCGGGGCGGCGCCTGCGGTTGAAGGCGGCTCGGCTGTCGGCTAATCCGTTGTCGTGGGTCCTGTTTCGACCCGGTCCGGCGATCTACCACGGACGCCCGGCCGGTCGGACGAAGGCGTCGCCCGATTGTTCTCGTCCGGGCTCGCACCGGATCCCGAACCCGACCCGGGCCGGGAGCGCGGTATCTTGTCCGGATCGATCGCGATACGCAGCGGGCGGCTCGGCAACCGGGCCGCGACCCGGAAACCACCGCTGGGTTTCGGGCCGGCGGTCAATGCGCCACCGAGCGCGTGCGTGCGTTCTCGCATGGCGATGATGCCCATACCGCGTGTCGGGCCCGTATGTTCGGGTTTGCCGGTGGGCCGGGTGTTGTCGATGGTGAGGTCGACCGAGTCGGCGGTGAACCGCACCGTCACCGTGGCCTCGGCATTGGGCGCATGCCGGATGACGTTCGCCAGTGACTCCGTGACGATCTGGGTCGCCGCCTCGTCGATGGCCGCCGGTAGGGATCCGGCGGTGCCGATCACTTTGGTGTGCACGGTCAGGCCGGCCTGCCGGGGTTTCCGGAGTAGTTCCTCGAGCTCCGACATCGTCGGATCCGGTTCCCGCGGCGGTGGAGCCGGCGCGGCGGGCGGAGCGGGGTTCCGGCCGCCCCGGTCGGGGCCTTCGGCCGGACCGGCGGCAACCGCCCGATCACGGCGTCCGAAACTGCTACGCCTGGCGCGTTTTTCCCGTTCCCCGCGGACACCCGGATCCGCGTCGCGGGGCCGTTCGCGCTCGGGCCGCGCCGGCTCGGCCGGCTCCACCGACTGGATGGCGTGCCGCAACGCCTGTACGTCTTCGAGGGCATTACGGCTGGTGGTCTTGATTTCGGCCACCGTTCCCGCGGCCTTCGCCGATTTGTTCTCGACCTGTTGCAGCGCCATCCCGGACTGCACGTTGATCAGCGAAAGATTGTGTCCCACCACATCGTGTAGCTCACGTGCGATCACCAGGCGTTCGGTACTCACCTCGAGTTCACGTAGCCGCTGCGCGGCGGTTGCGGTCGCGGCATCGCGCTCCCGGTACGCCCGTAGCAGTGCGCGGCGCTGCCGCAACAGCACCACCAGGGCGACGGTCAGCGCAAGCCAACCCAGTAGCCCGGCCATCTGCCAGCTCGTCATCGCGGACTCTCCACCCGCACCACCCTATTCGCACTTCGCGCGAAGGCGGCGGTGCACACCCGGATTCCCGGTGTAGCAAGGCGTTTGCCGGTCCGTATCCGCCGATCGGGCACGGAACGATCGGCGACGGCGCGACGATCGGCGCATCTGCGGCGGCAGCTGCCCCGACGCGGGTATGGTTCCAGAGATGGTCGACCAGCAAGTGCGTGTACCGGACCTGTCAGCGCGACCGTACGAGCTGACGGTGGAACGGGTGATGAAAGCTTCGCCCGAACTGTTGTACCTGGCCTGGACTCAGGGATTCGATATCTGGTTCGCCGAGCCCACGACGGTACGGATGCGGCCCGAGGTGAACGAGCCGTTCTACTTCGAAACCGCACACGAGGGAAGTATGCACCCGCATTACGGGCGCTTCCTGCGGCTCGAACCCGGGCGGCTCGTAGAAATGACCTGGGTGACCGGTGCCGCGGGTACCGAAGGCGCGGAGACCGTGGTCCGGGTGGAACTCGTCAAACAACCCCGCGGTATCCGGTTGCGCCTGCGACACAGCGGGTTTGTTGATGAAGCCGCCCGTGACCGCTACCGTGCGACCTGGCCCAAGGCGCTGGCCCGCCTCGACGAGCGAACCGCTGCGATCGGTTGACGGGTGCGGGTAGTTTCGGAGCGGACCGGAACATATTCGTCTTCGAAAGGATTGTGATGCCCACACGTACCGCGCGCACCGCATGGACCGGTGGTCTGCAGGACGGCTCCGGCCAGGTCGAGCTGGTCAGCTCCGGAGTCGGTAAGTACGAGGTGTCCTTCCCCAAACGTTCCGCCGAGGAAGCCGGCGGCACCACCAGCCCGGAGGAGCTGATCGCGGGAGCACATGCGTCCTGCTACGCGATGGCGCTGTCCAACGAGATCGCCCAGGCGGGTGGCACTCCGGAGAGCCTCGACGTCTCGGCCGCGGTCACGCTCGGCCCGGATCCGGCCGGTGGTTTCCGGATCAGCCGGATCGCGCTGACTGTGCGCGGCCGGGTGTCCGGTCTGGACAATGCGGGTTTCACCACGGCGGCTGCCGCGGCCAAATCGGGATGCCCGGTGAGCAAGGCGTTGGCCGGAGTCGACGAGATCACCCTGGACGCCGCCCTCGAGTCCTGAGCCGTTGCCCGGGCTCACCCCCGGGTGCGGGGGGGCCCGGGCCCAGCGGCGCGAGCCGCGCATGGGCGGGGGCCCTGCGCGGGGCGGGGGGGGGGTGCTGGGCGGGGG
>NZ_JARWNW010000212.1 GCF_029868325.1 Nocardia carnea
CGCCCCGCGCCCCCCCCCCCCCCCCCCCCCCCCCCCCCCCCCCCCCCCCCCCCCCCCCCCCCCCGCCCCCCCCCCCCCCCCCCCCCCCCCCCCCCCCCCCCCCCCCCCCCCCCCCCCCCCCCCCCCCCCCCCCCCCCCCGGCGCTGTACGGGTGAGGTGAGTGGTGCGTTACGAACCTGGTGCGGATACGCCAAAACGATCGGCCGTCGTAGGGCGGTCGATCATGCCGGATCAGCCCGGCGGCTCCGACTCGGTTGTCGAAGGACTCAGCTGTCGAAAGCGTCGAACCCGTCGCCGTGGAACGCCTCGTTCATCGAGGCATCGGCGTAGCCGCGACAGTAATCCCAGGTGACGTAGGCTTCCGGAGTCGGATCATAGGCGGGCTCGTGCGGCCGGACCGTGCCGTCGACCAGGAGCTGTAACAAATTGGCGCGCAGCATATCCCAGTCGTGATAATGATCCTGCCGACAATCCTCGCAGCTCACCACCAACCCGCGGATACCGCGGTGGGCCAGTAGCGCCTCGTAGACTGCGAGATCGGCGAGATCCTCTTCGACCGCAAGGCGCTCATGAGGATCCAGCGGTTCCCCCGGCTCGATGGCATCGAGCGCGGCGGACGGGTCGGCGGGGTCTCCGGCGAACGGATCCGGCGGCAAGCCAGGTGGTAGATGGTCACGCACATCCCCACGGTACGCAGAACAGGGCGGTCTGCGCCAGCCGTCCGCGCCGCCAGTTTCGCCGCCGCTGCTCGATCGATCGCAGCGGGCCTCAGTTGATCCGTGGTCCAACCGGACCGATACCATGGTGTCAAGCGCTGACGAGCAGTAGTTCACCCGGCACCGCCGCCGGAATAAACGATCCGGCGCCGCACGTTTGTTCCCAGTTACAGTTTGCTATCGGGCCGCTATATCTCGATAGCTCAGCCGACGTCCAGGAGGGCTCGATCCGAATGAGTAATCCCGTACCGGGCGAGCGCACGATTGTCCGCCCTCCTACGGGTGGTGACGATCCGAACAAGATCGCCATGCTCGGCCTCACCTTCGACGATGTGCTGCTGCTGCCCGCCGCGTCGGATCTCATCCCCAGCTCGGTCGAGACATCCAGTCAGCTGACCAGAGAGGTCCGGTTGCGGACGCCGCTGGTGAGTTCCGCGATGGATACCGTCACCGAAGCCCGGATGGCGATCGCCATGGCCCGCGCGGGCGGCATGGGGGTATTGCACCGCAACCTGTCGGTGGCCGATCAGGCGAGCCAGGTGGAGACGGTCAAACGGTCCGAGGCCGGGATGGTCACCGATCCGGTGACCTGCCGCCCCACCGATACCCTCGCCGAGGTCGACGCCATGTGCGCCCGGTTCCGGATCTCCGGTCTGCCGGTGGTCGACGAAACGGGTGCGCTGGTCGGCATCATCACCAACCGCGATATGCGGTTCGAGGTCGATCAGAACCGCCGCGTGGCCGATGTGATGACCCCGGCGCCGCTGATCACCGCCCAGGAGGGCGTCACCGCGGAGGCCGCCCTCGGGCTGCTGCGCCGCCACAAGGTGGAAAAACTCCCCATCGTCGACGGTGAGGGCCGGCTGCGCGGCCTGATCACCGTCAAAGACTTCGTGAAAACCGATCAGTACCCCGACGCCACCAAGGACCGGGACGGCCGGCTGCTGGTCGGGGCCGCGGTGGGCGTCGGCGACGATGCCTGGTCGCGGGCCATGACCCTGGCCGATGCCGGTGCCGACGTGCTCATCGTCGATACCGCGCACGGGCATCAGCGCCAAGTTCTCAGCATGGTCAGCAAGGTCAAGGCCGAGGTGGGGGATCGTATCCAGGTCATCGGCGGCAATATCGCCACCCGAGCCGGTGCCGCGGCGCTGGTCGAGGCCGGTGCCGATGCGGTGAAGGTGGGCGTCGGGCCGGGCTCCATCTGCACCACCCGGGTGGTTGCCGGTGTCGGTGCCCCGCAGATCACTGCGATCCTGGAATCCGTCGCGGTGTGCGCGCCCGCGGGTGTGCCCGTGATCGCCGACGGCGGAATCCAGTTCTCCGGCGATATCGCGAAGGCCATCGCCGCCGGCGCCTCCACCGTGATGCTGGGCTCGGTGCTGGCCGGTACCGCGGAATCGCCCGGTGAGCTGATCCTGGTGGGCGGTAAACAGTTCAAGAGCTACCGCGGCATGGGATCGCTGGGCGCCATGCAGGGCCGTGGTCAGGCGAAATCCTTCTCCAAGGACCGCTACTTCCAGGACGATGTGCTGGCCGAGGACAAACTCGTTCCCGAAGGTATCGAAGGCCGGGTGCCGTTCCGCGGCCCGGTGAACCAGGTGATCCACCAGCTCGTCGGCGGTCTCCGCGCGGCCATGGGCTACACCGGCGCACAGAACATCACCGGTCTGCAGGAAGCCCAGTTCGTTCAGATCACCGCGGCGGGCCTCAAGGAGAGCCACCCGCACGACATCACGATGACCGTGGAGGCCCCGAACTACACCGGGCGGTGACTTTGGCGCGCCTCCGGCGCGCGGGGTTTCGGCCCTTTCGGCCCCTGCTTTCCGCACTAGATACTCGCGGCTGCGCCGCATCGCATCGAGTGCGGAAAGCAGGGGCGGGCCGAAACCTTTCAGGGCCTCGCTGAACTCGGCACCACGGCTGGGCGCGTTCAGCAGTGATCCCAGGTTTGGTGCTCAGACCGCCAACCGTCCGAGCCGCGGCTGACCGGGGGTGTGTAAGGTTTAGTCGCAATATGCGAGTTCACCAGGTGAAACGCACAGACTTCGGTGCCGAGTCTTACGAGGCCCTTGGAGGTTTCGGCCCGCGTTGCCTTTCAGGCCTCGAAGCGAGGCCGCGGAGCCGCGAGTCTCGAGGGCTGAAAGGCAACGCCAAGGGGGCCGAAACCCCGCGCGCGCCAGCGCGCCGAAAATACAGGAGCTATCAGTGCGCGATATGGTCGAGATCGGGATGGGTAGGACGGCTCGCCGGACCTACGAGCTGGACGATGTCGATATCGTTCCCTCGCGCCGGACCCGTTCGGCGAGCCAGGTGTCGCTGGCGTGGCAACTGGACGCCTACCGGTTCGATATCCCCTTCCTCACCCATCCGACCGATGCGCTGGTCTCCCCGGAATTCGCCATCGAGATCGGGCGCCGGGGTGGGCTGGGAGTGATCAACGGTGAGGGGTTGTGGGCCCGCCACGCGGATGTCTCCGCCAAGATCGACCAACTGCTCGAGCTCGCCGACAAAGGCAGCTACCAGCGGGCGATCGCGTTCCTGCAGGAACTGCACGCCGCGCCCATGCAGCCCGATCTGCTGGCCGCGGCGGTCGGCCAGGTGCGGGCCGGTGGGGTCACCGTCGCGGTGCGGGTGAGCCCGCAGAATGCGCGGGCGCTCACCCCCGGCCTGCTGCAGGCCGGGATCGATCTGCTGGTGGTGCAGGGCACCATCATTTCGGCCGAGCATGTGGGCGACGGCGAACCGTTGAACCTCAAAACTTTCATCGCCGAACTGGACGTGCCGGTCGTCGCCGGCGGCGTCAGTGATCACCGCACCGCACTGCACCTGATGCGGACCGGTGCCGCCGGAGTGATCGTGGGTTATGGTTCGCAGCCGGGCGCGACCACCACCGGCGAAGTTCTCGGTATCGGCATTCCGATGGCGACCGCGATCGCCGACGCCGCCGCGGCCCGCCGCGACTATCTCGACGAAACGGGCGGCCGCTACGTGCATGTGATCGCCGACGGCGATATCAACAGTTCGGGCCAGCTCGCCAAGGCCATCGCCTGTGGCGCGGACGCGGCCATGCTGGGTGCGCCGCTCGCCATCGCCGCCGAAGCGCCCGGTCGCGGCTGGTACTGGCCCTCGGCCGCCGCCCATCCCTCGGTGCCGCGGGGATCGCTGCTTTCGCTGGACGAGCCGTGGGATCTCGCCGAAGAATTGCTCGGGCAGGCCCCTCCGGCGCCGGTGCGCCCCAGCCTGGAACAGCTGCTGACCGGTCCCTCCGACGATCCGTTCGGCTCCCTGAACCTCGTCGGCGGCCTGCGCCGCTCGATGGCCAAGGCCGGATACTCCGACCTCAAGGAATTCCAGAAGGTCGGCCTCAGCGTTCGCGCCTGAGCCCGAGGGTATGGGCCTGCGAGTCGCTGATCGGCGCTCATTAGACTCATGCGGGTGACACATTCGCAGAGGCCCGTTCTTGTCGTCGACTTCGGTGCGCAGTACGCGCAGTTGATTGCCCGCCGGGTTCGGGAGGCGAGTGTCTACTCGGAGGTGGTCTCGCATACGGCCACCGTTGCGGAGATCGCCGAGAAGCAGCCGCTGGCGGTAATCCTGTCCGGTGGTCCGGCCAGTGTGTACACCGAAGGCGCGCCCGCCCTCGATCCGCGGCTGTTCGACCTGGATATCCCGGTTTTCGGTATCTGCTACGGCTTCCAGGCGATGGCGCAGGCGCTGGGCGGCACCGTGACCAATACCGGCACCCGCGAATACGGCCGCACCGAACTCGATATCGACGGTGGGCTGCTGCATGAGGGGCTGCCGGAGTTGCAGCCGGTGTGGATGAGCCACGGGGACGCCGTCACCGACGCCCCGGATGGTTTCGAGGTCACCGGCACGACGGTGGGTGCACCGGTCGCGGCGTTCGAGAACCGGGCCCGCCGGCTGGCCGGTGTGCAGTACCACCCCGAGGTGCTGCATTCGCCGCACGGGCAGCAGGTGCTGAGCCGGTTCCTGCACGAAATGGCCGGTATCAAGCCGGACTGGACACCCGCCAATATCGCCGACGCGATGGTCGAGCGGGTGCGCGAGCAGATCGGGGACGCGCACGCGATCTGCGCCCTGTCCGGCGGCGTGGACAGTGCGGTGGCGGGCGCACTGGTGCAGCGAGCCATCGGTGACAAGCTGACCTGTGTTTTCGTCGATCACGGGCTGCTGCGGGCCGGTGAGCGCGAACAGGTGCAGCGGGATTTCGTGGCCGCCACCGGGGCCCGGTTGGTCACCGTGGATGCGGTCGAGAAGTTCCTCGGCGAACTGAAGGGTGTCACCGACCCCGAGGAGAAGCGCAAGATCATCGGACGGGAATTCATCCGGTCGTTCGAGGATGCCGTCGGTGAGGTCGTCGGCGAGCAGGCCGCGGGCCGGGATGTCCCCCCGGTCGAATACCTGGTGCAGGGCACGCTGTACCCGGATGTGGTGGAATCCGGCGGCGGCAGCGGAACCGCGAACATCAAATCGCATCACAACGTGGGCGGCCTGCCCGACGATCTGGAATTCGAACTGGTCGAACCGTTGCGGCTGCTGTTCAAGGACGAGGTCCGGGCGGTCGGCCGGGAGCTCGGATTGCCCGAGGAGATCGTGGCCCGGCAGCCCTTCCCCGGCCCCGGCCTGGCGATCCGGATCATCGGTGAGGTCACCGAGGACCGGTTGCGGACACTGCGGCAGGCCGATGCCATCGCCCGCGAGGAACTCACCGCGGCCGGTCTGGACGGGCAGATCTGGCAGTGCCCGGTCGTGTTGCTCGCGGATGTGCGCAGTGTCGGCGTCCAGGGGGACGGTCGTACCTACGGGCATCCGATCGTGCTGCGGCCGGTGTCCAGTGAGGACGCGATGACCGCGGACTGGACCCGGTTGCCCTACGAGGTGCTGGAACGGATCTCGACCCGGATCACCAACGAGGTGAGCGAGGTCAACCGTGTGGTTCTGGATGTGACGAGCAAACCGCCGGGCACCATCGAGTGGGAGTGAGCCGACAGCAGAACGCCCGGACCCTCGGATGAGGGGCCGGGCGTTGTGCTCGGTACGGCGCCGTTCGACGAGAACCGGCGTCGCCGCTCGGGCTACCGGCGCTTTCTCGGCGAGATGACCAGTACCACGCCTATCACGATCGCGGCCGCCACGACGATCCAGCCGACCGGGATCATGGAGGCGATATTCCACCTGTCCGGCGCGGCCAGGGCCCAGATGCTCACCAGCAGCGCGAGTAGACCGGTGACGAACAGTCCGGGGGAGAAGCCCCCGCGGTGAGCCCGTCCGGCCGATCCACCGTCATTCGATGTTTCCACGTGCGGTTTCGTTTCCCGGTCAGCCACGTCGCACCTCCGCTTCACCCATTCGGACCTGCACGTTCAAATCCAGCACCGGCGCATCCCCACCGGGGCCGGTGAGCCCGTCCGGGCATCTCGCCTCACCCATCCGGACGGTGCACTCGGTGCGCACGTTCATGTTGTCGGGTACCAGGACCACCGCCTGACCCATCTGCACGGAAAGGTCGACCGTTCGATCAGCGGTCAGTTCGATACCGCGCAGGTCCAGAGTGCCGGAACCCATCGTCACCGCGTATTCCGGCCGCACATCGGCGGCCGAGACGGGCGTCCAGGTGCGTTCACCCATGGTGGTGCTCTGGAAATCGACCGGCCCGACCGCGGCGGCCAGAATGACGAACGCCGCCAGCGGGGCGGTGACCAGCAACAGGCCCTGACCCCGGCGCCGGAAGGCGCCGAGCATCAGTCCCAGCCCGATCACCGCGAGCGCGATCGCGGCGATCCGGCCCGCTGTCATCCATTCGGCTCCCGCCACCGCCGTAGCGCCGGCACCTGCCGCGGCGAGGATTGCCAGGCCGAGCACGACCGCGGTGAAACGCGACCGCGGACGCTTCTCGGTGACCACCGCCACCGGCTGCGCCGGGGTGGGGTCGGGCAGATCCCAGGCGAGTGGCGCGACCCCCAGCGGATCCCAGGCGGGCGGAGTGCGGTCGGTGAGGCCGGTGGACTTGCTCATCCCGATGGTGGGGCGTGGAGGTACGGGCCGGTCCGGGCCGGTGTCCCGGGGCACGTCCGGCTCAGAAGGGGTGGCCGCGACCGGGTTTTCGGTGGCGGTGGAGTCGGGTGTGCCCGGGCCTGGATCGCCGGCCGGTACGGCCGCGGTGGCCGGTGGGGACGAAGGTTCGGCGGCGGGGGTTTTGGTGAGGCTCGGACCGGTGGTATCCGTCGTTTCGGAGGTAGCGGTACCGGAAGCGGTTTCGTCGTCCTGCACGGGGTTGTCCGGGACATACTGGTCCGGCAGCTTCGTATAGGGGGTATATATTCCGGTGTACTGGGAGGTATACGGATCCGCGCCGCCCTGGGGGAACGTGGCGCCGGGGTACCCGGTCGTCCCCGGGCCCGCAAGCGAATCCGGAACCGCCGCCCCCGCGGGCAGCGGCGGCGGCTGCGGAGCCCGCAAATACAGCATCCACCAACCGGCCAGCATGAGCGCCAGCGAGATCACCCCCGACCCGCCGAGCCCCACACCCACCGGACCCATGGTGCTCACCGCGATCGCCAGCGCCACGATCAGCACGATCGTCTTGGTCTGGCTCTGCGAATCCTGCCGTTTACGGGTCAGCGATTCCGCCATCGACGCACCTTCCCCGGCCTCGGGAAACATCAGCCACCCGAACAGGTAGAGCACGATTCCCGCCCCGCCGAAGAGGGTGGACACCACGAACGCCACCCGCACCAACACCGGGTCGATACCGTAGCGATGCCCGACCCCGGCCGCGACCCCGGCGATCGGCCCGCGCCGGGGCAGGCGGGCCGGGCGGGTCTGCCACATCTGCTGAAGCTGATCACCGAAGCTGGTTCTCGTCATGAAACCCATGCTCCGCTTCCTGCGTGCTTCCTCACATCGGGGTGAACCCTGAAGTTGCTCCCGAAATACTCCTGACCACCACCCGACCGCCCCGATGTTCCCCCGGTTGGTTGCCCCGCAGCACCACCGGGGTCCTGTCATACGAAACGCCTGCCCCCGTGGTTCGGGGCCCGTCTCGTTCTGGAGCGACGGAGCGGGGGAGCGAAGCGGAGGAGCGGAGGAGTGAAGAACGAGACCTCTAGGGCCCCGAACCCCGGGGCCCCCCCAGGGGCCGCCCGGGTAAAGAAACGGGGGGTAGCCCCCGGCCCGGGGGGTGGGGGCCCCTACTGGTCTCTTTATACACTCCACCGCCCCCCCGCTCCGCCCCCCCGCCCCGTCCCCCCCCACCCCGCGGGGCCCCTAACCACGGGGGCAGGCGTTTCGTATGACAGGACCCCGG
>NZ_JARWNW010000213.1 GCF_029868325.1 Nocardia carnea
TTTCGTGATCGCCGCGTTCGCCGCCGCCCGGATCGGGGCCGTGGGGGGGCCGTTAAACCCCAAAGCCACCCCCAGTGAGCTGACCCGCCCGCACGGGGGCAGCGGTATACGGGGACTACAGTGGGACGAGGGGCCCGCCCGGCGGCTACAACACCGATACGGGAAACCCCTCGACCACAACCTCGGGCAACCCCGCGCCCCCCCCCCCCCCCGGCGGCGCGGACCTCCTCGCGGCGATGGAACGGGAGGTCACCGCCGCCGATCCGCTGTCGATCATCTACACCTCCGGTTCGACCAGCGCACCGAAGGGTGTCGTACACACCCACGGCGCGCTACTGGACCATCAGCGCAACCTCAACGAGATCCGCCGCCTCACCGCGGCGGACCGGCTGTTCTGCAATTCGCCGTTCTTCTGGATCGGCGGCTTCGGTTTCGCGTTGCTGGCGACCCTGCTGTCCGGTGCCACACTGGTGTGTTCCGACGCCACCGACGCGAGCGCTACCCTCGATCTACTGGAGGCCGAGAAACCCACGGTTACCAACGGTTTCGCAGCCGGCGTCGCACACTTGGCCCGGCACCCGAGCTTCGCAGCCCGCGATCTGTCCTCGATGCGCCGCGGCAACCTCTATGCGATCATGCCCGCCGACGCGCGACCCACCGACGCGGAGCTGCGGCACAATATGCTCGGGATGACCGAGGCGGGCAGCGTGGTCCTGCTCAGCGGCGACGACTCCGATCAGCCGGAACACCGGCGCGGTTCGTTCGGGAAACCCGCACCCGGCTTCGACACCCGCATCGTCGACCCCGACACCGGCACCGACGCCACGACCGGCGAACTGTATATCCGCGGACCGTATGTGATGCAGGGTTACCACGGCCGCAGCCGGGAGCAGTGTTTCGACGCCGACGGCTGGTTCCCTACCGGTGATCTGGTGCGCGTGGACGACGACGGGTTCTTCTACTTCCTCGGCAGGCGCGGAGCCATGATCAAAACCGCGGGCGCCAATGTCTCGCCGGCCGAGGTGGAGAAGGCGATCACGAAGATCACCGGCACGCCCGCACATGTACTCGGCCTGCCCGACCCCGACCGCGGCGAGATCGTGGCCGCCGTACTCGTCACTCCCGACGCCACTGTCGACGACACCGCGCTGCGCGAAAGCCTCCGGCAGGAGTTGTCGGCCTACAAGGTCCCCCGGCGATTCGCCGCCCTGCGGCCCGGCGAGGTACCGCTGCTACCCGGCGGCAAAGTGGACATCCAGCGACTCGGAAAGATCTTCGATGCCTGAGCACACCGCGGCGATCGACACCATCGACACCCTGCTGCGCCACCATGCCGCCGAGCGTGGAAACCATCCGGCGGTGATCGACCCGCATACGCGCACGACCTACGCCGACCTCGACGCCACCACCCGCCGGCTGGCCGCCGCGTTCGTGGCCGCCGGAATCACCAAGGGCACCCGGGTGGGGCTGGTAGCCCCCAACAGTGTCGGCTGGGTGCGGATCGCGCTCGCGCTCACCAGGATCGGCGCGGTACTGGTGCCGATGAGCACACTGCTGAAACCACCGGAACTGATCGACCAACTACGCGCCGCCGCCGTGGAAGTACTCATCACCACCGTCGAATTCCGCGGCCACCGTTACCTCGACGGACTCCGCGCCGTACTCGGCGAAGCACTCAACACCACGCCGATCCAGCACCCTGAATTGCCGGCCCTCCGGTACATATTCAGTGCCGAAGCCGCTACCGAACCGCTCGGGGAAGTTCTCCCCGCCGAGCCGACCCCCGCATCGGCGGACAGTCGATACGCCTCTTCGCCGGTGCTCTCCGGAGCTCGGCCTGCGCCCGGAGAAGGCGATATCCCCGGCGCCTCTGCCCAGCTCACGGTGACACCGGCGGCGAGCGCGGTCGCCGAGGCACTCGCCGCCACCGTCCGCCCGGCCGACCCCATGCTCATCATGTTCACCTCCGGCAGCCGTGGCCTGCCCAAAGGCGTTATCCATTCGCACGGTAACGCGCTGGCCGCCGTGCGCTCCGGGCTCACCGCCCGCTGTATCGACGCCGAGGCCCGGCTGTACCTCCCGATGCCGTTCTTCTGGGTCGGCGGGTTCGGCGGTGGCATCCTTTCCGCGCTCGCGGCGGGCGCCACCCTGGTCACCGAGGAGATACCGCGGCCGGAATCGACCCTGGAGTTACTCGAACGCGAACGGGTCACCCTGTTCCGGGGCTGGCCCGATCAGGCCGAAGCCCTCGCCCGCCGGGCGGAAACCCTCGGCACCGATCTGTCCGCGCTGCGGCCCGGCAGCCTCGAGGCCCTTCTACCACCCGGGCAGCGTGCGCGGCCTGGGGCCCGGGCCAACCTGTTCGGGATGACCGAATCCTTCGGCCCCTACTGCGGCTACCCAGCGGATACCGATATGCCCGAATCCGCGCACGGTAGCTGCGGCCGGCCGTTCGACGGGATGCAGGTGCGCATCGCCGACCCGGCCGGTAACCCGATGCCCGCGGGCACCATCGGGGAGATCCAGCTGCGCGGCCCGCATATCCTGCGCGGTATCTGCGGCCGCACCCGCGAGGATCTGTTCACCCCCGACGGCTACTACCCCACCGGCGACCTCGGGCACCTCGACGACGCGGGCTTCCTCTTCTATCACGGCCGGCGCGACGATATGTTCAAGGTCAACGGCGCGACCGTCTACCCCGGTGAAGTCGAAAAAGCGCTGCGCTTGCTGGACGGCGTCACCGGCGCTTTCGTCACCGATATCGACCGCGGCGACGCCGCCCGGGTGGCCGCGGCCGTAGTCGTCACGGGCAGCGCGGGCGTCGAGCGGCTGCGCGCCGCGACCAAGGAGATCTTGAGTTCGTTCAAGGTGCCGTCCACCTGGCTGCTGCTCGACTCCGATGCCGATATCCCGCGCGGCACAACAGGCAAGGTGGATCTCGCCGCGCTGCGAAAGTTGCTGACCGACCGCGGTGTCGAGGCCGGCAGCGCAACCGCGCCCCCGCACTGAACACTTCTCCGCCGGTGCCGCATGCGGCATCGCAATCGACCACGCACCCGGAACGGATGCACCCGACGACAACTCGACAAGGACCGGCCATGACCACCACTCAGGCAATCGGCGATCTACTCGACCACATCGGTTTCCGGAAGGAACCGGACGAATCCGGCTCGGCGACCTGGGAGCTGCCGGTGGCGCCACATGTTGTCAACACCTCGGGCGGACTGCAAGGTGGTCTCGTCGCCACCCTGGTCGATATCGCGGCAGGCACACTGGCGCTGGACAGTCTCCCGGCCGGCGGTGTGGTGACCTCGGACCTGAGCGTCCGCTACTTCCGGGCCGTCACCACCGGTACCGCGCGCGCGGTGTCCACCATCGTGCACGCCGGGAGACGCTCGATCGTTGTACAGGTCGAGGTACGGAACATGCCCGAGGACCACCTCGCCGCGCTCGCCACGGTCAGCTTCGCAATCGTAGGCCACAACACACGCACCGGCAGCTGACAGCATTATCGCGCTTTCGCTCCCACGGGGCGGGACGCTATGCACTCTTCGAATTCAGCAGGCGGAGAGGTGGTCGATTTCACTGCGGAGTTCTCGGATCAGGTTGAAGCCTTCGTTGTTCGAGGGATCGGCCGGGTTCGATGACCGGCGGGCCGCGGCGAGCTCGGCGCGGGCGGCGTCGCGTTCCTCGGCGACTCGGCGAAGTTCTTCATCGAATCGATCGAAATACATCCGGACTTCATCAGGGGCATAGCCCTTGCGAACTATGGTGAACGGAAGGGCGACGGAACCACGGGCCCTTTCCAGCATTTCGCCGATGGTAATCGACGAAACGTGATGTGGGCCTCGGATGAACCGCAATCGGCTCACATCCCCGATCATCGGTCCACGACGTCGCTGCGCCCGCTCGAACCTGCCCGTGGCGCTCCCATCGCTCGGCCGAGACGTCCTCGACACCACACAACCGGAAACTGTCGATCTTGCTCTACCGTGGGTGTCCATGCACCTCGGGCTGTCCCAGCTGATCGACCCTCACCTCCGGCTTCTCACCGACGAGTCACGCGCTTTCTATGACAACCGTGCGGCCGGACGAGGTCCGAACAGTCCGGAGGAGCTTCGCGCAATCCGGGCCGGCCTGCCCGAGCCGGCCGCGGCGAGTCCCCCAGCTGTCGAAGAACTCGTCGCCGCGAACGGACGCGGCGTCCCAGTGCGGTTCCACACTCCCGGGGACGCCGCGGTGAAAGGCGTCTTCCTGGAGATCCACGGCGGCGGTTTCTATATGGGGTCAGCCGCCGCAAGCGACCTCGGCAATCGCCGGCTCGCCGACGCACTCGGTATCGCAGTCGCGAGCGTGGACTATCGGCTCGCACCCGAACATCCGTGGCCGGCCGCGCCGGACGATTGCGAAACCGCCGCGCTCTGGCTCGCCGAGCACGCCCAGCATAGTTTCGGCACAGCGAAGCTCGCTATCGGCGGCTTTTCGGCCGGCGCAACACTGGCGATGGCAACACTGCTGCGCCTGCGTGATCGGGGCGTCGCGGCATTCGATTGTGCTGTGCTGCAATTCGGCACCTACGACCTGAGCGCACAGACACCGGCCGGCCGTCTGATCGCCGACGAGTATTTCCTCGAGGCATACGCCGGCACGGCCCCGGACCGAACGAACCCCGACATCTCTCCGATCTACGCCGACCTGACCGGCCTGCCGCCGATCCTCATGGTCGTCGGCGACGCCGATATCCTCCTTCAGGACAACCTGGCGATGGCCGCTCGGCTATCGGCCTCCGGCGCAGACATCGATCTCCGCGTCTACCCCGACTCGCCCCACGGGTTCACCGGACATCCGACCCCGATGGCGCAGGCCGCGCTCGACGATATCCACACCTGGCTCGGCCGACACCTGAACTCGACACAGTGACCCCGTATATCGCCGCCATCGTGTTCGCACCTTCAGCCCGGACTGATCTCGCAGCAGCTACACATCACGGCACGGTTCAGTATTCGAGCTCGGTCCACGGGATGTGGATCGGGAACGGATGGCCGATATGTATGCCGTGCTCATCGGCGGGTGTCCACTCGTCGACCAGCAGGTAATTGGTCGGATGCAGCGGATGGACATCGTCGGGCAGGGAGGCGTACCCGGTCTGCAGGGCGTAGGCGCGGATGGCGGATATCGCACTGCGCCCGGACGCCAGGGTGACCTCCCAGTACCAGGGGATACCGGCAGCCGCGTAGCGTCCCTTCTTCGCCTCCATATCCGCCTGTTTGTTCGACGGCGACAATACTTCGCCGACCAGCAGCGTATCGGTGGCCCGGACGTCTGCGAACGGTGATTCGAGACAGCGATACACCAGAAAGTCCGGTGTCAGGAAATCGGACTTCCCGCTGCTTCGGAGGAAAACGTTGGTTTCGAAGTTCACGGTCCAGCAGGTCTCGGGATCTTCCGACATGCGCTTGCGCGCGCAACGTTCGATTTCGTTCCGCATACGTGCCGTGAACATCTGATGCTCGCCCGGACCACGAGGTAGCCACACCGCCCGACCGTCCCAGAGCTCGATCTGCTCCGCGATCTCGTCGGGTAGCTGCTCCAGTTCTTCCCAGGTCATGTACTCGGAAAGGTCCGGGCGGTCGGTCTCCGGCAGGGACACATCGCCATGGTAGGCCACCGCACCACGCCCGATCGGCGGGTCGCTCCGGTGCACCTTTCCTCGGGTGGCCGCCAGTACCGTCATACTGTCGCGTCCTGCCGCGCCCGCCACGGGAACTGCTTACCGGTGCGGTCTACCGACCGCTGACACCAGTGCCGACAGCTCCCCGGCGGAGCACAGTCGGATGGCGAGCCCTCGATAGACATACCGATGGGCGGATGGCGATCCTCCGGTCAGCTCTCCTGATAGAGGGCGGCGACGGCGTCCGTGCGCACCTTCATGGCGGCATTTCGCGGCAGCTCGTCGACGATCGCGATGTCGACCGGCACGTGGTGACTGGGTAGCGCCTCTCGGACCAGCTCGCGTAGTTCGGTGGAGTCCACTACCCCGCGTTCGCGACGCAACTCCACCGCCGCGAACGGCACCTGCCCGAGCCTGCTGTGCGGCACCCCGACTACACAGGCATCACGGACCGCGGGATGCCGGAGCAGGACCGCGCGCACCGACTCGGGAAGGATCTTGAAACCGCCGCGGTTGATCGCGCCGTCCGCCCGGCCGTACACCGTGACGAAACCGTCGGCATCCATCGACGCCAGATCCGTGGTGCGCAGGAAATCGGGTCCGACCGCTTCGACACGAGCCGAGAGCACCCCGCGCTCGCCGGCCGGTACCTCGTCCCTGGTTTCCAGATCGATGATGCGCCGAAATGGTGGGAAAGGTCGCCGATCTCGCGGTCCAGGTGCACGGTGGTACCGGATATATGCGCGATGTGCCGGTCGAGCGGATCTACCGTGACGTCCGGCTCCTGCGACTCTACGAGGGCACCAGCGAGATCCAGCGGTTGGTCATCGGCGGCGGCCTGGTCAAGAATGCCCGGCGGCAGGGCACATCGCCGGCTTGATCCCTCGGCGCGGGCCCCCCCGGGAAAATGGGCCGCCCCGGCCGGGGCGGGGTGGGACGGCGGGGGGGGCCCCGGCGGCACGGGCCCCCGGGGGTGGGGGTTTACCCCG
>NZ_JARWNW010000214.1 GCF_029868325.1 Nocardia carnea
CCTTAAGGATTGCACTGCCCAAAACCTTGCGGGGCCCCGTACCACGCGCCCCCGCGGTGGGCCCGGTGCGGCGGGGTGGCCGCCACCCGCGGCGGGGCGCGGGTAACGCGGCGCGGAGCCGAGGTCGGTGGCGGCGCGGTGGAAAACACATTGCCGGGCGTGCGAGGTCTTCGTTATCGTTCCGGTCGTGATTTCCTGTGCTGTGTCGATGAAGCCCTGGTCGCGCCGCTGACGGCGGCGACCGGAATTCCGACGTTCTTCTGAAGCCGCCGTCCGAGCTGTCGTGCCGGGCGGTGTCGTTGCGCTGTCCCGGCTCCCTACTCGAGCTGCGGAGCTTCAGTGTCTCTTTCTTCTACCTCTGTTTCCCATTCCGGCCACAGCGGTCCGTCTACACCCGGACCTCTGCCCGAGGACCTCGCACCGAGTGCCCTGCCGGCGGGCGCGCATGCCCATATCCGGGCGACGTCCGTACACGTGAGCCTCGGATCGCGCGCCGTTCTCACCGACGTCTCCGTCACCGTATCCGCGCGTTCCCGGCTCGCCGTCGTCGGTGAGAACGGGCGGGGCAAATCCACCCTGCTGCATGTTCTGGCCGGGCTACATCGACCCGACAGCGGCACGGTGGCCAGGGTGGGCACCCTCGGGGTCGCTCGCCAGGCCGTCCCGTTCCGCACCGGCGAAACGGTGGGGACCCTGGTCGCCGAAACCATCGCACCCGCTCTGCGTGCCCTGCGGGATCTCGATACCGCGACCGTCGCCCTCACCGATGGTGCCCCCGGCGCCGACGACGCGTACGCGGCGGCGCTGGAAGCCGCGACCCGGCTCGACGCGTGGGATGCCGAGCGGCGGATCGATATCGCCCTGTCCGCCCTGCATGCGTGCACCGACCGGGAACGCCTGCTGGCGACGCTGTCGGTGGGACAGCGCTACCGGGTCCGGCTGGCATGCCTGCTCGGGGCCGCCCACGACATCCTCCTGCTGGACGAGCCGACCAATCATCTCGACCGGGACGGACTGGTGTTCCTGACCGAACGCCTGCGGGCCCGAGCGGGTGGGCTGGCCGTGGTCAGTCACGACCGCGCGCTCCTGCGCGATATCGCCACGGAATTCCTCGACCTGGATCCGAGCCGCGACGGCCGCCCGCAACTGTTCACCGGTGGCTACACCGGCTGGCAGGAGGGTCGGCGCCGGGCCTGGGAGAGCTGGGAGAACGAGTACGCCGATCAACTCGCCGAACGCGCCCGCCTGCGTGAGGCCGTCACGACCGCCCGTGACCGGCTCAGCACCGGCTGGCGCCCCGACAAGGGTCACGGCAAACATCAGCGGCAGTCCCGCACTCCGGGGCTGGTGCAGGCATTGAACCGGCGCCAGGCCGATCTCGACGCCCACCCGGTGACCGTGCCGGAACCTCCGCTGCGGCTCCGTTTCCCGGAACTCACCGTCCGGCCCGGCGCACCGCTGCTCCACTGCGCGGAGGTCACCGTGGCGGGGCGGCTGCATTCCCCTGTCGGTCTGGTTCTGGAGGCGGGCGATCGGCTACTGGTCACCGGTCACAACGGCGCCGGTAAGTCCACTCTGCTGGCCGTACTGGCCGGTGAACTCGAACCGTCCACCGGAAGCATCCACCATCACAGCGCGGCCAGGATCGCCCGGATCGATCAGGAGGTGCCTGCCTGGGAACCAGAACTCACCGCGCAGCAGCTCTACGACCGCCATATCCGGAGCCTCGAATTGCACCACGACGTCGACCCGATCCCGTTGCCCGCGACCGGGCTGCTGGAAAAACAGTCGCGGCACACCCCCGTCGGCAGGCTCTCCCAAGGCCAGCAGCGCCGCCTCCACCTCGCCCTCCAGCTGGCCTTCCGCCCCATGGTCCTGATCTGCGACGAACCGACGAACCACCTGTCGATATCCCTGGTCGACGAACTCACCGCCGCCCTCTCGGACGCCCCCGCCGCAGTCGTAGTGGCCACCCACGACAGGCAAATGCTCACCGACCTCGCGCACTGGCCCCACCTCGCCCTGCCCCCAACGGCAAACGAAGACGATTCATGATCACCACCGACGATGATCGCGATTTCGGTGCCCACAGCAAAGGCCCACCTCCGTGGTTAGGGGGCCCGCGGGAATATGGAGGGGCGGGGCGGGGGGGCGGAGGGGAGGGGCGGGGGTGGGGAGTTTAGAGACCGTCCCGGGGCCCGCCCCCCGCCGGGGGGGGGGGGGGCGGCCGATA
>NZ_JARWNW010000215.1 GCF_029868325.1 Nocardia carnea
GACCTCGCCGACCTCGATCCGCAGGCCTTCCACCTCATCGTCTGCTCCACCTACGGCGAGGGCGACCTGCCGACCGGCGCCGAACCCTTTGTGGGCCTCGCTGAACTCGGCACAACTGGTGGGCACGTTCGGTCAGGGACTCGCCGCTGACGAGGCAGCGGAGGACGGTCGACTTACCCGGCTCCGACTCGCCGATCAGGCCGAGTGCCTCGCCCGGTGCGATAAAGGCGCGGTGCGGACATTGCTCGGCGACCCGGTGCTGCGCCGCCTGGACGAGCATGTTCGATCGGGAACTCGCCGGCGGTGAGCACCTTCGTTCGGGGCTCACCGCACACCGTTGGGTCTCAGCCGGTTTCGCCGCCGTAGACGCGTGGGTGCAGGGTGCCGATATAGGGCAGGTCGCGGTAGCGCTCGGCGTAGTCCAGGCCGTATCCCACAACGAATTCGTTGGGGATATCGAAGCCCACATTCGCCACCTCGACCTGGGTGCGCAGCGCATCGGGCTTGCGCAGCAGGGTCACCACCTCGAGCGAGGCCGGGTTGCGGGTGGAGAGGTTGCGCATCAGCCAGGACAGCGTCAGACCCGAATCGATGATGTCCTCGACGATCAGCACATTGCGACCGGCGATGTCCTTGTCCAGATCCTTCATGATGCGCACGACGCCGGAGGACGAGGTGGACGACCCGTAGGACGAGACGGCCATGAACTCCAGCTGGGTCGGAATGGGTAGGGCCTTGGCGAGGTCGGTCATGAAGAAGATCGCGCCCTTGAGTACTCCGACCAGCAGAAGATCCCCCTCGGGGGCATCGGCCGGGTACCGCTTGGAGATCAGTTCGGCCAGCTCGCTGACCTTGGCCTCGATTTCTTCCTCGGTGATCAGGACCGAAGCGATATCGTCCCCGTACACGTCAGCTGGTTTCCCTTCGGTTTCGGCTCACCCGGTCGCGCGGGCAAGTGTCAGCCTGCCATGCTCGCGGACGACGACCAACCTGGTCCCCCGCTCTCCCCCGCTCACCGCGACCCCGCCCTGGCCGTGCCAGGCCACTACAAGATCGTCCACCGCCCGGAGATGTGCGCCTGTCACCACCCGCACTCCACAGGCCAGCAGCCAGGCCCGCACGGTCCGGCGGCGCACTGCCGGGGCCGCGTCGGCGAGTACCGCGCAGGACAGGCCCGCACCGCCGAATTCCGCCCGGACCAGCAGTTCGGCAGCGAACTCGTCGAGTGCGGTGTTGTCCTCGCGTAACAGTTCGGCGGTACGGGACAGCGCGAGGGCCGCGCTACCGCCGAGCACATCCTCCAGAAGCGGCAGGACTTCGGCCCGCAGACGGACGCGAGTGAATTCCGGGGAAAGATTGTGTGGATCCTCATAGGGCGCCAGACCGAGGTCCGCGCAGAACTGCCGGGTGGTCTCCCGCCGGACATTCAGCAGTGGCCGGCCCCATGGTTCGTCGAACGGCGCCATCCCCTGGATCGAGCGCGCTCCGGAACCGCGGCCGAGTCCGAGCAGCACGGTCTCGGCCTGATCGTCGAGCGTATGCCCGAGCAGCACCGGCAGGTCGCCGCGCGCATGGTCCAGTGCGCCGTAACGGGCGGTGCGTGCGGCCGCCTCCATACCGCCGGGACCGTTCACCTCGACCGGCAGTACGCGCACCGATCGGCAGCCCAGCGCTCGCGCGGTGGCCGCCGCCGTCGCCGCGACCTCGTCCGACCCGGCCTGCAACCGATGGTCCACGACAAGCGCGTCCACCGTCGCCGCTTCGGCGACCGCCGCGGCCGTCAAGGCCAGCGAATCGGCGCCGCCCGACAGCGCGACGGCCACCTTCGATTCCGCGGGCCGGAACCGCGCCAGCCAACCCCGGACGGCGTGCCGCAGAGTCAGCACCGCAGGTGTCTCGGGTAACAGGATCGGCCGGGCCATGGCGCTGTGCGATGGCGCCACGGGATCAGCCCAGAACCCGGGTGATCCAGCGGCGTGGGTCGTCGATCTCCTCGGTGCGCGGCAGAGTATCGGCATCGGTCCATATCGCGTTGAACTGCTGCATACCCACCGTGGTGACCACCTCGTCGACGAAAGCCTTACCGCGCACATACTGTGCGACCTTCGCGTCGATTCCCAGCAGTGCGCGCAGCAGCCGCTGGACCGGGTTGGCGGGGCGGGTGCGCCGTTTGTCGAAGGCGGACCGGATCTGCTCGACCGTGGGCACCACACTCGGGCCGACAGCGTCCATCACATGGTCGGCGTGCCCCTCGAGCAAGGTGCCCAGCATCAGCAGCCGGTCCAGCGCCTCCCGCTGCGCGGGGGGCTGGGTGGCGCGCAGCAAACCGACCACGCCACGCGAATTCGGATCGTCGGAGGCCCGGCCGCTGCGCCGCAGCTTGAGTTCGGTGATCAACCGCGCCAGCATCTCCGAGGTCGCCTCGTCCTCGATATCGCCGAGCACCTCGACGTTCTCGCGCATATAGCCGGACAGCCACGGGGACGCCGAGAACTGCACCCGGTGGGTCACCTCGTGCAGGCAGACCCAGAAACGGAAATCCGCCGGCGTCACCCCCAGCGCCCGCTCGACACCGACGATATTCGGCGCCACCAGCAGCAGGGTGCCGTCGGGGCCGGTGAACGGGTCGTACTGGCCGAGGATCGCGGTGGACAGGAAGGCGAGCATGGCGCCCACCTGCACACCGGCCGGTTTCCCGGCGAGCGCGCCACCGCGGTCCGCCGTTCCCGTTCCGGTGAGCAGCGACATGGAATCGGCCGCGGCGCCGATCCAGCCCGGGCGGTCGACGATCCGCGCGGCGGGCACCGGCTGATCGTCGAGCAGACCGGTCACCGCGCGGACCGGTGCCTCGGCCCGCACCGACGCATCGGCGAGCTCGGCCACGGCCTGTTCGGCGGCGAGCCGGGAAGTCCGTGGCCCGGCCGGTACCAGCGCCGCCCCGGTACGGGCGGCCCAACGCCAATCCACCGCGCCCGAAAACGTGCGCCGCTCGCTACCGGCACCGGGTGAGCCGTTATCGGCCGACTCGGGCGCGCCGGGCCCGCCCGGACCTTGTCGAATCGTCATGCGCCCTCCAGCCGTCAGGAACATCCACAGTTGCGCAGCGTGGTCGCAACGGCGTCCAATGCGGGCCGGCTGACCTCCGGCGGCCGATCGCTCGACATCAAGGTGAAGGTCAGGACCCGGCCGTCACGATCCAGTACATACCCGGCCAACGTACTGGCCACCGACAGAGTTCCGGTCTTGGCGCGCACCCAGCCCGCGCCGCCCTGGTTCTGCGTGACATAACGACCGGCCAGCGAACCGGTACCACCGGCGACCGGCAGATAGTCGAGCAGCGGGACAAGCGTGGCGGTCAGGGACTGCTCGGGGTCGGCGGGTTCGGATTTCGATCCGGCGCCGGCACCGAGCGGCGGTAGCACCGGATTCGGTGCGGTGCTCGCCGGCTCCTCCTCCGGTCCGGGGCCGGCGGCGGTGGCCAGGATCCGGTCCAGCACCCGCGCCGGAATCCGGTCGTCGGTCGACAGGCCACTGCAATCGTGCATGGTGACGCCGTTCAGATCGAAGCCGTGCTCGGTGAGCACCGCGGCGACCGCGGCGGCGGCGCCGTCGAACGATGCCGGATGGCCGGTGGCCTGCGCGACCTCCCGGCCGATCGTCTCGGCCAGCACGTTGTCCGAGTGCACCATCATGTCGCGCAACCGGTCGCGCAGCGGCGCGGACGCCACCTCGGCCAGCCGCTTGGTGCCCTGCGGCGCGCTGCCGATCCGCACCTTCGCCGGATCGAGGCCGAGTTCGGACGCCAACCGGCGGCCCACATCCAGCGCCGGAGTGCCCGAACGTGGCGAATACTCGACCAGCGGATCCAGCCGGCCACCGTCGAGCATGACCGGTTCCAGGGGGGCGATGGAACCGCCGCCGATATCGATCGGATCCCAGCCCCGGGCCATCGCCGGGCCGGTGTAACGCGAGATATCGACCACAATGGTGTCGGCCCGCACATCGGCGTTACGCACCTGATTCGCGAGGTCGGCCAAGCTGGCGGCCCCCGGGTAGTAGCCCTTCCCGCCGGGTTGCGCGGTCAGCGTGGGATCGCCGCCGGCGACCAGCACGATCTCGTTCGGCGCCGCACCCGCCACCACCCGGGTCTGCACGCGCTGATCGGCAGGCAGGGTGAGCAGCGCGGCGGCAGTGGTCATGATCTTGGCCGTCGACGACGGCACACGCGGTTCGTCGGCGCGGGAATTCCACAGCACGGTGCCGGTCCCGGCATCGGTGACCGACCCCGCGAAACCACCCAGGTCAGGATTGGCGGCCACGGGGCCGAGGGCCGCCGCGACCCCGGCAGAGCTGGGCACCGGACCGGTATCGGGCGCCGGCCGGACATCCGGGAGCACCCGGACCGGGGCAGGCGGCGCCGCGACGGTGAGCCCACCGTGCCGGAATTCCGGAGTCCACGGTTGCAATACGACCGCCAGCACCACGGCCGCACCCACCAGACCCACCAGGACGGTGATCAACCACGCCCGCAACCCACGGCGCCGGCGCCCTGCCGACCCGTCCATCCCGCTGCCACCCTGCCAAACCACGCTGCCGCCGTCTCCCTCGTACCTGTCCGTGGCACCGGACCCCGCCCAACCCATGTGCCGCCGACAACCCTATCGGTGTTCCGCTACCGTTCTCGGCGAACAACCGGGTGCGCCGGCCGGCGCCGGCCACCACGGTGCATCGTGAGAGCAGCGGAAGGAGCTGGCGTGGAGTTCGACGTCACCATCGAGATCCCCAAGGGGTCGCGCAACAAGTACGAGGTCGACCACGAAACGGGACGGGTCCGGCTCGACCGGTTCCTGTACACCTCGATGGCCTACCCGGCCGACTACGGCTTCATCGAGAACACCCTCGGCGAAGACGGCGACCCGCTGGACGCCCTCGTACTACTGCCGGACTCGGTGTTCCCCGGCGTCATCGTCGAGGCCCGCCCGGTGGCCATGTACCGGATGACCGACGAAGCGGGCGGCGACGACAAAATCCTGTGCGTACCCGCCGGCGACCCGCGCTGGGACCATATCCAGGACCTCGCCGACGTTCCGGAGTTCGAACTGGCCGCGATCAAGCATTTCTTCGAGCGGTACAAGGACCTCGAGCCCGGCAAGTACGTCAAGGGCTCGGAATGGGTCGGGCGCGCCGAGGCCGAGACGGAGATCGAGGCTTCCTTCCAGCGGCTTAAGGACAAGGGCGGGCACTGAGTTCTTGGCGCGCGATGCCTACTCGATTCGAACGCCGGAGGGCCGCCTACTCGATTCGAATGCGGGAGGACGGGCGTCGCGGCGCTGAAGACTGATCGGTCGCTGCACAGGCGTGAAGGGTCCATGCGGGCTAGTTGGTGAAGGTGCTGTGTTTTTGGCGCGCTGGCGCGCGCGGGGTT
>NZ_JARWNW010000216.1 GCF_029868325.1 Nocardia carnea
TATCTTCGGCGCGCATACCTATGAGCGGGTGGATGCCGAGGGCAAGTACCACACGCTGTGGAGCGAGGACCGGTCCGAAGTCCGGACCAGCTGAGCCTGAGGAGGGGGGGGGGGCGGGGCCGCCCACGCCGCCCCCCGCCCCCGCGGCCGGGCGCGCCCGGGGGCCTCCCCCCGCCCCCCCGCCGCGGGGGGGGGGGGCGGGGCCGCCCGCCCCCCCCCCCACCACAGGCTCAGCTGGTCCGGACTTCGGACCGGTCCTCGCTCCACAGCGTGTGGTACTTGCCCTCGGCATCCACCCGCTCATAGGTATGCGCGCCGAAGAAATCACGCTGGGCCTGGGTGAGTGCGGCCGGCAGCCGCTGCGCGCGCAGGGCGTCGTAGTACGACAGCGAGGAGGCGAACGCCGGTACCGGGATACCCAGCAGGGTCGCGGTGGCGACCACGCGGCGCCAGCTGTCGATCGCGGTTTCGATCGCGCTGCGGAAATAGGGGTCCAGGATCAGGCTCGGCAGCGCCGGATCGGTTTCGTAGGCCTCCTTGATCCGGTTCAGGAAGCGGGCCCGGATGATGCAGCCGCCACGCCAGATGGTGGCCATATCGCCGGGCTTCAGATCCCATCCGTACTCCGTGCTGCCCGCGGCGATCTGATCGAAGCCCTGCGCGTAGGCGACAACCTTGGAGGCGTACAGGGCCTGCCGGATATCCTCGGTGAACTGGGCGATATCGGTCGGTTTGGCGGCGAGTTCGCCCGCGGCCAGATCCTTGGCGGCGGCGCGCTGGGCCCGCGACCCCGACAGCGCCCGGGCGAACACCGCCTCGGCGATACCGGTCACCGGGATACCGAGATCGAGCGCCGATTTCACCGTCCAGCGCCCGGTACCCTTCTGCTCCGCGGCATCGACGATCACATCGACCAGCGGTTTACCGGTTTTCGTATCCACCTGCCCGAGGACCTCGGCGGTGATCTCCACCAGATAGCTTTCCAGATCGCCGGAGTTCCACTGGGTGAAGATATCGGCGATCTGCTTCGGGTCGAGATCCAAGGCGGCGCGGAACAGGTGATAGGCCTCGCCGATCAGCTGCATATCCGCGTACTCGATACCGTTGTGCACCATCTTCACGAAATGCCCGGACCCGTCGGGGCCGATATGGGTGCAGCACGGCGTGCCGTCGACCTGTGCGGCGATCGACTCCAGCAGTGGACCCAGCGATTCATAGGATTCGACCGGCCCGCCGGGCATGATGGAGGGCCCGTTGAGGGCGCCTTCCTCACCGCCGGAGATACCGGCGCCGACGAAATTCAGACCACGGTCCCGTAGCGCCGCTTCCCGGCGGATGGTGTCGGTGTAGAGGGCGTTACCGCCGTCGATGATGATATCGCCGGGCTCCATGGCGGCGGCGAGCTCTTCGATCACCGCGTCGGTGGCGTCCCCGGCCTTCACCATGATGAGCACGCGGCGCGGTTTCTCGAGCGCCGCGACGAACTCGGCGATGGTTTCGGTGCGGACGAAATCACCGTCGCCGCCGTGCGCGGCGAGCAATGCGTCGGTTTTGGCGACGCTGCGATTGTGCAGGGCCACGGTGTATCCGTGCTTGGCGAAGTTACGGGCGATATTGCTGCCCATCACCGCCAGGCCGGTGACCCCGATCTGGGCACGCGCTGTGGAGGA
>NZ_JARWNW010000217.1 GCF_029868325.1 Nocardia carnea
CGCGGTCGAGCGGGGCGTGCGCGGTTTCGAGCAGCGCTAACACCCGCCGGCTATCTCCGTTGTGCACCGCGCGCAGGTTTTTTTTCGCCGAGGCCGGATCGGTCCCGGCGGCCAGCGCGCGATATGCGCGCGCCGACCGGATATGGATATCGCCGTACGCCCGGTACCCGTTCGCGGTCCGGGCCGCCGGGGGCAGCGCACCGTCGCGCTCCAGGTTGCGCACCTGCTGAACGGAGTATCCGGTGCGGCGTGCGACCTCAGCGGTGCGCAGACCTGCGGAGTTGCGAGTTTGCACGTCACCACCTGACATACTCGGGTCCAAGTCTCCACAAGCACTTCAATGTAACGCTTGAACTCATGACCATCGACGAGATCATCGGATACCTCACCACACTCGACGGCGTCCTGACGCTGCGGCCGGGCCCCGGCGACGGCTCCCCCGAAATCGCGTGGGGCGATACCTTCTTCTACTACGCGCCGGACGGCGAGGTACCGGCCCGGACCCAGCCGTTCGCCACCATCGTGACCAAGAACTATCCGGGCGACGAGCAATCACAGCTCGACCGCCCGGGCAGTTTCCGCCTGAATATCAGCGCCGGGCCGGAGGCCTTCCGCGAGTGGACCGGCCACGCGCCCCGCGACGCGAATGCTGTCGCGGACGACCCGAGCGCTCGTGACACCGTGATCGCACATCCCGTGTATGCAACCGCGGGCTGGCTGGCGGTCGTCGATCCGGGGCAACGTACCTCCGCGGCGGTTCGGGAACTGCTCGCGACCGCGCACGGCCGCGCCCGCTCACGCATGGAAAAGATACGGTAGGCAACCGCGCCCGATCCGGTTCCGCCGGCGGTGGGCACCCGGACCGCCCGTTACAACGTCCATATCGGCCGGTACTCGGGGCACGGTCGCCGGCCCTGCCCCGACGACCCGGTGCCCCGAATGTCTCCGAGCCCGGTACCGGGTTGCGCGTTCGCACCGATACCGACCGTGACGACGGCCCCCGAGATGCCGCGCCCAGCCCCTTCCGTCGAGGAACGCGACTGCGGCGACGGTTTCGTCGCCGGCATCGTAACGCCCGAGCGGCGCGGTGGAAGCCCGGCCGACCGGAGGAACCCGTGCCGGCGGATCACATCCGGCGCAGCGCGACGATACGTTCGGTCAGCTGATCTGCCGTGGCGAGGGCCGTGGGCGGGCCACCGCACTGGCGGCGCAGTTCGCCATGGATCACCCCATGCGGTTTACCCGTGCGGTGGTGGTGCATCGCGACCAGGCTGTTCAGTTCGCGGCGCAGTTCACCCAATTTGTCGGCAGTTGCCACCCGCTCGGCAGCATTACCGGCACCGGCATTACCCGCTGGGCCGGGAACCGGTGTGGTGGGAACCGGCTCGGGCTTGGACCGTTCGGCGACCTGACGCGCCTGACGTTCCCGCAGCAGTGCGCGCATCTGCTCGGCATCGAGCAGGCCCGGGATACCCAGATAATCCGCCTCTTCGGCACTACCGGAGAACGTTGCCGTGCCGAACGAGGACCCGTCGTAGATGACCTGATCGAGTTCGGCGTCGGCGGCCAGCGGCACGAACCGTTTCTCTTCCTCACCCGGTTCGTCGCGCTGCTTGTTCGCCTCGGTCAGCAGTTCGTCGTCGAGACCGTCCTTCTCCCGATGCGGCTTCCCGATCACATGGTCGCGCTGCACCTCGAGCTGTGCGGCCAGGTCCAGCAGAACCGGGACCGAGGGGAGGAACACACTGGCCGTCTCACCGCTGCGGCGGGCACGCACGAAACGGCCGATGGCCTGCGCGAAATACAAAGGCGTAGAGGCGCTGGTGGCGTACACCCCGACCGCCAGCCGCGGGACGTCCACGCCTTCGGACACCATGCGCACCGCGACCATCCACGGCTGGTTACCGTTGGCGAACTCACCGATCCGAGCCGAGGACGTCGGATCGTCGGACAGCACCAGTACAGGCTTGTTACCCGTGAGATGTTCCAGGAGTTCGGCATACAACCGGGCGCGTTCCTGGTCGGAGGCGATCACCAGACCGCCCGCATCGGACATACCGCCTTCGCGCAGTTGCGCGAGCCGCATATCTGCGGCGCGCAGGACGGCGTAGATCCAGTCGCCGGCGGGGTCGAGTGCGGTACGCCAGGCCCGGGCGGTCTGCTCCGCGTTCAGCGGTTCACCGAGCCGGGCCGTGTACTCCTCGCCCGCGCTGTCACGCCAATGCGCCTCACCCGAATACGCGAGGAAGACCACCGGGCGCACGACACCGTCGGCCAGTGCCTCCGAATAGCCGTAGGAATGGTCCGCCCGTGACCGCGGCAGCCCGGCTTCGTCGGGTTCGTAGGTGACGAACGGAATCTGGCTGTCGTCGCTGCGGAACGGGGTACCGGTGAGCGCCAGCCGCCGAGTGGCATCGCCGAAGGCCTCGGCCACCGCATCGCCCCAGCTCTTGGCGTCACCGGCGTGATGGATCTCGTCCAGGATCACCAAGGTGCGGCGGTTCTCCGTGCGCACCCGATGCTTGAACGGATGTGCCGCCACCTGGGCGTAGGTGACGACCACACCGTGATAGTCCCCCGACGTGCCGCCCGTCGTATTGGAGAAGTTCGAATCCAGCGCGATCCCCGAACGCGCCGCCGAGGCGGCCCACTGGTGTTTGAGATGTTCGGTCGGCGCGACCACGGTGATCTGGTCCACCGTTCGATCGGCCAGCAGTTCGGCGGCCACCCGCAGCGCGAACGTGGTCTTACCGGCGCCGGGGGTGGCGACGGCAAGGAAATCACGGGGTTTGGTGGCCAGATAACGGGTCAGGGCGCGCCGCTGCCAGGCACGCAGGGATGCGCCCGGAACTGCCGTCGCCGTGGCGCCGCTCGTATCGGTCACGGAGACAAACACTAGCGGCCGCCGCCGCGATGGTGCCAAACCGGCGCGGCCGCCGCGATGGGTGTCACACCTCGATCGCGCCGCGCCGGTAACCGGTGATTCACCTGCCGAGCGCCGACACGTTCGCCATGCGCCACGCCACCGGGTGCACCGGTAGGAGATGCTGGACTGACCATGCACAGCTACGGAAACGGATACGGGAGCCCGCGCCGGGATACCTCGTGGCTGCGGCATGCCCTGGTCCAGACCCGGCGGCTGATCGTCCGGGTGGCGGTGAAGTCCTGGAACGATTCGATCTTCGCCAAATCCGCCGCGGCGGCATTCTGGCAGACGTTATCGCTGGTACCGCTGTTGTTCGGACTGCTGGGCGGCCTGGGATACGTCAGCGGCCTGTTCGGACCGGATACCGTCGAGATCGTCGAATCGAAAATCCTGACCTTCAGCCGTGATCTCTTCAACCCCAGCGTTGTCACCGATCTCATCGAGCCGACCGTCCGCGATGTCCTCGGCCAGGGACGCGCGGCCTTCGTCTCGGTCGGCTTCGTACTTTCGCTCTGGGCGGGCTCGTCGGCCATGGCGACCTTCGTCGACGCCATCGTGGAAGCACACGGCCAGCAGGACGCGCGCCACCCGGTCTGGCAGCGCATCTTCGCCCTGCTGCTGTACGTGCAGTTCCTGATCGCGGCGGTGTTCATCCTGCCGCTGGTCGCGCTGGGGCCGGTACTGATCGGCCGGATCCTGCCCGATGCCTGGCGTGAACCGGGGCTGCGGCTGATCGATTCCTTCTACTACCCCGCAGTGGGGCTACTGCTCATCGTCGGCCTGGCCACGCTCTACAAATTCGCCCTGCACAGTTCACTGCCGTACCACCGGCTGTTCTGGGGCGCGCTGCTCGCCGGGGTGTTCTTCATGGCGGCCAGTGAAGTGCTGCGCCGCTATCTGACGCTGGTCACCCGCACCGGCGTCACCTACGGCGCGCTGGCCACCCCGATCGCGTTCCTGCTGTTCACGTTCTTCCTCGGTTTCGCGGTGATCCTCGGCGCCGAGTTCAATGCCGCCGTCCAGGAGTTCTGGCCGGCGCGGGCGACCCGGATCGAACAGTTCAAAGCCTGGCTGGCCCAACGACGCGATACACCGCCCGGCGAGGACCGGGAGCCGCCGGAACCGGGCGCGCACCGGATCCCACCGCACCACCGCGAGCACACACAAGACAGCGGCGCCGGTGGCACACCGGCGCGATCGACCCTGCGCTGATACGGCGCTCAGTCGCCCTTACGCAGCTGGTCGTAGACCTTCTTGCATTCGGGGCACACCGGTGAGCCGGGCTTCGCCGAACGCGTGACCGGGAAGACTTCGCCGCACAGCGCGACCACCATCGTGCCCATCACGGCACTTTCGGCGATCCGGTCCTTCTTCACGTAGTGGAAGAACTTCGGGGTGTCGTCACCGGTGGTTTCGTCGGTGGTCGTATCGGGGCGAACCAGAGTATCGGTACTCACGCACTCCATGATGCCGTACCGCGCGGCGGCCTTCACGCGCCGCCGGGTACCCACCGGGGTTACGTCCACGGCGCGGTAGTGCAAGACTCGAAGGTATGCAGCAGCACGGCGAAGACTCCGGGCGCGGCTCGGAGCACATCGACGCCGGTGCGAGCGGTCTCGGTGAAAACATCGGCGCACCGCGGCCGGCCCGTCCCCCCCGTTCGTCCGGATACTTTCCCGGTGACGACGCGAAACACGCGGCCCTGATCACCGAGGCGGCGCCTTCCTTCCAAGACCAGCATCGCGCGCGGGTACGCCGCTACACGATCATCATGGCGTTCCGGATTCCCGCCCTGATCCTGGCCGGTATCTCCTACTCCGTCTTCGGGAACGCCCTGATCGCGATCCTGATCATGGCGGCATCTGTCCCCCTGCCGTGGGTCGCGGTGCTCATCGCCAACGATCGCCCGCCCCGGGACAAGAACGAACCCAGCCGCTGGGATCAGCCACGCACCGCGCTCGAGGAACGCCGCCACAACGCGATCGACGGATAGCGGGCTACCGGCAGCACCGCACGCGGGTGGCAGAGTACACCTGTGCCCATTCACAGATCGACTGCCGCCTCACCGCTGACCGCATTGTGCCCGGACCTGCGCGCGGCGCTGATCCGGGTGGGTTACGACGCCGACACTCTGCTCGACGTCCTGGGCCCGGAGGTGCACAGCGCACTCGGTCGCGGTGAGCCGGTCCCCGTGCGGCGCGTCGCCCGCGCCGCGGGTGATCTGGGCACGCTGGTGCGGCTGTTGCTCCTGGGCGATGCGGTCCCGGAAACCGACGTTGCCGCGGCACTGGCGCCGGTCGCGGTGGCCGATGCCGTCGCGGCCGGCCTCCTGTCCGCCGAGGGCAACCTGGTGCGCGCGGCCCTCGATCTGCGCCCGCTCGATACCGGTGCGGGTAATCGCTGGGTCCTGTCGGATCTCGACGATTCGATGCACCGCCGGACGCTGACCGAGGACCATGTACTCGGCGTCGGTCACGCCTCGCTGTCGTTGCTGCGGGCGACCCCGACCGCTCCCGTCGGTTCGGTGCTGGACCTCGGCACCGGCTGCGGTGTCCAAGCGATACACGCCGCCGGCTACGCCCGTTCGGTGACCGCCACCGATATCAATCCGCGCGCCCTGTGGCTGGCCGAAGCGACCGCCGCGCTGAACGAACTCGACGTCGAACTCCTCCCCGGATCGTGGTTCGAGCCGGTGGCCGGGCGCACGTTCGACCAGGTGGTCGCCAATCCCCCGTTCGTCGTCGGTCCCGCCCGGATCGAGCACACCTACCGGGATTCCGGGCTCGCCCTCGACGGGGCGAGCGAACTGGTGCTCTCCCGCATCCCGGACCTGCTCGCGCCCGGCGGGACGGCGGCCGTCCTCGCCGCCTGGGTACACAACGAGGACGAGGACTGGCGGCAGCGTGTTTCCGGGTGGCTGCCCGAATACGGCATCGACGCCTGGGTCGTCCAGCGCGATATCGCCGATCCCGCCCTCTACGTCGGCACCTGGTTGCGCGATGCCGGCCTGGATCCGCGGAGTCCGGCGGCCCAGGAACGGGCCGAGGAATGGCTCACCGCCCTCGACGGGGCCGGCGTCACCGGAATCGGGTTCGGGTTCGTCTACCTGCGAGCATTCGACGGACCGACCGAGGTGCTGGCCGAAGATCTGACTCACGGTTTCGAGGACCCGCTCGGCGCGGAGGCACTCGCCCATTTCGAACGGTCGGCCTGGTTGCGTGCTGTGGCAGCGGACCCGGCCAGCGCCTGGAACGCCCGCTACCGGGTGGATCCGGCGACCGCGCTGGAACGGGTCTACCTGCCCGGCGACGACGGCTGGGATCAGCGGGTGACCCGGTTGCACCGCGGCGACGGTCCACGCTGGCAACACGAAGTCGACGAAACCACGGTCTCCCTGCTGGCGGGAATGCGATCGGACGGTCTGCCGTTGTACGAACTGATCGAACTGCTGGCATTGTCCCAGGGATCCGACGAGGTGGACCCGGAATTCGCCGCGGCGGCGCTGGGGGTGGTCACGGGCTTGGTGCGGCACGGACTGGTGCACCCGGTCTAGACGCTCACCCTGCGGCGGTGGCCGTTCCCGGTGTCCCGGTCTGTTCTGTTCTCAGGAACTTCTCAGAACGCAACGCTGAAAACCGCAGTTCAGAGCGGTTTATCCGCGCCCGGCGAGGGAACTTTCCCTATGTCGGGTCCGTTGTTCGGAGTGAGACACCACCGACAGGAGGCAAGTCATGACAAGCCCCGCCACCACTCGTGTGCGCCCCAGTGATATGGACCTCGACGCTCAGAGCCCCGCCGCCGACCTGGTACGCGTGTACCTGAACGGGATCGGACGGACCGCGCTGCTCACCGCCGCCGACGAAGTGGAACTGGCCAAGCGCATCGAGGCGGGTCTCTATGCCCAGCACCTGCTGGAGACCGGCAAGCGTTTGTCGGCGACCCGCAAGCGTGATCTGGCGATCGTCGTCCGGGAGGGCCAAGCCGCACGGTCGCACCTGCTGGAAGCCAACCTGAGGCTGGTCGTCTCGCTCGCGAAGCGGTACACGGGCCGCGGGATGCCGCTCCTGGACCTGATCCAGGAGGGCAATCTCGGCCTGATCCGCGCGATGGAGAAATTCGACTACGCCAAGGGCTTCAAGTTCTCGACCTATGCCACCTGGTGGATCCGCCAGGCCATCACTCGCGGTATGGCCGATCAGAGCCGCACCATCCGGCTCCCGGTTCATCTCGTGGAGCAGGTCAACAAGCTCGCCCGGATCAAGCGCGAACTGCATCAGCAGCTCGGCCGGGAGGCCACCGACGCGGAACTGGCCGCCGAATCGGGTATCGCGGTGGAGAAGATCTCCGATCTACTCGACCACAGCCGCGATCCGGTGAGCCTGGATATGCCGGTCGGCAACGACGAGGAAGCCCCGCTGGGTGATTTCATCGAGGATTCCGAGGCGACATCGGCCGAAAGCGCCGTAATCGCCGGCCTGCTGCACCACGATGTCCGCAGCGTGCTGAACACCCTCGACGAACGCGAACAGCAGGTCATCCGGTTGCGGTTCGGCTTGGATGACGGGCAGCCACGCACTCTCGATCAGATCGGAAAACTGTTCGGTCTGTCCCGTGAGCGGGTCCGCCAGATAGAGCGCGAGGTCATGTCGAAACTCCGCAAGGGCGAACGAGCCGACCGGTTGCGCGCCTACGCCAGCTGAGCGCCGAATACCCCAGAAAAGCACCGATGACCGGCCTCCTCGGCCGGTCATCGGTCGTTCGGCGAGACGATCGGCCGCATCCGGCAGCGCCGAGAGACCGCACGCAGCAAGCCCGGTGAAGTGCAGGTATCCCGCAGATATCGCGCCCGATTCGTGCCGGAACGCGATCTGCGCACCGGCCCCACACCTGCCGCGGCACCGGGACTGCTGGCGACCGCCGCGGCCGGTACCCGCCTTCAGCCCAGGCGCCGGGGGCCGGTGTCGAAACGGCTGGGCTGCGGGCCGATGCGGGCGCGGGCGTACAGGATCGCGGCCGACTCCGGACTGGCCAATACCGGCTCGCAGGACAGTTCCCGCATTTCGGGGAGATCGTCGAACAGGGCCGATATACGCCGGGTCAGGTCGATCAGAGCGGCCTTGTCGACCCTGGGGCTGGCCGGGGTGCCGTTCAGCAACGGCGCGGCCCGGGGGGCGTCGATCAGGGCGGCGGCCTCCTCCGCGGACAGTGGTAGCGCGCGATAGGCCCGGTCACCCAGAAGTTCGATAATCGGTCCCGAGAGCCCGAATTCGATGACCGAGCCGAACGCCGGATCGTCCTGTACGCGCAGCACGCAGCCGACACCTTTGGGTGCCATGCGCTGGATATGCAGGAGCGGATCGCCGCACAACTCCACCAGATCACGGTAGGCCTGGCGTACCGCCTCGGGCCGCCACAAATCCAAACGCACCCAGCTCATATCGGGCCGCCGCCGCCAGCTCTCGTTCGTCGCCTTCGCGGCCACCGGATACCCGAGCTCCGCGGCCGCGGCCACCGCCGAATCGGCATCGCGGACCGCGCGGAAGTCGACGACGGAGATTCCGTAGCAGGCAAGTAGCGCGACGGTCTCGTCATCGGCCAGCCGGCGGCCGCCACCCGAATCGCTCATCCAGCCGGCCATCAAGGCGACCGCTCGTTCGCTGTCGATCCCGGCCGGGCGGTACTGTTCGGCTTCCGGCCGGGCGGTGCCGTCGTGTCCCGGCGTGACCGGACGATCACGCCAGCGGGCATATCGCTGTACCCGCGCCAGTGCCCGCACCGCACGCGCCGGATCCGGAAACGACGGGATGGAGCCGCGGATCGCCGCCGCACCGGGACCGCGTACCGCGAGCAGCTCGGGAATACCGTCCCCGCTGGCGAACGTGGTGAGTACCGGCTTATCACCGGATACGGTGGCCACCGCGGTGCGGATGGCTTCCGCATAACCGGTCTGCGGCAAGGGGATCGGCGGCGCGAAAATAACGATCACCGCATCGGTTTCGTCCGACCGCAGCGCCGCGGTCACGGCGGTGAGGTAATCCTCGGGCATGGCCTGCGGCCCGAGATCCACCGGTTCCGCGGCACTCAGGCCCTCGCTACGTGCGGCGTCGGCGGTGAGCCAGTTGAGGGCCGTGCTGTTTCCGACGATCGCCGGGCGTGGACCGCGCGGTAGCGGCTGATAGCCCAGCAGCGCCGCACAGTCGAACATTTCCGAGATCGACTCGGCCTGAACGACACCCGACTGTGCGAACAGATCGCGGACGATCGCGCGGTCCAGTTCCCCGCCCGAATCCCCGCGCGCCGCCAGCCGGCTCGGGCTCACGGCCACGATCGGTTTGTTCCGCGCGACCCGGCGGGCGATCCGGGAGAACTTCCGCGGGTTACCGAAACTCTCCAGGTACAGCAGGATCACATCGGTATCGGGATCGGTATCCCAGTACTGCAGGAGATCGTTACCGGAGACGTCGGCGCGATTGCCGGCGGAGACGAAGGTGGACAGGCCCAGATTCCGGGTGGCCGCCTCGGCCAGGATCGCTACCCCCAAAGGGCCCGACTGGCAGAAGAACCCGATTCGCCCGCGACCGGGTAACACCGTGGCCAGCGTCGCGTTGAGGCCGATCGCGGGGTCGGTATTGGCGATCCCGAGGGCGCTGGGGCCGACCACCCGCATCCCGTGGCCGCGGGCGGCCGCGACCAGTTCCGCTTCGGGTCCGCGGCCCTGCTCCCCCGTTTCACTGAATCCGGCCGACAACACGAGCAGACCCTTGACGCCTTTGGCCATACAGTCGTCGAGCACCGAACCGATCTCGGCGGCAGGTACCGCCACCACCGCCAGATCCACCTCGTCGGGGATATCGCGCACCGTGGCATAGGCGTGCACTCCCCGGACCGAACGACGGCCGGGATTCACCGGATACACCGCACCGTGGTACGAGCCGTCGAGCAGGTTCGCGAGAACCACCCCGCCGACCCGTCCCGTACTGGGGGTGGCACCGATCACCGCCACCGAGCGCGGCGCGAGCAGGTTGCCGACACTGCGGGCCTCCGAGGCCCGCTCGCGCGCATCCCGGACCGAACGCAGCGCCTCGGTGGGATCGATGGCGAACTCGAGGTGCAGTACCGACCCGTCGCGGCTGCGTTCCACCTGGTAACCGGCCTCCCGGAAGACGGTGACCATCACCGTGTTCTCCGCCAGCACCTCCGCGACGAAGGTTTCGATCCCGTTCTCCGCCGCCGCCCCCGCCAGATGCTCCAGCAGGATCGAACCGAGGCCGCGGCCCTGATGGCCGTCCGCCACGACGAACGCGACCTCCGCGGAACGCTTCCCCGAGCGGTCGAGCAGTTCGTAGCGGCCCACGGCGATGATCGAATCCCCCAGGACGACGACCAGACCTACCCGGTCCCGATAGTCCACGTGGGTGGTGCGGTACAGATCCTTCGGGGAGATCCGCGGGTAGGGCCCGAAATAACGCAGGTACCGGGTGCGTTCGGAGAGCGCGGTATGGAACCGCTGCAGTTCGTCGGCGTCCGCAGGGGTGATCGGGCGTAACCGCACCACACCACCGTCGGAGGCCAGGACGTCGGCGTGCCAGTGCTGCGGCGCGGGGGCCGGGTCGTCGGGAACGGTATCGGCCGATTCAGTCACGCGGGTCCTCCGGATCCAGGCCGAGCGGGCCGAAGCACGCACGGCGGGTGGCGAGGACGGCGGTATCGACCGCACGCTGTGCGCGGTCGATCCGGGCATCCCCGGTTTCCGCGGTCCCCCCCGGACCGTCCCAGTGCTGGAACGCGATGTCCACCCCGTCGCCCATCGTGCGGGGCGGCGATATCCGCGGCCTTTCGGTGTGCACGAGATCGATCCAATCCTGCGGTATCGCGGTCGCCGGGTCCACCGGGCGGTCCAGCGCGAGAGCCAGCAGCTGGGTCCACGCCCGCGGCACCACCCGCACCAGGCCGTAGCCGCCACCGCCGACCGCGAGCCAGCGCCCCTCGGCGTACCGGTCGGCCAGGTCCCGCATAGCGGCGAAGGCCGCCACCTGGCCCTCGATACCGAGGTCGAGATCGGCCAGCGGATCCTCCCGGTGGGTGTCGACTCCGCACTGGCTGACGATCAGCTGCGGCCGGAACGCCGCGATCGCGCCGGGGACGACCGCATGGAAGGCGCGCAACCATTGCGGGTCGCGGGTGCCCGGTAGCAGCGGCAGGTTGATGGCGGTGCCGTCGCCGGACCCGCTGCCCGTTTCCTCCGGCCACCCCGTATTCGGCCACAGGGTCGCGGGGTGCTGGTGGATCGAAAGGGTGAGTACGCGCGGATCCCGGTAGAACGCATGCTGGACGCCGTCCCCGTGGTGGACGTCCACATCGATGTAGGCGATTCGGTCGAAACCGTGGTCGAGCAGCCAGGAGATCGCCACGGCGACGTCGTTGTACACGCAGAAGCCGGCCGCCCGCGCCGGCATGGCATGGTGCATCCCGCCGCCGATGCTCACCGCGCGCCGGGTGGTTCCGTCCGCGATCGCCCGGGCCGCGGCCAAGGTGCCGCCCACGATCACCGACGAGGCCTCGTGCATCCGGGGAAAGACCGGGTTGTCGGTCGAGCCGAGGCCGTAGGGCGGGTCCACCGGTTCCGCGCCGGGTACCGCCGCGGGTACGGCGCGGCGGACCGCCTCGATGTAGTCCCCGGTGTGCACCCGGAGCAGCTCGCCGGTATCGGCCGCGGCCGGCTCCAGCGTTTCGATACCGTCCAGCACGCCGAGCGCCTGCGCCAGCGCCATGGTGTAGCGCAACCGGGCCGGTTTCATCGGATGCTCAGGGGTCCAGGAGTACTCGAGGAACCGGTCGGTCCACACGACGGTCGCCGCCTGCGGGTCGCCGCATGCTGCCTGCGGTGCTGAAGTGGCCATGATCGCAACCGTATCGGGAAGGGCGGAACCCCATCCGACGTTGTCATGCAGTAGAAATACATGTATGTGCGACAGCGGCGCCGAACCGCGCGCCGCCGGTATTCCCATCGCGTCACGCGACCCGCTCCGTCCGACCGGGGTCGCTGGTGCGCAGGTAGAATTCGTGCCGACGAAGGGGCAACAGTGAAGGATCTGGTCGACACCACGGAGATGTATCTCCGTACCATCTACGACCTCGAGGAGGAGGGCGTAGTACCCCTGCGCGCCCGGATCGCGGAGCGCCTCGAGCAGAGCGGGCCGACGGTGAGTCAGACCGTGGCGCGAATGGAGCGCGACGGGCTGCTCCTGGTCGCGGGCGACCGGCATCTCGAGCTGACCGACAAGGGCCGCAGCATGGCGGTCGCCGTGATGCGCAAACACCGGCTGGCCGAACGACTGCTGGTCGATATCATCGGCCTGGACTGGCAGAACGTGCACGCCGAGGCCTGCCGCTGGGAACATGTGATGAGCGAGGACGTCGAGCGGCGGCTGGTCGAGGTGCTCAACCATCCCACCACCTCGCCGTACGGCAATCCCATCCCCGGGCTGGACGAACTCGGTCTCAATGCCACCGATCTGCTTGAGGAACCGCTCAAGCGGCTCTCCGAGCTGCCGCAGGGCCGGACGCATGCCGTGGTGGTGCGGCGGCTGGCCGAACATATCCAGACCGATCCCGAGGTGATCGGCCGTTTGCGGGAGGCCGGTGTCGTACCCGATGCACGCGTTACGGTCGAGAGCAAACCGGGGGCCGTGGTGATCACCGTTCCGGGGCACGGGGGTTTCGAACTTCCCGACGAAATGGCCCACGCCGTCCAGGTGAAGCTGGTCTGATCGATGGAACTCCTGGTCACCGGCGGTGCCGGTTATGTGGGTGGGGTATGCGCGCTCGTCCTGCGCGAACAGGGACACGATGTGGTCGTCGTGGACGATCTGTCGACCGGTAACGCGGACGGCGTACCGGCGGGCGTCGAATTCGTCGAAGGCGATGTGGCCGAGGTAGCGCCGGATCTGCTGCGTACCCGGCGCTTCGACGGGGTTCTGCATTTCGCGGCGCAATCGCTGGTCGGTGAATCGGTGCAGCAGCCGGAGAAATACTGGCACGGCAATGTGGTGAAAACCCTCACGCTGCTCGAGGCCATCCGGGAGACCGGAACTCCGCGGCTGGTGTTCTCCTCGACCGCGGCGGTGTACGGCGAACCGGAGCAGGTTCCGATCACCGAGGACGCGCCCGCCCGGCCCACCAACCCCTATGGTGCGTCCAAACTGGCCATCGATCATGCGATCACGTCGTATTCGGTGGCGCACGGCCTGGCCGCCACCAGTCTGCGCTATTTCAATGTCGCCGGCGCCTACGGCGGCCTCGGCGAGAACCGGATGGTGGAAACCCATCTGATTCCGCTGGTGTTGCAGGTCGCGGCGGGGCATCGGGATTCCATCTCGGTATTCGGTACCGATTGGCCCACGCCGGACGGGACCGCGGTACGCGATTACATCCATATTCTGGATCTGGCGCAGGCGCATCTGCTGGCTCTGGAAACCGCTACCGCGGGCACCCACCGGGTGTTCAATCTCGGCAGCGGCACCGGGTTCTCGGTACGCGAGGTGATTTCGGCGTGCCGGCGGGTCACCGGCCATCCGATCACCGCGGTCGACGCGCCCCGCCGCGCGGGCGACCCGGCGGTGCTCATCGCCTCCAGCCGGCGGGCGGTCGACGAACTCGGCTGGCAACCCGAGCACAACGATCTCGACGAGATCGTCTCCGCCGCGTGGGACTACCTCCAGAGCCTCGGCTCCCGCGCGCACAGCGCCCGCTGACCCCGGTCCGTTCACCACTGCGCGGCATCCATATCCACGCCGAGGGTGGCGGCACAGTCCTTACCGCACCGCGCCAGGTCGCGGAGGCGCTCCGGGCGCATCCCGGCCTCCAGCGCGGTGTGCAGCAGGGTGGCCATGGAATGGTGCGGGTCCGCGTCGAGAGCAGCGTCCAAGGCGATCCCGGCGAACGGGCCGTCGCCGCGGACATAGGCGAAATAGCCCAGCAGCATGGCGGTTTCGGCCCGGTCGGTGCCTTCGAGCGCGCGCGCCAGCCGGGCCCACACCTGCTCGGCCGCTTCGGCGTGCGCGGTTGCGGCGAGTGCGAACATGCAGTCGCGCAGTTCCCGGTCACGTAGTGCCACCGCGATATCGGCGAGTTCGCGGGCAGCGAGATCGGCACCGGATTCGGTGTTCGCAAGCAGCCAGAGCACGGTGACGAGTTCGCCACGCAGGAATCCGATCGGATCCGCACGCCGGGCGGCCGCGGCGTACCGGTCCTTGGCCCGGGCCCGGGCCGCACCCAGCTCGGCCGAAACTTCGGCGCGCAATGCCGGATCCGGCGCGACCAGTGCGGTGAGTTCGTCTCGGCACCGCCGGATCGGCCGGCCGTCCAGGACTCGATTCAGCGTCACCCGGGAGGCCACCGGATCGGCGATCATACCGCGCCGGCCCGGATCGGTGAGACTCCACCAGGGCCGGCCGCGACCGATCGAGTGGGCCGCCCATACGGCCCGCACCGGGACGGCAGCCGCCGCCATCCGGCGCTCCAATGCGGTGAGGACCGGAATCGGTTGCGGTAGTGACCCTTCCGGATCCGGCAATCCCTCGTCGACCAGGACGACGAGCACCCCCACCACACCCGGCCGGCCACATACCCGCGAGGCCGCCGCGGCGACGGTGCCCTCATCGGACGGCCGCCCGGTGGCGGGCTGCCGGAGATCGAACCGGATGACGAGATCGATGACGGCGCTGTCGGGGGCGTCGGCCGCGGCACACAGCACGGCAAGCACCAGCGAACGTTCGGGCCGGAATCCGAGCATGGCGGGAATCGCCGCGATCAGATCACCCGGATCGTCGAGCCGTGCCGGACCGGGCCGGGTGAGCCGATCGTATTCGCCGGTCGCTCCCTCGGCGCAGCGGAGCAGCGCCGAGCCGGCCGGTTTGCCACCGGCCCGGGCCGGTGGCGCGCCGGGCGCGGCAGCGACCGGTGCGGACACCCGGGCGGTCAGTGCCCGGGCAGTCGGGCAACGGCCACCGGTGCCCGTTCCGGTGGCCGCCCGGCCCGTGGGACCCGGATCACCGGGGGCGGAGAGCGCGTCGGCGGGGGACTGTGAGATGGGGGTCGCTGCGGGTGTCATGGACCGATCATGCGGCGGACGTTCTCCCAGCTCACCGTCGTGAGCTGGGACGATGCCGGGAACAGCTAAGTCTGTGGATAACTTCGGGCTGTGCATGGATTCACCCTTCCGGCGGCCGGGTATACGGCCGCCGGAAACCACCGGATCGAAAGCGGGTACATACGCGCGAGGGCTGTGCCACACTCCCTTCGTTCACCGGCCGCGCACCACCCCTACCGGCATCGAGGCCGCTCGAGGCCGGGAATTCACCGGCGGCGGCCGCTGTTGTCACCGCAGAGAGCCGATGCACGGCCCCGTGTGGCCGTTCATCGTCATGGGGGACAATGAAGTGTGATTCGCGGCTCGCGGCGCGGCAGCGGACACAGCAGTTGCCCGACCGGCCCGCCGACGGATCGCGCAGGAAGGAGTACGCGATGGACTACGAGTCGCGAATGTACGAACTGGAGTTCCCCGCTCCGCAGCTGTCCTCCGACGACGGCTCCGGGCCGGTTCTGGTGCACGGCCTCGAGGGTTACTCCGACGCCGGGCACGCCGTCCGGCTCGCGACGACCCATCTGCGGGAAAGCCTGGAAAGCGAACTGGTCGCGTCGTTCGATGTCGACGAGCTGCTCGACTACCGGTCGCGGCGACCGTTGATGACCTTCAAAACGGATCATTTCGCCGACTACGCCGAACCCGAACTGAATTTGTGGGCCGTACGCGATACCGCGGGCACGCCGTTCCTGCTCCTCGCCGGGATGGAACCCGACCTGCGCTGGGAGAAGTTCACCACCGCGGTGCGGCTGCTGGCCGAACAGCTCGGAGTGAGCCGCAGTATCGGTCTCAGCGCCATCCCGATGGCGATTCCGCATACCCGTCCGCTGGGTGTGACGGCACATTCCTCGAACCGCGATCTCATCCCGGACAATCAGCGCTGGCCCGGTGAGCTGCAGGTTCCGGCCAGCGCCTCCACCCTGCTGGAGTACCGGATGGCCCAGCACGGCCACGAATCGCTGGGCTTCTCCGTGCACGTTCCGCACTATCTGGCGCAGACGTCCTACCCGGAGGCCGCGCAGACCCTGCTCGAACATCTCGGCGAGAATTCCGGTCTGCAATTCCCGCTGGCGGCCCTCGGGGAGGCGGCGGCGCGGGTGCGCGAACAGGTCAACGAACATATCGCCGGCAACGCCGAGGTGGAGACGGTCGTCCAGGCGCTGGAGCGCCAGTACGACACCTTCGTCACCGCCCAGGAACGCCAGTCCAGTCTGCTGGTCGGTGAGGGCGAACTGCCCAGCGGGGAGGAACTGGGGGCCGAGTTCGAACGCTTCCTCGCCGAACAGGGTGGCTACTCCGACGACGAGCAGAACTGAGCGACGCGATCACCGGCACGCGGCCACCGTGCCGGTGACCGGGACCGGGCACGACGTAGGGTGTCCCGGGTGGATCTGACCGAACTGCTGGAGATACCGGGAACCGACGCCGACGCGTTGTACGAGTCGTTCGCGATATGGGCAGCCGATCAGGGCACACCGCTGTATCCGGCGCAGGACGAGGCGCTGATGGAGCTGGCCTCCGGCTCCCATGTCATCCTGTCCACCCCGACCGGTTCGGGGAAATCACTGGTCGCGGTCGGCGCGCACCTGTTCGCCCTGGCGGGGAGCCGGCGTACGTATTACACCGCCCCCATCAAAGCGCTGGTGAGCGAGAAATTCTTCGCGCTGTGCGAGGTGTTCGGCGCCGAACGGGTCGGCATGGTGACCGGCGATGCGGCGGTCAACCCGACCGCACCGATCATCTGCGCCACCGCCGAAATCCTGGCCAACCTCGCGTTGCGCGAAGGCGCGAGCGCCGATATCGGCCAGGTGGTGATGGACGAGTTCCACTTCTACGCCGACCCCGACCGGGGCTGGGCCTGGCAGGTACCGCTGCTCGAGCTACCGCATGCACAGTTCCTGCTGATGTCCGCAACGCTCGGCGAGGTCGATTTCTTCGCGACCGACCTCGAACGGCGCACCGGCCGTAGTGCCGCGGTGGTGGCCGGTACCGAACGCCCGGTGCCGCTGAACTTCTCCTACGCCCGCACACCGATCACCGAAACCCTCACCGAACTGGTGACCACCCATCAGGCGCCGGTCTATGTCGTCCACTTCACCCAGGCCGCCGCGCTGGAGCGGGCGCAGGCGCTGACCAGCGCCAACTTCTCCAGCCGGGCCGAGAAGGATGCGATCGCCGAGGCGCTCGGCGAGTTCCGGTTCTCCTCCGGCTTCGGGCGGACCCTGTCACGGCTGATCCGGCACGGGATCGGCGTGCACCATGCGGGGATGCTGCCCAAGTACCGGCGGCTCGTCGAACGCCTCGCGCAGGACGGACTGCTGAAAGTCGTCTGCGGTACCGACACGCTGGGAGTGGGCATCAACGTGCCCATCCGCACGGTATTGCTGACCGGGCTCACCAAATTCGACGGTGTCCGGACCCGGCGGCTCAAGGCCCGTGAATTCCACCAGATCGCCGGCCGCGCCGGGCGGGCCGGTTACGACACGATGGGCACCGTGGTGGTGCAGGCGCCCGAGCACGAGGTCGAGAACGCCAGGCTACTGGCGAAGGCGGGTAACGATCCGAAGAAGATGCGTAAGGTGCAGCGCCGCAAACCGCCCGAGGGTTTCGTGTCGTGGAGCGAGGAAACCTTCCAACGCCTGGTCGCCGCCGCGCCCGAACCGATGGTGTCGCGGTTCGCGGTGACCAACGCCATGCTGCTGAACGTGATCGCGCGCCCGGGCAACTGTTTCGAGGCGATGCGCCATCTGCTGGAGGACAATCACGAGCCGCGGCCGGCGCAGCGGCGGCATATTCTGCGGGCCGTGCGGTTGTATCGGGCACTGCGTGACGCCGGGGTGGTGCAACAGCTGCCGGAACCGGACGAGCAGGGCCGTTACGCCCGTCTCACCGTGGATCTGCAGCGCGATTTCGCGTTGGATCAGCCGCTGTCGCCGTTCGCCCTGGCGGCGTTCGAACTTCTCGACCGGGGTTCGCCGAGTTATGCGCTGGATATGGTGTCGCTGGTCGAGGCCACGCTCGAGGATCCGCGCCAGCTGCTGATGGCCCAGCAGCACAAGGCCCGCGGCGAGGCCGTGGCCGAGATGAAGGCCGAAGGGATCGACTACGACGAGCGGATGGAACTGCTCGAGGAGATCACCTGGCCGAAACCGCTGGTGGAACTGATCGAGGCAGCCTACGAGACCTACCGGGCCGGTCACCCCTGGCTCTCGGAGTTCGCGCCTTCTCCGAAATCGGTGGTCCGCGATATGGTCGAGCGGGCGATGACCTTCACCGAGCTGATCTCCTATTACGAGCTGGCCCGGTCGGAAGGTGTTGTCCTGCGGTATCTCGCCGACGCCTACCGGGCGCTACGGCGCACGGTGCCGGAGGCGGCCCGGACCGAGGAATTGGACGATCTCACCGAATGGCTGGGTGAACTCGTACGCCAGGTGGATTCGAGCCTGCTCGACGAATGGGAGCAGCTGACGGGCGCCGGCGCCGAAACCGATGCCGAACAGCTCGCGTTCGGCGCCGAAACCGTCCGCCCCATCACGGCCAACGAACGCGCCTTCAAGGTGATGGTGCGCAACGCGATGTTCCGCCGGGTCGAATTGGCGGCCCGCCGCCGCTGGGCCGAGCTGGCGGATCTGTCCCCGGGCCCGGACTGGGCGGCCGATCTCGAACCCTATTTCGCCGAATACGACGCGATCGGCACGGGCCCGGACGCCCGCGGCCCGCAGCTGTTCCGGATCGAGACCCGCCCCGGTTTCTGGCAGGTACGGCAGATCATCGACGACCCGGCCGGCGATCACGGCTGGGCGGTGCTCGCCACCGTGGACCTGGCTGAATCCGATGCCGCGGGTGATGTGGTGTTCGACGAGGTCACGGTGGTATCCGGGTGAGCACCGAGAACGAATGAGCGAGGTCGAGGGGTCGTGACGGCGGAGTTCACCGGCCGGCATGTGCTGGCCGAGTTCGGCGGGGTCGACAGTGCGCTGTGCGACGATCTGGATGGGCTCAGGGCGGCCCTGCACGCGGCGCTGACCACCGCGGGCGTCACCATCTGCGAGATGGTGAGCAAGCAGTTCGAACCGCACGGGGTCACCGTGCTGGCGTTGCTGGCCGAATCACACGCTTCCCTGCATACGTATCCGGAGACCGGTGACATCTTCGTCGATGTCTTCACCTGCGGGACCTCCGCCGACAGCGCCGAAGCCGTCGCCGAGCATCTGCGCACCGCACTGGCACCGCGCCGGGTCCGGATCTCGACGGTGCGGCGCGGCCGAGCGCCGGCGTCCGACAGCGGTGGGGCCGGAATTCTCGGCAGTTGACTCGCCGTCCGCCACGCCCGTCCCGTCGCATATCCCTGCGCGCCCAGAACTACCGGCGGCCGCGTCGATCGGGCCTGGTTCGGCCGTAGCCGGCGGAAGTGGCCGGCCGGCTTTGCCTTGCCGGGCGCCGGTGGCAGGCTCCGGCCCAGGACCGGTTCACCGAGTGCGCGGCCCGCTCCAGCCGACGGCGCCCGGGTGGATCCGGCAGTCCGTCGCCGCTGCCCTGGCCACGATCGAGCAGCGGCGAGCCGGCGCCCGGACGCTGCACGGGCAGGTCGCAACCGGCCGAGGAGGACAGCGCGGGGATTACTCACCGGAACGCGGTGGCGGCCAGCATGTAGGCCATCCCGAGATCCATGATCACGTGCGGTAGTACCCCGAGCGGCAATCCGCTTCCCGGCGCGGCGGGATGTGCGGCCCACCAGAGACGACCTCCACGTAGCGCAGCCATGGCCACCGCGACGGCATCGGCCAGGAACAACAGCGCGAGGGCGGTTACCGGTACAACCCCCGGCCCGCCGCCGTGCCCACCGGCGGAATGACCCGACATGGTCGCCAGCATCACACCGGCCGCGAGGAGGTGATAACCGAGCGCACCCGCCTGTCCCGGGCGGGGCGAGGGGGTCCGCACCATCCGGGCCACCGCGAGCAGGCCGAAGACCAGCGTCATCGCGAGCAGTACACCGTGCAGAGCGTGGGCGTGTACCCGATCGGGTAACAGCACCATGACCGACATCACGGCGCACATCAGGAGATGCGCCGCATCGGATTCGTGGTCACTGTCCGCGCTTCCGCAGCCCGTGCCGACGCGATCCCGCTGCCCCGCCCGCGGCGTCACCCGGGCCAGCACCACCGCGGCCGCGACGGTGAAGGCGAGCGCGGCACCTATCCGTACCGCCATCTGGTCGAGTCCGAATTCAGCCATGCCGCACAGCCTTTCGCGATGGACGCACCATCGGACATGGTCGCACGACATCCCCGGCCAGAGCACGGCTTCCATCGGAACGGAACCGACCGACATGTCGCACCTCCGCTCGGCTGCCGTCCGCCCGATGTTCCCCGATACGTGCGTCGCACGGTGGCGCAGCCCGTCCGGCCGTCGTTCACGTGGCGCCCCGCCGCGACCGCCGCCGGTGGCCGCCCGGGGTTTCGTTACGCTGGTTGTCGCAATGACCAGGACTGCCGTCACTCACCGGGAGCTTCGTACCCGGTTGGCCTCACTCACCCTCCGCGACGAACACCGGCTGCGCAAACAGCTCGACCGGGTACGCGGCGGGGACCTCACCCGGATCGAATCCGAGATCGGTGCCGCCGAACAACGCGTCGCCGCCCGGCGCACGGCGCTACCCGCGATCACCTATCCGGAGCAACTCCCGGTGACGGCGCGGCGCGCCGATATCGCCGCCGCCATCGCCGCCAACCAGGTGGTGGTCGTCGCCGGGGAGACCGGGTCCGGTAAGACCACGCAGATCCCGAAGATCTGCCTCGAACTGGGCCGGGGTATCCGCGGCGCGATCGGGCATACCCAGCCGCGCCGGCTGGCGGCCCGTACGGTCGCGGAGCGGATCGCCACGGAGCTGGACACCGAACTGGGTGACGCGGTCGGCTATACGGTGCGGTTCACCGATCAGGCGGCCGAGCACACCCTGGTCAAACTGATGACCGACGGAATCCTGCTGGCGGAGATCCAGCGCGACCGCATGCTGTGGGCCTACGACACGATCATCATCGACGAGGCCCACGAGCGCAGCCTCAATATCGACTTCCTGCTCGGTTATCTGAAGCAGCTGCTGCCGCGCCGGCCGGATCTGAAGATCATCATCACGTCGGCCACCATCGACCCGGAGCTGTTCGCGCGGCATTTCGCGGACGAGGCGGGTGATCCGGCACCGATCGTCGAGGTGTCGGGCCGGTCGTATCCCGTCGAGGTCCGGTACCGTCCGCTGGCGCTGCCGGTCGCGGCCGATACCGACGACGACGAGGACCGGGCGGTGGATCGCGACCCGGTCGATGCCATCTGCGATGCCGTGGTCGAACTGTTCGCCGAAGGCGACGGTGATGTGCTGGTCTTCCTGTCCGGCGAACGGGAGATCCGTGATACCGCCGACGCCCTCACCGATCTGAAACTCCCCCGCACCGAGATCCTGCCGCTGTATGCGCGGCTGTCGGCAGCCGAACAGCATCGCGTCTTCGCACCGCATACCGGGCGCCGGGTGGTGCTGGCGACGAATGTCGCCGAGACCTCGTTGACCGTTCCGGGGATCCGCTACGTCGTCGACCCCGGCACCGCGCGGATCTCCCGGTACTCGATGCGGACCAAGGTGCAGCGGCTGCCGATCGAACCGATTTCCCAGGCCTCGGCGCGGCAGCGGTCGGGTCGCTGTGGCCGGGTGGCCGACGGTATCTGTATCCGCCTGTACTCCGAGGACGATTTCGACGCGCGCCCGGCGTTCACGGATCCGGAGATCCTGCGCACCAATCTCGCCGCGGTCATTCTGCAGATGACTTCGCTCGGCCTCGGCGATATCGAACGATTCCCGTTCGTCGAGGCGCCGGACAGCAGGGCGGTCCGCGACGGTGTCGCACTGCTCGAGGAACTCGGCGCCCTGGTCGGCCGGACAGCGGAACCGCGGACGGCCGGCTCGCCGGACCCGCGCGCCGGCGACGGCTCGGGCTCCACCGACCGATCGGGCGCCGATATTCGGTCCACCGCCGAGCCCGCCGCACCGGAGGAACCGGCCGGGTCCGCCGGCCCGGAAGCGGACTCCACGACCTCCCGGCAGGGTCGGCGCCACACACGTCCGGGTGGCCAGGCATCGGGGCATACACTCACCGCGACCGGGCGGGAGATGGCCCGGCTGCCGGTGGATCCCCGGATGGGACGCATGCTCGTCGAGGCGCACCGCACCGGCTGCCTGGCCGATGTGCTGGTGATCGTGGCCGCGCTGTCGATCCAGGATGTCCGCGAACGGCCGGCCGATCAGCAGCAGGCCGCCGATACCGCACACGCCCGGTTCAGTGTGCCGAACTCGGATTTCCTGGCGTATCTGCGGCTGTGGGAGTACCTCAACGGTCAGCGACAGACGCTGTCGGCGAACCGGTTCCGGCGGATGTGCCGGGAGGAGTTCCTGCACTATCTGCGGATCCGGGAGTGGCAGGATCTCCACGGCCAGTTGCGCACCATCACCAAGGGCATGGGCTGGTCCCTGCACAACGGCTCGGCCGAAAACTCCGACCGGGCCACCGATTCCCGGCGACGGGGCCGTCACACCAGGAAACCGCAGCGCACAGCGGGCGGCCGCGATACCGGTCATCCCCTTCCGACCGGCCCGCGGCCGCTCGACGAGATGACACCCGATACCGATCCCTGGGATTCGACGTCGATCCATCAGGCGCTGCTGTCGGGCATGCTGTCGCATATCGGTGTCCGCGAGGCCGAATCCCGGGAGTTCCTGGGTGCGCGCAATGCCAAGTTCATGATCTTCCCGGGTTCCGGGCTGGCCAAGAAACCGCCGCGCTGGGTGATGGCGGCGGAACTGGTGGAAACCTCCCGGCTGTGGGGGCGGATGGCGGCCCGGATCGAACCCGAGTGGGCCGAACGGCTCGCCGGGGATCTGGTGAAACGCCACTATTCCGAACCGCATTGGTCGTCGCGGCGCGGCACCGCCCGCGCCTACGAACGCGTAACGCTCTACGGGGTTCCGCTGGTCGCCGGGCGGCTCGTCGATTACGGCCGGATCGACCCGGAAACCACCCGGGAGCTGTTTCTGCGCCATGCCCTGGTCCAGGGCGAATGGCAGACCCGGCACGAGTTCTTCCACCGCAACCGCGCCCTGCTCGACGATATCGCCGATCTGGAGCACCGGGCCCGGCGCCGCGATATCCTCGTCGACGACGAGGTGCTGTTCGATTTCTACGATCAGCGGATACCGGCCGATATCGTGTCGGTCCGGCATTTCGACACGTGGTGGAAAGCCGCCCGGCGCAGCGACCCGCACCAACTCGATTTCACCACCGACGCCGTGGTCAACGAGGGCGCCGACCGACTGGACCCGGCCGCTTTCCCGGACACCTGGCGTCAGGGCGAACTCTCGTTCCCGCTCACCTACCAGTTCGAGCCGGGCCAGGCCGACGACGGTGTGACGGTGCGGATTCCGGTCGCGCAGCTGGCCCATGTCCGCGCGGTCGGCTTCGACTGGCTTGTGCCCGGGATGCGGGCGGAGCTGGCCGCGGCGCTCATCAAGACACTGCCCAAGCAGTTGCGGCGGACGGTGGTGCCCGCCCCGGATTTCGCCGGCGCCGCGCTGTCCGCGCTCACTGCCCGCGCCGAACCGTTGCGCACCGGATTGGCGCGCGAGCTCACCCGGCTGGCGGGTATCCCCATCGCCCCGGCCGATCTGAACCCCGCCGCGCTCCCCGACCATCTGCGCATGACCTTCGCCGCCGTCGACACCGAGGGCCGGGTCCTGGATACCAGCAAAAGCCTGGCCGAGCTCAGAACCCGGCTGTCCGACCAGGTTTCGGCATCGGTGGCGGCGGCAACGGCCGGAGCCGAACGGGCCGCTGCCATGGTGTGGACATCGGAATCGCTGGGCGTCCTGCCCGCGACGGTGCGCCGGGAGGTCGCCGGTCAGCCGGTCACCGGCTATCCCGCGCTGGTACCGGAAACGGGCGGTGTCGCGGTCCGGGTGCTCAAAACACCGGGCGAACAGGCCCGGGCCATGCGTGCCGGAACGCGGGCACTGGTGCTGGCCGCGATCCCGACATCCACCCGGGCGGTGACCGCCGGCCTGTCACCGGCGGACCGGTTGGTACTGAGCCAGAATCCGTACGGGTCGGTCGAGGCCCTGGTGGAGGATTGCCGCGCGGCGGCCGCCGATCAGCTCATCACCGCCGCCGGCGGACCCGTCCGCGACCCGGAGCGGTTCGACCGACTCGTGGCGGGGATCCGGCCGAAGTTCAACGACGTGGTGGCCCGGCTGATCCGCCTGGTGGTCCCGGTACTCGCCGCGGCGCACGAGGTTTCGGCCGCCCTGCCGAGGGTCCGGGAATCCGATATCGCCGACGATGTGCGAGAGCAGCTGACGGAACTGGTTTTCGACGGTTTCGTTTCGGAGTGGGGTCCGGCACGGTTGCGGGAACTGCCCCGCTACCTCCGGGGCGCCGCCGCCCGGCTCGAGGCGCTGCCCGGTTCGGCCGACCGCGACCGCCGGGCCATGGCGGAACTGGATGCTGCGGCCGCCGTCTACGATCGCCTGATCGCCGGTTCACCGGAATCGCGGCGCCGGTCACCCGCGGTTACCGAGGTCTGGTGGATGCTCCAGGAACTACGGGTGAGTCTGTTCGCGCAAAAACTGGGGACGCCGTATCCGGTATCGGTCAAACGGATACAGAAGGCAGCAGACGCCGCCCGACGCTGAGGCAAGCACCGCCGCGGCCGAGACGACGACGAACACACCGTTCACCCGTCGGCGCCCGGCCGATGCGCACGGCACATCGCCGATCGATCGACCTGGGACCGGTTCCCGCGCCCACGGCATGCGGTGGGCGGTGCCGGGCCGGGGTCATGGTCCACGGACCGGTCGACTCGCACGAGTTCTGTCCATCGCCGAACGGGTCCGGCATCGGCGGCCACCATGACCACTGTGCCGCCACGCTTTTCGCTACGGGACCGAAGGCCTGAACGGGACTCCGGCGAATGCCGATACGGCGGAGATCCCGCCGGGCCGGACCGGTGGGACCGCACTCCTGGATGGACAGCCGTGGCGCGGCAGATGCGCTGACGGGAACGAGAGAGCGCGCCGGTCGAAGCCGAGCCGGTCACCGGCGCGCACCGGACCGGCCGCCCGGCGGCACCGGATCAGTCGTTCGCGGCGACCGCCGCACGCGCCCGGCGTATCTCCCGTATCTCGCGTTCGAAATCCTCGGCCGAGGTGAACGATCGATACACCGAGGCGAAGCGCAGATACGCCACCTCGTCCAGTTCGCGTAGCGGCCCGAGTATCGCCAGCCCGACCTCATGGCTCGGCACCTCGGGCGAACCCTTGGCCCGGACGGCGTCCTCGACTTGCTGGGCCAGCAGATTGAGCGCGTCGTCGTCGACCTCGCGTCCCTGACAGGCACGGCGCACACCGCGAATAACCTTCTCGCGGCTGAAGGGTTCGGTGACTCCGCTGCGTTTGACCACGGAGAGAATCGCCGTTTCCACGGTGGTGAAGCGGCGACCGCATTCCGGGCATGCGCGTCTGCGGCGAATGGCGGCGCCCTCGTCGGCCAGTCGCGAGTCGACGACCCGGGAGTCGGGGTGTCGGCAGTACGGGCAGTGCATCCGGGGTCCTTCGTCGCTGCGAACGCTCGCGGCCGAACCGGCGGCGGTCGCGGGTCCGGCGAGCGCTGGCACCGGGTGGCTGCCCGGTACCGGGAGGGCCGGCGCCAGGCACCGGCTCATCTGCATAACACATCGAGGATACCGGCACGGGGTGTGCCGCGCTCTCTCTCACCCCGGGACGGCGCGCGGACGGGTGCACGACCTACCGGACACCGGCCGCGCCACCGGGCGCCGCAGGCAACGCCACGGCCGGAATTCCGGGCAGTTCCGGGGCCGGTGGCGGCTCAGGGGCACGCAGATGGGCAAGTGCCAGGAAGCCTGCCACCACCGCGGCGGTGAGCAGGGCCGTCACCGCCGTCGCCGCGAATCCGGCACGGGCACGCTGGACGAGTTCGGCGGGTTCCGGCGCGCCGGCCCGGCCCCGGGGGCCGGGTTCGGGCCGCAGGGCGGCGGGCGCGCGACCACCGGGCCGCGCCCCCGGCCGCGCGGCCGCGGCGCCGCGCCGGGGCGTGGCGGCGGGGGGGGGGGCCCCCCCCCGGGGCACGCCCCCCCCCGGGCGGGGCCGACCCCGGGCGGACCGGCGACAACCCCCGTCCCGATATCCGCCAACGCCGGATCGCGCTGGGCCCTGTCGTGGTGTTC
>NZ_JARWNW010000218.1 GCF_029868325.1 Nocardia carnea
TGTGGATAGTTTCATAGAGTTACGGCGGTTATAGCGGCAGGGAAACGCCCGGTCCCATTCCGAACCCGGAAGCTAAGCCTGCCAGCGCCGATGGTACTGCACTCGACAGGGTGTGGGAGAGTAGGACACCGCCGGAACATAATTCCCTCTAGGGGCCCACATTCGTGGGCCCCTAGAGTGCGTTCAGGGATACCTCATCATTCGGCGACGACCGTCCGATCGGCTCGCGTTCATGAACAACTGCCGCAGAGCGCTCTGGCTGCTGTGTCCGGTGATGTCGGTCGGTATCGGCGCCGGCGCGTGCCCACACATACCCGCCGTCGTCGGTCGCGAAAACCGTCACCCGGCCGGTCCACACCGGACCTGCGATAGTAGGTTTCCATTGCGGAATTGAACGCAGTGGCGAACCCCTGCCCGGTAGCGTCCTCGTCCAGATCCATCATCCGATTCTCCACAACGATTCTTCCCCGGTCGTCTACATAGATCTTCCGCTCCAGGATGCCGACGATGGATTCGGCCGAGGTGGTCCCCCTGGCGGATGACACCGGTCCGTTCACCGGTCCGGCGCTTGTGGTCCGCGGCGAATTCGAGAGTGCTGTCGACGATTCGCCCCGACCCATCGCGGATCAGCCGAGAAATCCACACCGGTCCTACCTCCGCGATGCCTGCCGCTGTCGGGCGTGAGAAACGGTCGCCCTCGCCGTTGATTCTGCACCGGCAGGTCGGCCGGGCGGGTATCCGGCAGCGGCGGCCGGTGCCGATACGGTCTGTGTGCCGACGGTCCGCTCGCTGGTCCAGCGGCGATCGTGAGACGACCGGACCGGTCGGCGGCCGCGCGGGGCGATTCGGTGAACAGGGCCTAGACTCTGCCGGATGCGACTCGTGATTGCTCGTTGCCAGGTCGACTATGTGGGGCGGTTGACCGCTCATCTGCCGATGGCTCGCCGGCTGTTGATGTTGAAGGCGGATGGGTCGGTGCTGGTGCATTCCGATGGGGGCTCCTATAAGCCGTTGAACTGGATGAGTCCGCCGTGCTGGCTGGAGGAGCGGGAGCCGGACTCGGCGGCGGGGCAGTTCAAGGAACTGTGGGTGGTGAGCAACAAGGCGGGGGAGGAGCTGCGGATCGGGATCGAGGAGATCGAGCACGATTCCAGTCATGAGCTCGGGGTTGATCCCGGCCTGGTGAAGGACGGGGTCGAGGCGCATCTGCAGGAGTTGCTGGCCGAGCATGTGGAAACCCTCGGCGCGGGGTTCAGCCTTATTCGTCGCGAGTACATGACCGCCATCGGACCGGTGGATCTGCTGTGCCGGGACGCGGACGGGCGGACCGTCGCAGTGGAGATCAAACGCCGCGGGGAAATCGACGGAGTGGAGCAGCTGACCCGCTATCTGGAGCTGCTGAATCGGGACCCGCTGCTGTCGCCGGTGGCGGGGGTGTTCGCGGCGCAGCAGATCAAACCGCAGGCGCGAACGTTGGCCGAGGACCGCGGGATCCGCTGCCTGACCCTGGATTACAACGCCCTGCGCGGGACCGAGAGCAACGAATTCCGGCTCTTCTAAGCTGGAAGGCATGCCACGACGAAAACCGCGCAGCGGGCGTTACGGAGCGCAGCCGCAACGGTTGGGCGCCGGGCTGGGCGATGTCTACCGCCGGACCGAAGCCGGACCCGACGGCGACGAGTACGTGGTGCGGACGGTGCCCGGCGCCCGAGCGGTGAAACGGTACCGCTGCCCGGGCTGCGATCACGAGGTCATGCCGGGGGTCGCGCATGTGGTGGCCTGGCCGGCCGGCGGTGGGGAGGCGGACCGCCGGCACTGGCATAGGGGCTGCTGGAACGGCCGGCGAACCCGTGGGATCACTCGACGGTGGTCCTAGTGCTTGTATCGCAGTGCTGAGCATCGGATGAGCCACCCACCGCTCGGCGACGAGGAAGGCCACTGGGGCGCAGAGGGCCATCACAGCGAACGCTCCTGCTGACCCCGAGGGCAGCATCGACTGGAGCGAACAGGCTCACCACCTCGCGGGCCCACTCGGCGCGGCGATCACCACTCGGTTGTTCGATCTCGGCTGGATCGTCCGAGGCGCAGTGCCGCGCAGCGTCCACGTCACTCCTGAAGGGGAAGCCGGTCTCGCAGCTCTCGTGTCATCTCGACGGTGACGCCGGATCGGCGAGTCCACTCCGCGCAACTACCGGCCCCCGGGGGCGGCCGGTTGCCGGATATGAGGAAGGCCGCCCCCGTGGGGGCGGCCTTCGGAGTGATGTGTCGTGTCGCCGTACACGTTCCGACAGCAGCTCTGAGGGAGCTCTAGTTGCTGATGTCGGCGTTTTCGCGTTCTTCGTCGACGATATCTTCCGACTCGTCTTCGGCGTTCACCTCGGGGATCGCCTTCTGATTGTTACGGCCGGATACCGACTTGTTCTGCCCACTGCCGATCGATTTACGCGGCTGTTCGGGGACCCCGTCGAGCAGTTCGCTCTCCCGGTTGACCGCGGCCAGCATGGCGGGCACCGAATCGAGCTGGCCGCGGATACCGAGCAGCTGGGCCAGCACGCGGCCACGCAGGACGCGCATCTCCTCGGCCAGTTCCTTGGCGTGCGCGATCTTGCGCTCGGAGGTCTGGGTGGCGGAGGTGATGAGGCGGTTGGCCTCGTCGGTGGCGTCCTTGATTCGCTGGGCGGCCTCGGCGCGGCTGGTGGCCTCCAGCTCCTCCATGGCGCGGGTCAGCTTGGTGCGACGCTCGGCCATGGTGACCTCGAAGTCCTGCTGCGTGGCCTTGCGCTTGGCCTCGGACTCCTTGGCCAGGCGCTCGGCCTCGGCCTGGGCGGCTTCGATGATCTTCGAGGATTCGGTACGTGCGTTCGCGAGGGTCTGCTCGTACTCGATTTCGAGGGCTTCGCGCTTTTCTTTGGTTTCGGCGAGCAGCGATTCGTACTTACCGCGCATCTCCGCGGCCTGCTGCTCGGCGATGGAAACCATCTCCGCGGCCTCGGCCTGTGCCAGCGCGCGGACCTCGGAGGCTTCGTCGGAAGCCAATCGCAGCATCCGGGAGATGCGATCGCTCATCCCTTCCGCGGTGGTCGGCGGGACGGACAGCCGGTCGACTTCCTTACGGAGCTCGTCGATTTCGTCGCGGGCATCCTCCAGCTGACTGGCGAGGTTGCGGGCCTGGGCGGCAGCGGCATCGCGGTCGGTGGCGGTGACCCGCAACTCGGCATCGAAACGGTCGAAATAGTTACGTACCTCGTCTTGCGCATAACCCTTGCGCACGACGGTGAAGGGCAGCGCAACGAAGCGATTGCGATCGGACTCGGGTGACGACATGGCCAACAAACTACAGCCTGAGACCGGCCCATGGTGAGCCGACCGGGAATGTTATCGGAGGTACGCCTAACGGTCCGATTACGATACTAGTGCGTAACATTCGGGTCCGGCTCGACCAACTCGACCAGCACACCGCCAGCATCCTTCGGGTGGACGAAATTGATGCGGGAATCGGCGGTGCCACGGCGCGGCGCCTCGTACAGCAAACGCACGCCGCGATCGCGTAGATATGCGGAAACGGCGTCGATATCGGTGACCCGGAAAGCCAACTGCTGCAGGCCCGGTCCGCTGCGGTCGATGAATTTCGCGATGGTGGAGGTCGCGTCCAGTGGTGCCAGCAACTGCAGGGCAGTCGCATCGTCCTCGGCGGCGGGAGCGGACAGCATCGCTTCCTGGACGCCCTGTTCGTCGTTGACCTCGCGGTGGGTTTCGACCAGGCCGAGGTTCTCGGCGTACCAAGCCACGGCCGTGTCCAGATCGGGTACGGCGATGCCGACGTGATCGACTGCGACGACGTAGTCGGCGGGGATGAACTCTGATGACGGGGTAGCGGTGCTCACTCTTCGAACGTAGCGCGTTCCGGTGTGCCGCCGGTGTCTACCCACCCGGAAACCGGCAAGTGATGGCGACTGCCTTCATGTCTTGGCAGGTGATCTGCACAGCCCTGTGGGCCGGAGGCCGGGGTCGGCGGGTTACCGTGGAAGCGTCCGCACGATGCGTTACTCCCGGGTAGCGCGTCCGGTAGGCCTGGACGTCTCCAGGGGTCAATAGGGCCCCGGCCCGTGCCGCCGGAGGCGGCGCCATAGATACAGGAGGCTTGTCGTGACCAACTCCGTGATCGTTGCCGGTGCGCGTACCCCGGTCGGCCGGCTGCTGGGTGGCCTGAAGGATTTCAGCGGCTCCGCACTCGGTGGTGTCGCGATCGCCGGTGCCCTGGAGAAGGCGGGCGTCCGTGGCGACCAGGTCGACTACGTGATCATGGGGCAGGTGCTCACCGCGGGCGCGGGGCAGATTCCGGCGCGGCAGGCCGCGGTCGCCGGCGGTATTCCGATGGATGTTCCGGCACTCACCCTGAACAAGGTGTGCCTGTCCGGTATCAACGCCATCGCGCTGGCGGACCAGCTGATCCGGGCGGGGGAGCACGAGATCGTGGTCGCCGGTGGCCAGGAATCGATGAGCCGCGCTCCGCATATGCTCGAGAAGAGCCGCGAGGGGTTCAAGTACGGCGATGTGACGCTGCGCGACCATATGGCCTACGACGGCCTGCACGATATTTTCACCGATCAGGCGATGGGCGCCCTCACCGAGCAGCGCAACGAGACCGACCCGGTGACCCGCGCCGATCAGGATGCCTTCGCCGCGGCCTCGCATCAGCGGGCGGCCGCCGCGTGGAAGAACGGGGTGTTCGACGACGAAGTGGTGCCTGTCGAGGTGCCGCAGCGTAAGGGCGACCCGGTGCAGTTCCGGCAGGATGAAGGTATCCGCGCCGATACGACCGCGGAATCGCTGTCGAAGTTGCGGCCCTCGTTCAGTAAGAACGGCACCATCACCGCGGGTTCGGCGTCGCAGATCTCCGACGGCGCGGCGGCGGTCGTGGTGATGAGCAAGACCAAGGCGCAGGAACTCGGGTTGAGCTGGATCGCCGAGATCGGTGCCGCCGGGATGGTGGCCGGCCCGGATTCGACGCTGCAGGACCAGCCGGCCAACGCCATCGCCAAGGCGTGTGCCAAAGAGGGGATCGACCCGGCCGACCTGGATCTGGTGGAGATCAACGAAGCGTTCGCGGCGGTGGGTATCGCCTCCACCCGCAAGCTGGGGATCGATCCGGCGAAGGTCAATGTGAACGGCGGCGCCATCGCCATCGGGCATCCGCTCGGAATGTCGGGTGCGCGGATCGTGCTGCATCTGGCGCTGGAACTGAAGCGGCGCGGCGGCGGGGTCGGCGCGGCGGCGCTGTGCGGTGGCGGTGGCCAGGGGGATGCGCTGATCGTCCGGGTATGACGTCCGGTATGACCGGTGTGACCGGTTCGACTACGACACGGCGTAGTGGCTAGGGCACAATGGTGCGCATGAACTTTCTTGGTCTGCGCACCACTGCCGGCAGGTTCCGTTTCTTCGCCGTGCTCGAGGCGCTGTCCTGGCTGGGCCTGTTGACCGGAATGGCGTTCAAATACCTTCCGGAAGAGGGCAACGAGATCGGCGTGAAGATCTTCGGCCCGGTGCACGGTGGCGTTTTCGTCCTGTTCGTCCTGATCGCGCTCGTGACCGCGCGCGAGTTCGAATGGAACTGGAAGACCACCGTGCTGGCGCTGCTGTCCAGTATCCCGCCGTTCTTCACCGTGTTGTTCGAGGTGTGGGCCGTGCGTACCGGCAAGTTCGACCGGCAGGGTGCGGCCGGCACCGAGTCCCCGAAGACTCTCGCCGCCTCGTCGTGACAGACTGGAACCTGTGACTCGACCAGCACCACGCCGTCCTTCACCAGCCGTTGCCGCCGCCATGTCCGGGGCGGTGGATCTGTCCGCCCTGAAACAGCCGCCCGCGGGCGCGGCGGCTGCGGCCGGTGACCATACGGTCACCGAGGCGGATTTCGAGACCAAGGTTCTGCGCCGCTCCATGCAGGTGCCGGTTGTCGTGGTGCTGTATTCGCAGCGCAGCCCCGGCAGCATCGAATTGGTGCAGCTGCTGGAGCGGCTCCTGGGCGAGGCGAACGGCACCTGGGATCTGGCCGCCGTCGAGGCCGAGAGCAATATGCGGATCGCGCAGGCCTTCGGTGTCCAGGGCATTCCCACGGTGGTCGCCGTCGCGGGTGGCCAGCCGCTCGCCGATTTCCAGGGTGGTCAGCCCGAGGATCAGGTCCGGCAGTGGCTCGCCGCCGTCGTCCAGGCGGTGGAGGGCAAGCTCGAAGGTGATCCGAACAGTGAGCCGTCGGAGCCGCCCGCCGACCCTCGATTCGCCGCCGCCGAAGCCCTACTGGAACAGGGCGATTTCGCGGGTGCGGAATCGGCCTACGAATCGATCCTGTCCCAGGAACCGGCCAACGCCGAGGCCAAGGCCGCGCTGCGCCAGGTGAAATTCCTCGGGCGGGCCCAGCAGCTGCCGGAGACGGCGATCGCGACCGCGGACGCGGATCCGGGCAATGTGGCGGCCGCACTGGACGCCGCCGATGTGGAGATGTTCCAGCAGCAGCCCGAAGCCGCATTCGACCGGCTGATCGGCCTGATCAAACGAACCTCGGGCGATGAGCGGGCCACGGTACGCACCCGGTTGGTGGAGCTTTTCGAGCTGTTCGACCAGTCGGAGCCTTTCGTGGTCGCAGCCCGTCGCAAGCTGGCGACTGCTCTCTACTGACGTCGGCCGGTACCGGGCATCAGCTCGGTGTAGTCGCCATCGGCCATGCCTCCCGCGCATGCGCCCTGGCAATCGAGTTCGGCGATCCGGTCCGCCGGGTTTCGGGCGGTCCGGATATTCGGCGCGGACAGCCCGCAGTGCACGGCGTGATCCGGTCAGCGCTGGGGGACCAGCCAGATGACGCTGAGTGGACCTACGGTGAGCCCGGCGGATGCGGGGCGGTCGTGCAGGGGGATGGGTTCGGCGTGGACGACCCCGAGGTTGCCGGCGCCGGTTCCGCCGTACTCGAGGGCATCGGTGTTCAGGATTTCCAGCCAGTCGCCGGGCAGCGGTAGCCCGATTCGGTAATCGGTGTAGGTGTTGCCGGAGAAGTTGCAGACGCAGGCGACGACGCCGCCGTCGGCGGCGTGCCGCAGGAACGCCAGCATATTGGCGTCGCGGTCGTCGCTGCTGATCCAGGAATGGCCGCCGGGGGTGGTGTCCTGGCTCCACAGGGCCGGGTGTTCGCGGTAGCCGCGGTTGAGGTCGGCGACCAGGAGCTGAATACCGCGGTGCAGCGGGTTGTCCAGTTCGTGCCAGTCGAGGCTGTGGTCGTGCCACCATTCGCGGTAGTGGCCGAACTCCTGACCCATGAACAGCAGTTGTTTACCGGGATGGGCCCACATATAGGCCAGTAGCGCGCGGACGCCGCCGGCCTTGGCGAACTCGTCGCCGGGCATCCGGGTCCACAGGGTGCCTTTGCCGTGCACGACCTCGTCGTGACTGATGGGCAGTACGTAGTTCTCGCTCCACGCGTACATCAGCGAGAAGGTGATCTCGTTGTGGTGCCAGGTGCGGTGCACGGGGTCGCGGCTCAGATAGCCGAGCGTGTCGTGCATCCAGCCCATATTCCATTTCATGGTGAACCCCAGGCCACCGACCTCGGTCGCCCGGGTGACACCGGGCCAGGTGGTGGATTCCTCGGCGATCGTCAGCACACCCGGATACGAGCCGTGCAGGCTCTCGTTCAGTTCGGCGAGGAAGTCGACCGCCTCGAGGTTCTCCCGGCCGCCGTGGATATTCGGCACCCACCCGCCGTCGGGGCGCCCGTAGTCCAGGTAGAGCATGGCGGCGACCGCGTCGACCCGCAGCCCGTCGATATGGAATTCCTCGATCCAGAAGCGGGCGTTGGCGACCAGGAAGTTGCGGACCTCGGGGCGGCCGTAGTCGAAAACGTAGGTGCCCCAGGCGGGTTGTTCGCCGCGGTGGGGGTCGGGGTGTTCGTAGAGCGGGGTGCCGTCGAACCGGGCCAAGGCCCAGGCGTCGCGGGGGAAATGCCCGGGCACCCAGTCGAGGATGACGCCGATCCCGTCGGCATGCATACGGTCGACGAAGGCGCGGAAATCGTCCGGGCTGCCGAACCGTGCGGTGGGGGCGTAGTAGGAGGTGACCTGATAACCCCACGAGCCGCCGAAAGGATGCTCGGCCATGGGCAGTAGTTCCACATGGGTGAAGCCGAGGCCGCGTACGTATTCGCTGAGTTGTTCGGCGAGTTCGCGGTAGCCCAGACCCGGCCGCCACGAGGCGAGATGCAGTTCGAACACGCTCAGCGGCGCGCGCGCCGGATCGGTGTGGGCTCTGTCGGTGAGCCAGCGCTGATCGGTCCAGTTGTGCTGTGTCGCCGTGACGACGGACGCCGTGGCCGGGGGGAGTTCGGTGGCGAACGCGAGGGGGTCGGCATGATCGGCGACGCGGCCGTCGGCACCGTGCACGCGGTACTTGTAGCGATCACCGGGCGCGGCCCCCGGGACGAAAACCTCCCACACACCCGAACTGCCGAGGGCACGCATCGGCCAGGTACCGCCCTGCCAGTGGTCGAAATCGCCGAAAACGGTGACACCGCGGGCATTGGGGGCCCACACCGCGAACGACACCCCGGTGACCTCGCCGTCGAGGCCCGGATAGCGGCGGGGATGCGCACCGAGTACCTCCCACAACCGCTGATGGCGGCCTTCACCGATCAGATGCAGATCGAGGTCGCCGAGGGTCGGTAGGTGGCGGTAGCCGTCGGCCAGCACCGTGGTCGGGTGGTGCGGGTAGACGGTGACGACCCGGTAGTCCAGTAGCTCCGGGTAGGGCAGGGTGCCGCCGAAGACCCCGTGGCCCAGCGCAGCCAGCCGATGGTCGGCGCCGCCGACCCGGATCGACACCGATTCCGCTTCCGGCCGCAGCACCCGCACGATCGTGCCGTCCGGCGCCGGGTGGGCGCCGAGCACAGTATGCGGATCGGGATGGCTCCCCGCGGCCAGCAGGAGCAGATCGCGCCGGTTCACCGCAGCGTCTGCCGGTAGGCGAGGCCGGCGCGGGCATGATGCGGCACGGGCGGCAGGGCGATGACGTGGGCGACCGCGCGGGCCGGGTCCAACCGGATGTAGTTGGTCTGCGCCCAGTGGTACTCCTCGCCACTGATCTCGTCGTGCACCACCGGATGGTCGTGCCATTCGCGGCCGATGGCGGGCAGATCCAGGGAGAGCATGCCCTGTTCGGCCGTGAACGGGTTCAGGTTCACCACCACCAGGACGGCATCGCCGGTCGCCGGGTCGATCTTCGAATACGCCAGCAGATTGTCGTTGTCGATGTGGTGGAAATGCAGGCAGCGCAGCTGTCGCAGCGCCGGGTGGCGGCGGCGGATCTCGTTGAGCCGGGTCAGCCACGGTTCCAGGGATTCGCCGCGGGCCCGGGCGTCGGCGAAGGGGCGGGGGCGCAGCTCGTACTTCTCCGAATCCAGGTATTCCTCGCTGCCCGGTCGCACGGGTTGGTGTTCGTAGAGCTCGAAGCCGCTGTAGACGCCCCAGCTCGGCGCGAGGGTGGCGGCGAGGACGGCGCGGATGGCGAACATCCCCGGGCCACCGTGCTGCAGGCTTTCGTGCAGGATATCCGGGGTGTTGACGAACAGGTTGGGTCGCGCCTCGTCGGCTTTCGCGGCGAGTTCGCGGCCGAACTCGGTCAGCTCGTGTTTATGGGTGCGCCAGGTGAAATAGGTGTAGGACTGGCTGAAACCGCGCCGGGCCAAACCGTACAGGCGGGCCGGATAGGTGAAGGCCTCCGACAACAGCACCACATCCGGGTCGGTGCGGCGGATCGCGGCGATCAGCCATTCCCAGAAATCCGCCGGTTTGGTGTGCGGGTTGTCGACCCGGAAGATCTTCACGCCCAGTCCGATCCAATACCGCACCACCCGCAGGATCTCGGCGTACAGGCCGTCGGGGTCGTTGTCGAAATCGAGCGGATAGATGTCCTGGTACTTCTTCGGCGGGTTCTCGGCATAGGCGATCGTGCCGTCCGGCAGGGTCGTGAACCATTCGGGGTGTGCGGTGACCCACGGGTGGTCGGGTGCGCACTGCAACGCCAGATCCAGGGCCACCTCGAGCTTCAGGCCGGCGGCGGCGCGGACGAACGCGGCGAAATCGGCTTCGGTACCGAGCTGCGGGTGGAAGGCATCGTGGCCGCCCTCGGCCGCGCCGATCGCCCACGGGGACCCCACATCGCCAGGACCGGCGGTGAGGGCGTTGTTGCGGCCCTTGCGGTTCACCCGGCCGATCGGATGGATCGGCGGCAGGTAGACCACATCGAACCCCATTGCGGCGATGCGGGGCAGCTCGGCGGTCGCGGTGGCGAAGGTACCGTGCACGGGGTTGCCGCCGGAATCGCGGCCGCCGGTCGAACGGGGAAAGAATTCGTACCAGGAGCCGGTGAGTGCGCACGGCCGTTCCACCAGCACCGAGAACTGCGGTCCGCGCGTCACCAGATCCCGCAACGGATTCGCGCGCAGGATCTCCGCAACCTCATCGGTGAATGCAGGCGCGACCCGGGCGGGCAGCGGTTCGGTGCCGCGCAGCGCCGCCGCCACCGCACGCAACCGCTCGAACTGCTTCTTACCGAACGCCTGCGCCGCCCGGTCGAACAGGCGCGCCCCGATCTCCAGATCATTGGCAAGATCGGGTGCGCTCTGCCCGACCGCCAGTTTCGCCTCGACCGCGGACCGCCAGGTCGCGATCGAATCGGCCCAGCCCTCCACCCGGTAATGCCACAGGCCGGGCCGGTCGGGGGTGAAGATGCCGTTGAACACGTCGGGTTCGTAGTCGGGAGTCATCGAGACCCGGACGGACCGCGTCGACCCCGGTGCGCGGACCGCCAGGCTCGCGCCGACGGCGCCGTGGCCGTCGCGCCATACGACGGCCCGCACCGGGAACACTTCCCCGACCACCGCCTTCGCCGGATACCCTCCGGGGATATACGGGGCGGTGTCATCGATGGCGATGCGGCCGGTCATCCACGCGATGATATTTGCGGCGCCTCCGGCGCCGCGGGTTGGGGGGCCGGGGAGGGGTAGGATAATTCCCACGCCCCCGCGACCCCGAACTGGAAAGCCAGGGCATTCCGCCGGATTCGCGTTTCGACCCGCCTCCCGGTAACGCCCCCGCCGCCGCAACGAC
>NZ_JARWNW010000219.1 GCF_029868325.1 Nocardia carnea
AGGCTCACCCACACGGCGCCGCGCGGGGGGGTGCCTAAACCCTACCACACACCCACCCGGGGGGGGGCCCCCCCCCGCGCGGCGGCCGGGCCGGGCCCGGGGGGGCCGGGCCGCCCCCGCCCCCCCCCCCCGATACAGTGATCAGTACCGGTCCACCTGCGGTGCCTCCGGGGTTTCGTAGCTGGCGGCCTTGCCGACCGACTCCTGGAATGCGGCATCCCAGGCGCCCGAGCTGATCATTTCCTCGATCGCGTCGTTGATCTTGTCGCGGGTTTCCTGATCACCCTTCTTCACACCGATCCCGTAGTTCTCGGTGGTGAACTTCTCGCCCACGACCTTGTACTTGCCGGGCGCCTGCGAGGCGTAACCGGCCAGGATGATGTCATCGGTGGTCATCGCCGCCACCGCGCCGCTGTTCAGGCCTTCCAGGCACAGCGAGTAGGTGTCGTAGGTCTGCAGCTGGGTATCGGGGAACTTCTTCTGGATGTTCTGCGCCGGAGTGGAACCGGTCACCGAGCACACGGTCTTTCCGGCGATACTCTCCGGGCCGGTGATCTCGTTGTTGTCCGCGCGCACCAGCAGGCTCTGCCCGGCCACGTAGTAGGGGCCAGCGAAATCGACCTTCTCCTTACGGGCGTCGGTGATCGAATAGGTGGCGACCACGAAATCGACCTGGCCGTTCTCGATCAGCGTTTCGCGCTGCGCGGACGGTGCTTCCTTGAAGGTGATGGCATCCGGCTGGACACCGAGTTTGGAGGCCACGTATTTGGCCACTTCGACGTCGAAGCCGCTGTAGGTGCCGTCGGTGTTGCGCAAGCCGAGACCGGGCTGGTCGTACTTGATGCCGATGGTGAGCTCGCCCTCCTGGGCGTTCTCCAGGGCGGTCTTATCGCTGCCGCCACCGCAGGCGGCGGTGGTGGCGGCGGTCACGGCCACGGCGACCGCTCCGACCGCGAGGCGGAATGCTCGGTTGATCCTCATCGGGTTTTCCTTCCCTCATCTTTTCGATGGTGCTGTGCTGCCGCGCCGATCGCGCCGGCCCCACGCTGTGCGCGCAACCGGGCCGGCCATCATGGCTGTCAGTGGCTGAGTATCTTGCCCAGGAAGTCCTTGGCGCGATCGGACTCGGGTGCACTGAAGAAGGTTTCCGGGTCGGTGTCCTCCACGACCTGGCCGTCGGCCATGAACAGCACGCGGTCGCCGGCGCGGCGGGCGAATCCCATCTCGTGGGTGACGACCAGCATCGTCATCCCCTCTTTGGCCAGCGAGACCATCACATCGAGAACCTCGTTGACCATTTCCGGGTCGAGGGCCGAGGTGGGTTCGTCGAACAGCATCACCTTCGGGCTCATCGCCAGGGCGCGGGCGATCGCGACCCGCTGCTGCTGGCCCCCGGACAGCTGCGCCGGGTACTTGTCCGCCTGGTCGGCGATACCGACACGTTTCAGCAGTTCCATTGCCCGCGCGCGGGCGTCTTCCTTCTTGGCCTTGCGCACTTTCATCGGCGCGAGCATGACGTTCTCGACGATCGTCTTGTGCGCGAACAGGTTGAAGGACTGGAAGACCATGCCGACATCGGCGCGCAGGGCGGCCAGGCCCCGGCCCTCCGCGGGCAGCGGGATACCATCGACCCGGATCTCACCGGAGTCGATCGGTTCCAGCCGGTTGATCGTGCGGCACAGTGTCGATTTTCCGGAACCCGAGGGGCCGAGCACGATCACCACTTGCCCGCGGGGCACCTCGAGGTTGATATCGCGCAGAACGTGCAGGGCGCCGAAGTGCTTGTCGACAGCGCGTAGAGAGATCATCGGCGGCGTGGCGGTATCGCCCGCCGCACCTGGCGCGTCGGCGTCGGTGGCGTCGGTCATGCAGATGACCTTAAGCCGAATTTCCGGATTTGCGTGCCTTTCGGCGACACACCCGGCCGCCACACCGAGCCGACATTCCGTCTTAACCGGACCGCAATCCGCCGTAATCCGTTCGCTCGTCGGCGATTTGCCGCGCGAGGCGCCGGTGGGGCCCGCGTCCGACCAGTGTGCCCGATAATGGGGACCGATCCGGGGCCAGGGTGCATCGCCGACGACACACCGGACCCCGGACGCCTCTTCACCCCGATCGAGAGGCTCCATGGGCCCAGCCGTATCAGCCCCGGTTTCGGCCGGGTGGTCCTGTGTCTGCCACGGCCTCCCGATATCACCTCGGCCGCTCGGTGCGCCGGCCGAGGTGTTCGCCCGCACAGTTCCACTTACCCCGTATCGCACCTCAGTCAGTGGTTCACCTTCCCGGGGTGGGGCCCGCCCGGTTCTGGAGCGGGGGAGCGAAGCGGAGGAGCGGAGGAGTGAAGAACCGGGCCTCCAAGGGCCCCACCCTCGAGGCGCGGAGCGCCTCCAGAATTACAGCCCCACCCTTTCAGGGATGGTCGACTCCGAGTCCCGTAGTCAACGGATGGTCCATGACGCGCCTCATGGTCAAGGATGGTCTGCTCCGAGCCCGTGGTCATCCACCCATTCTCACGCCCAGAAGCGCCACCATGACCCAGCGGTGAGCGCAGCCGACGAGTGCGGGGTTCGACAGCTCCCCCGCCCCGCGACGCCGGAGACGGCGCCGAAACGATACCCCGTACCCTGGACGGGTGGATTCGATCGGACAGGTAACGCTTCCTACCAGGGTCGAGCCGGCCGGAACGCGTAGTTACGAGGTCCGCACCTTCGGTTGCCAGATGAACGTGCACGATTCCGAACGCTTGTCCGGCCTGCTCGAGGATGCGGGCTACACACGGGCCGCGCCCGGCGCGCCGGCCGATCTCGTCGTGTTCAATACCTGCGCGGTGCGGGAGAACGCCGATAACAAGCTGTACGGCACGCTCGGCCATCTCGCGCCGGTCAAGGCGTCGCGGCCGGGTATGCAGATAGCCGTCGGCGGCTGTCTGGCCCAGAAGGATCGCGATACGGTGCTGCGCAAGGCGCCGTGGGTCGATGTGGTGTTCGGCACGCATAATCTCGGTTCGCTGCCGGTGCTGCTCGAACGCGCCCGGCACAACGATGCCGCCGAGGTGGAGATCCTGGAATCGCTGGAGGCGTTTCCGTCGACGCTGCCGGCGCGACGGGAGTCGGCGTACGCGGGATGGGTGTCGATCTCCGTCGGCTGTAACAACACCTGCACGTTCTGCATCGTGCCGTCGCTGCGGGGTAAGGAGGTCGACCGGCGCCCCGGCGATGTGCTGGCCGAAGTGCAGGCGCTGGTGGACCAGGGTGTTCTCGAAGTGACGCTGCTCGGGCAGAACGTCAATTCCTACGGAGCTTCGTTCGCCGATCCCGATCAGCCTCGCGACCGTGGCGCCTTCGCGAAACTGCTGCGGGCGTGCGGGGGTATCGACGGGCTGGAACGGGTGCGGTTCACCTCGCCGCATCCGGCCGAGTTCACCGACGATGTGATCGAGGCGATGGCCGAGACGCCGAATGTGTGCCCGCAGCTGCATATGCCGCTGCAATCGGGTTCGGATCGGGTGTTGAAGTCGATGCGGCGCTCGTACCGGCAGGCCCGTTTCCTCGGCATCATCGACAAGGTGCGGGCGGCGATGCCGCATGCCGCGATCACCACCGATATCATCGTCGGCTTCCCGGGGGAGACCGAGGAAGATTTCCAGCACACCCTCGAGGTCGTGCGGAAGGCCCGGTTCACCAGCGCTTTCACTTTCCAGTACTCGCCGCGTCCGGGGACTCCGGCGGCCGAGATGGCCGATCAGGTGCCCAAACAGGTGGTGCAGGAACGCTACGAGCGGCTGATCGCGCTGCAGGACCGGATCTGCCTGGAAGCCAATCACGAGCTCGTCGGGACCGAGGTGGAGCTACTGGTGGCCGACGGTGCCGGGAAGAAGAATGCCGCGACCGCCCGGATGAGCGGACGCGCCCGCGACGGGCGGCTGGTGCATTTCCGGCCCGACGGTGCGGCCGAGCCGATCCGGCCGGGCGATGTGGTCACTGTGGCGGTGACGGGTGCGGCACCGCATCATCTCGTCGCCGACAGTGGTGTGCGCACGCATCGGCGTACCCGTGCCGGGGATGCCCACGAGGCCGGAACCACGCCCAAAACCGCACCCATCGGGGTGGGTCTGGGGTTGCCGCGGATCGGTGCGCCGGAGCCGGAACCGGTCGGCTCGGGATGCTCCAGCGGGTGCGGTGTATGACTCTGCCGGGTGACGATCGGGAGCGGGCGGACGAATCCGGCGCTCCCGGCCCGGTGCAGCCGCCGGCCGGTGATCCGGCGGCGCGAGACGACGAATCAGCCGATGGAAACGAGGACGTAGTGAACCCGGCCGAGACGACCGAGAAGTTCGAGGAGTACCGCGACGATCTGGACGCGGTGGAACGCCGGATCGCCGGGGAGATCGACCCCGGGGTACGTGCCATGGTGGTAGCGGGCGCGGTGTTCGTCCTGCTGGTATCGCTGGTGCTGCCGCATGCCGGTGAGGCGCGCGGTTTCGATGTGCTGCTCGGTTCGGAGGTGGTGAGCCTCGAGCACATCGGGCTGCCGTCGCGGATCTTCGTCTGGTTCGCGCTGGTGTTCGGGGTCGGGTTCTCGCTGCTGGCGCTGATGACCCGGCGCTGGGCACTCGCGTGGCTGGCCGTGGCCGGTTCGGCGATCGGCAGTGCGTTCGGTGTGTTCTCGATCTGGCATCGGCAGACGCCGGGGATCAACAACTACGTGGGTGCGGGACCGGGGTTCGGTCTGATCCTGGGCACGCTCGCGATCATGGTGCTGACCTTTCACTGGGTCAAGGTCGTATGGAGCCGTACCGCGCTGCAGCTCGCGGCGGAGGAGCAGCGGCGTATCGCCGCGGCCCGCGACGAGGACCGCGAATGGCGCCGTCGGCTCGGCGACGACTGAACCCGGCGTAAGGCGGCGTACCGGCGGGTGAGCGCCGGCGCTGCCCGGCGCTCACCGGCGCGACTCAGAGGTTGCTGACCGCGCCCTCCGCGGCTTCGGCCCATTCGCGCCACTGGCGGGCCTGTTCGAGTGCCTTCTCCGCATCGCGGGTCTTACCCGCGGCGCTGGCCTTCGCGGCCTGCTCTTCGAACTGCGCCACCCGTTCGCGGAACTGCGCGGCCCGGGCCAGCGCTTCCGGATCGGTCCGGCGCCACTGCGCGTCGGCGGCCTGGCGTACCCGCTTCTCCAGTGCCCGCAGCCGGCCTTCCAGGTCGTGCATCCGCTCGCGGGGCACCTTACCGACAGCATCCCAGCGTTCCTGCAGGTCACGCAGTGCTGCCCGGGCGCCTTCGAGATCGGCGTCGGGGTCTATCAGCGGTTCGTAGCTGGTGAGCAGTTCTTCTTTCGCGGTCGCGTTATCGGCGAATTCGGCATCGCGTTCGGAGGCCGCGGCATTGCGGGCGGCGAAGAATACGTCCTGGGCGCTCTTGAAACGCCGCCACAGCGCTTCGTCGGCCTCCCGCGGAGCCCGGCCGGCGTTCTTCCATTCGACGAGAAGCTCCCGGAACACCGCGGCCGTCGCCGGCCAATCGGTGGAGCCGGACAGTTCCTCGGCGCGGACGCACAGTTCTTCCTTGCGGGTTTTGGCGGCGGCGCGTTCCCGGTCGAGTTCGGCGAAATGGGCGCCGCGGCGCCGGTTGAATGCCTCGCGTGCCTTCGAATACCGCCGCCACAACGCATCGTCGACCTTGCGGTCGACGCCGCGGATGGTTTTCCATTCGTCGAGGATTTCGCGCAGCCGGTCACCGGCGGCCTTCCACTGGGTGGATTCCGCGGCGATCTGCTCGGCCTCGGCGGCGAGCGCCTCTTTGCGTTCGGTGTGCTCGTGGCGGGTGCGTTCTTTTTCCTCCTTGGCGTGCGCCGCCGCTTCCTCGGAGTGTTCGGCAATGGCGCGCAGGCGGGCCGCCAGCCCCTCGATATCGCCGATGACGGCGGCCGTGGGGAGGGTTTCGGCCAGCGCCAGGGCGGCGGCCTTGGTCTTGCGGGCGTCGGTGCCGGCGGCGAGGCGGGCCTCGAGCAGGGCGACCTCGGTGGCGAGATCGTCGAACCGGCGACCGAAATGGGCGAGCCCGTCGGCGGCGTTACCGGCCTGCCAGGAACCGACGATCCGTTCCCCGTCGGCCGTCTTCACCCACGCGGTGCCGTCCTCGTCCACCCGGCCCCATCTACTCGGGTCCGTGGTGGTGGGCACCACGACCGGATGCGGATGTTCGGTGGCCGGACCTGCCGGTTTCATTGCCGCGGGCGACGGGTGCGGCTCGCCGGGTTTGGGACGGTTACCGGGCTTGGGAGCGGGCGACGGGCGACCGGCGGTGCCGGGGCCGGGTTTGGCGGTTCCGTTGCTGTGGGTCATTGCTCCTCGTCCCTGCCGCGCGTCACGGCTGCCTGGTTTACGCGCTGCGCATTATGGCTATGCTCTGCTCATTCTGGCTACGCCCGCTCGATCTGGCCACATCCGCCGCTCGGTACGGCCCGCACGGGCGTGATGCCGGTCGGCCGTCCGCCTGGTGTTCGCGCTCCGGGCCGCCGCTGCGCCGAACCGGCGCATACGGCCCGACCTGCGGATCCGGACCGACCGGTACCGCTTCCGGATACCTCGCACCCTAGCAATTACCACCGGGTTTCCGGGAGAGACACTCATACCCGTCCCCCCGGCCGCGGTCGCGCCGGAGTGACCGAGCGCAGCCCGGCTGTACGGGCACGGGCTACGGTTGACGTCGTGTTCTGTCTTGCGGCTCTCATCCCCTCGCCGCCGGTTCTGGTTCCCGAACTGTGCGGCGGCGCGGCGCCTGCCGGTACGGCGGCCCCGGTGACCCCGGGGGAACCCGCCGTGGCGGCGTTGCGGGCTGCCGTTCTCGCCATCGGGCGGGAGCTGGCCGGGGTAGCGTCGCAGTGGACGGTGCTGGGAGCCGGCGCCGCCGATCAGGTCTACGACTCCGGCGCCGTGGGCACTTTCCGGGGCTTCGGCCCGGAGGTGACGGTATCGCTGGGTGGGCCGCCCGAGGTATCCGGGCCGGATCCCGATCTGCCGCTGGCGGTGCTCATCGCCGGCTGGTTGCGCGGTGCGGTGGCGCCGGATGCGCTGGTCCGGGCGCAGTTGCTGGCAGCCGGTAGTTCGCCGGCGCGTTGTGCCGAGGCCGGCGCCAAATTGCGGGCCGAACTCGATTCGGTGGACGAACCGCGGGGCGTCCTGGTTGTCGCGGACGGCGCCGCGACACTGTCGACGACCGCGCCCGGCTATTTCGACCCCCGCGCGGAGGCTGTGCAGACCGGTGTGGAGCAGGCCCTGGCCGCAGGGGACCGGGCCGCGCTGCTCGCCCTGGATCCTGCGCTGTGTGCCGAGTTGATGCTGTCCGGGCGGGTCGCCTATCAGGCGCTGGCCGGGCTGTTCGCCGGTGACGCCGAACCGCCGGTGGCTGCCGAGCGGTACCGGGGCGCGCCTTACGGGGTCGGCTACTACGCGGGGCTGTGGCGACCGGGCGGGGCGGGCCGGTGAACGAGACGGTGCCTCCGGTCGCGGTGGTCGGCCCGACCGCCACCGGGAAATCGGATCTCGCGCTCGAGCTGGCCGAACGGCTCGACGGTGAAATCGTCAATATCGACGCCATGCAGCTGTACCGGGGAATGGATATCGGGACCGCCAAACTTGCGCCGGATCAGCGCCGCGGTATCCCGCATCACCAGCTCGACGTGCTCGAGGTGACCGAAACCGCGACGGTCGCCGCGTACCAGGCGGCGGCCTCGGCCGATATCGAAGCGATCATGGCGCGCGGGCGACTGCCGATCATCGTGGGCGGTTCGATGATGTATGTGCAGGCCCTGCTGGACCAGTGGGAGTTCCCGGCCACCGACCCGCAGGTGCGGGCCAAATGGGAGGCACTGCTGGCGACGGGAGGTGTCGCCGCCGTACATGCCGCGTTGCGGCAGGCGGATCCGGCCGCCGCGGCCACTATTCTGCCCACCGACGGCCGCCGCATGGTGCGCGCGCTGGAGGTCGTCGAACTCACCGGTAAACCCTTCGCGGCGTCCGCGCCGGCGGTCGGGGAACCGCGCTGGGGCACCCGGATCCTGGGCGTGGACCGCGATACCACCGAGCTGGACGCGCGGATTGCCCGGCGCACGGCGGCGATGTTCGATACCGGCCTGGTCGACGAGGTGCGTGGGCTGATCGGCCGCGGTCTGCGGGAGGGGCAGACCGCGCGCCGTGCGATCGGGTACGCCCAGGTGCTCGCCTTCCTGGATCAGGAGTACGACCTGGACATGGCCCGGGAACGCACCTTCATCGGTACTCGCCGCTATGTCCGGCGGCAGCGCTCCTGGTTCCGCCGGGACCACCGGGTGTGCTGGGTAGATGCGGCGAACCCGGCCGCCACCGAGATCGCGCTCTCGCTGCTGGACGACTCTGCGAGTCCGGATACAGCGCGCCGCGCCACCCGCTGCGGCGCGGTCGCCGATGCGCGCCCCGCCACGGTGTCCGGCGCGCACGGCAGTACCGCGTCCGCGGCACGGATTCCCGACTCGAACGAGCCAGGGCTGCGCGATCCCTCGGCATCCCCGGCGGAGGAACCCACAACGAAGGAGTCGACCCGGCCGTGACCCGGCAGATACACAGCCGCAATGCCGCCGTCCAGGTGTGGACGGCGTATCTGGACAACCGGACCACCCGGAACCGGGACGGCCGGTTCCTGGTGCACGGGGTCCGGCCGATCACGCAGGCGCTGGCCTGCGACTGGCCGCTGGAAACCCTGCTGTACCGGCTGGGCGACGATCCCCGACTGTCCACGTGGGCGCGCGACGTTCTCGACAGCAGTCCGGTACCGGCAGTCGGGCTGGCGCCGGAGCTGATGGCGGAATTGGGGGAGAAGAGCGCAGGCGCGCCCGAACTGGTCGCGGTCGCCGAACAGGTCCCTGCCGACCTGGCCGGCTACGAGGCAGGCGAGCCGGGTGAAGCTCCGGTTGTCGTCGTGTTCGATCGGCCGAACTCGCCGGGGAACCTGGGCACTCTCATCCGGTCCGCCGATGCGTTCGGTGCCTCGGCAGTGGTGGTCAGCGGGCACGGCGCCGACCAGTACGACCCGCGGTGCGTCCGCGCGTCCACCGGTTCACTGTTCTCGATGCCGGTTTTCCGGGTGGCGGGCCCGGCCGATGTGCTCGCATTCCGGGACCGGCAGGTCGAGCGGGGGATACTCACGCGGATCGTGGGTACCGACGAGCGCGGCGACCGCGCCGTCTTCGATCAGGATCTGATCGATGCCACGATCCTGGTGCTCGGCAACGAGACCAGCGGTATGAGCGCCGCCTGGGCGGCGGCCTGCGACGATACGGTCAACATTCCGATGGGCGGCACCGCCAGTTCGCTGGGTGCGCCGTCGGCCGCGGCGGTGGCGTTGTACGAAATTTCCCGGCAGCGCCGGACGTTTGCCACATGAGAATCGAGGAGAACCAACCGACGTGCACGGAGGCGAAGACGTGAGCACCCGCAACGGGGAAGCCGTCGAATTCACCAAGGGGCACGGCACCCAGAACGATTTCGTGGTGCTGCCCGACCAGCTGGTGCGGCTGGACCTCACCCCGGCCCGGGTGGCCGCGCTGTGTGACCGGCGCCGTGGGCTCGGCGCCGACGGTGTGCTGCGGGTCGCGCCCGCCGGCCGGTTGCACGTGGCCGGTGTGCTGGCGGAACTTCCCGCAGGGGTGGGCCCGGACGATTGGTTCATGGATTACCGCAACGCCGACGGTTCGGTGGCCGAGATGTGCGGTAACGGGGTGCGTGTTTTCGCGCACTACCTCGTGTGGCGTGGGCTGGCCGAGGGAGAGCGTTTCGTGGTGGGCAGCCGGGCGGGCGCACGCCCGGTCGTCGTGCACAGCGCCGGTGCGGTGCACGGCGAGGTGACGGTGGATATGGGCGCGCTGCGGGTTCTCGGGAAATCGACGGCCACGCTGGCCGGTTGGGGTTACGGGGGACTGGGTGTGGATGTCGGTAATCCGCATCTCGCCTGCGTCGACAGCTCACTGACGGCCGAATCACTGGCCGAACTGGATCTCACGGCGCCCCCCGGATACGACCCGGATATGTTCCCGCGGGGAGTCAATATCGAGATCCTCACCGGGCTCGACACCGGTGGCGGTGTCGATATGCGGGTATACGAGCGGGGCGTCGGCGAGACCCGGTCCTGCGGTACCGGCACGGTCGCGGCGGCAGCCGCGGCGCTGGCAGCGGACGGTTTCGATCTGGCCGCGGACGGTGGCGAGGTCACCGTCCGGGTCCCCGGCGGACAGGTCCGGGTAGGTGTGCGCGAGGGGGCGGCGTGGTTGCGCGGCCCGTCGGAACTGGTGGCGAGCGGCGAGCTGGCCGCGGACTGGTGGGATGCGCAGTAAGCCCCCCACCGGGAAATTCGAATGCGCCGACCAGCGCATGGTGGCAGCATGGAAGGTGTATGAGAAGCACTGACACGTCCGGGACCGGCGAATGGTCCCATACAGCGTTCGACGCGGAATCCGCCGGATACGATCCGGACGATTCCGGGGACGCTGCCGATATCAGCGGCGCGGGGCGCGACGGCGGTGACGCCGCGCCCGGTCGCCGGGACGGCTGGACAGCCGATCCCACCACCGGTGAACTCCAGCTGGAGGATCGCAGCGCGCTACGGCGTATTGCCGGTCTGTCCACCGAACTCACCGATATCACCGAGGTCGAGTACCGGCAGCTGCGCTTGGAACGCGTGGTACTGGTCGGGGTCTGGACCGAGGGCAGCGCCGCGAGCGCGGATGCGAGTATGGCCGAACTGGCCCGGCTCGCCGAAACCGCGGGGTCCGAGGTACTCGAGGCGCTCATCCAGCGCCGTGACCGCCCCGACCCGGCCACCTATATCGGTTCCGGTAAGGCCGAGGAACTGCGCGCGGTGGTGTTGTCCACCGGTGCGGATACCGTCATCTGTGATGGTGAGCTGACACCCGCCCAGCTGACCGCGCTGGAAAAGGTCGTCAAGGTCAAGGTGGTCGATCGGACCGCGCTGATTCTCGATATCTTCGCCCAGCACGCCACCTCACGGGAAGGCAAGGCGCAGGTCGCGCTGGCCCAGATGGAGTACATGCTGCCGCGGCTGCGCGGCTGGGGTGAGTCCATGTCGCGTCAGGCGGGCGGCCGGGCCGGTAGCAACGGCGGTGTGGGTCTGCGTGGTCCCGGTGAGACCAAGATCGAGACCGATCGTCGCCGGATCCGGGAGCGGATGGCCAAACTGCGCCGCGAGATCCGCGAGATGAAAACCGCCCGCGACACCAAACGCGCGCGCCGCACGTCGAGCGGTGTACCGGCCGTGGCGATCGTGGGCTACACCAACGCCGGTAAATCGAGTCTGATGAACGCGCTGACCGGTTCCGGGGTACTGGTGCAGGACGCGCTGTTCGCCACGCTGGATCCGACCACGCGCCGGGCGCAGCTCGAGGACGGCCGCGAGGTGGTGTTCACCGATACCGTCGGGTTCGTCCGGCATCTGCCGACTCAGCTGGTCGAGGCATTCCGCTCCACGCTGGAGGAAGTCACCGGCGCCGATCTGCTGCTGCATGTGGTGGACGGTTCCGATGCGCTGCCGGTCGAGCAGATCAAGGCGGTACGCGAGGTCGTCACCGATGTGGTGCGCGAATCCGGTCTGCCGGCGCCACCGGAGCTGCTCGTGGTCAACAAGATCGACGAGATCGATCCGGTGGAGCTGACCCGGCTGCGCGGATTGCTGCCGGATGCCGAATTCGTTTCCGTGCACAAGGATCTCGGTATCGACCGGCTGCGGACGAGGCTGGGCGAGGTCCTCGGCGGGCTGGATGTGGAAGTGAGCGTTTTGCTTCCGTACAGCCGCGGCGATCTGCTGGCCCGGATCCACGCCGACGGCCGGATCTCGCAGTCCGAGCACACCGAGCACGGCACCCGGGTGCAGGCGCGGGTACCGCGTGCGCTCGCCGCCGCGCTGTCCGATTACGCGCATGCGGGCGCCGCGGAAACGTGAGGGTTACCGGCACGCTGATTTCCCGCCCCGGAGTGTGGTAATTCGCATAACCGGGTGTGAATACCGCTGATGTCGATTCACAATCAATATCGATCGACTTCAGGAGGGATTCATGGGGAACACGGGCGCACGCTCCACGGCCGGCCGGGACCGGCAGCACGATGATGCGGTACTGCCGCGGCTCAGTGACGGGGCACCGCTGTCGGTCGACCTGGGCGGCGCCGATCTCCGTTTCCTGGAGGCGTTGCTGGCGCCGGTGCGGGCATGGAGCGATCCGCGGTTCTTCGGATTGTCGAATATCCCGGAGTCCGGGCCGGTGCTGCTGGTCGCGAACCACAATCTGCTCGGCCTGATCGATGCTCCGCTGCTGCTGCCGGAGGTCCTGCGGCGGCGGGGCCGGCTGATCCGCGGGCTCGCCGAGAATGTGCTGATCCGCGTTCCTGGTGTGCGGCATATGCTGCACCACTACGGTTCGGTGCGCGGTACCCGGGAGAACTGCCGGACGCTGCTCGAACACGGCGAAGCGGTGATCGTCTTCCCCGGCGGCGGCCGCGAGGCGATCCGCCGCAAGGGGGAGAAGTACACGCTGCGCTGGGAGGGTCGCACCGGGTTCGCCCGGATGGCGATCGAATGCGGGGCCCCGATCCTGCCGGTGGCGATGATCGGGATCGACGACGCCTACGACATCCTCGCCGACAAGGACGACCTGCTGTTGCGCCCGCTGCGGCGGGTGGTCGAGGCGCTCGGTATCCACGGCGAACTCACCCCGCCGCTCGTGCGCGGGCTGGGGCCCACCGCCATTCCGCGCCCCGAGCGTTTCTATTTCTCGGTCGGTACCGCGATCGATCCGCAGCCGTGGCGGGAGGCGCACGATCTCGACGAGGCCGCGCAGCAGTTGTCGCTCATGGTGCAGAAGGCCGTACGCGAGGAACTGACCTTCCTGCTCGGTGAACGCGACCGTGACCGCGGCCGCACGCTCGCCGGGCGGCTGCGCGAGCTGCTCCCGGTCTGAGCGCCGCACCCGCCGTGGGTGAATGGTACGGCGGAGCGGAGATCGGATCCGGAGCAGGAACACCTGCGAATTCCAGGCGTGAAGTAAACAACCATTCGCACTCCGGGTACGGTGGATCACAGCGACGGGCCGGTGCGGCCCCGTCGGAGTGTTCACTAGGAGGTAGGTGTGGAGCGCACACTGTTCGAACCCGAGCACGACCTGTTCCGGGAGTCGTACCGCAAGTTTCTCGAGACGCATGTGGCGCCGTTCCACGACCAGTGGGCGGAGCAGGGCGCCGTGGACCGTTCCGTCTGGCTCGAAGCCGGCAAACAAGGCTTCCTCGGTATGGCAATGCCGGAGGAGTACGGCGGCGGAGGGGTGAAGGATTTCCGCTACAACTCGATCATCACCGAGGAGACGGTGCGCGGACAGTACTCCGGCCTCGGCTTCTCGCTGCACAACGATGTCATCGCGCCGTACCTGCTGGAGCTGGCCAACGAGGAGCAGAAGAAGCGCTGGCTGCCCAAATTCTGTTCCGGTGAGCTCATCACCGCCATCGCCATGACCGAACCGGGCACCGGTTCGGACCTGCAGGGCATCAAGACCCGCGCGGTCCGCGACGGCGACGACTGGGTGCTCAACGGTGCGAAAACCTTCATCACCAACGGCATCAACTCCGATATCGTCATCGTGGTCGCGCAGACCGACCCGGAGAAGGGCGCCCAGGGCTTCAGCCTGCTGGTGGTCGAGCGCGGTATGCCGGGCTTCGAACGTGGGCGCAACCTGGACAAGCTCGGCCTGAAGGCGCAGGACACCGCCGAACTCAGCTTCACCGATGTCCGGGTGCCCGCCGCGAACCTGCTGGGTCAGGAGGGGATGGGCTTCATCCACCTGATGCAGAACCTGCCGCAGGAGCGGCTCTCGATCGCGGTCATGGCGGCCGCGGCGATGGAAGCCTGCCTGGATATGACCTGCCAGTACGTCCGTGACCGCAAGGCCTTCGGCAAACCGATCGGCGCGCTGCAGAACACCCGCTTCGTGCTGGCCGAGCTGGCCACCAAGACCACCGCGGTGCGGGTACTGGTGGACCGCTGTATCAGCGAGCTGAACGCGGGCACGCTGTCGGTCGAGGATGCGGCCATGGCCAAGTGGTGGAGCACCGAGGAGCAGGTCGCGCTGATCGATCGCTGCCTGCAGCTGCACGGCGGGTACGGCTATATGCGCGAGTACCCGATCGCCCAGGCCTACCTGGATGCGCGCGTGCAGACCATCTACGGCGGCACCACCGAGATCATGAAAGAGATCATCGGGCGTAGCCTGAAGCTCTCCTGATCGGTTCCGGGTAACGGCGCCGCCATTCGGGCGAATACACCGCGAGGGGCCAGCGATGCGCCCGAAACATTCCCCACGGCCGATACGCACCCCCCGGGCGCCCGCGCCCCGGACCCCCGCCCCCCGGGCCGCCGCCGAAATA
>NZ_JARWNW010000220.1 GCF_029868325.1 Nocardia carnea
CGACGACGGTGTTCCAGTGGCCGCGGCCGGCGGGGAATTGCACGGTGAGGTCGCGTACTCGCAGCAGGGTGCCGGTGGCCGCGCCGGGGGCGGTGTCCGGCTGGTGGAGTCCGTTAGTTGCTACTGCCATTGCGGCTCCCCACCCGCCGTCCATCGTGTAGGCCGCGCCGGTGACCATGCCCGCCTCCGGGGAGGACAGCCAGCTCACCAGTGCGGCGACCTCGTCCGGTTCCACGAGGCGTTTGATGGCGCTTTCGGTGAGCAGGATCTTGTCCAGCACCTCCTGTTCGGGGATTCCGTGGGCATCCGCCTGGTCCGCGATTTGTTTGTCCACCAACGGGGTTCGCACGTATCCGGGGTTCACGCAGTTACTCGTCACGCCGTGCGGGCCGCCCTCGAGAGCGGTCACTTTCGACAATCCCTCCAGCCCGTGCTTGGCCGTCACGTAGGCGGCCTTGTACGGCGAGGCACGCAGGCCGTGGACCGAGGAGATGTTGACGATGCGTCCCCAGCCCTGCCGGTACATATGCGGTAGGGCCGCGCGTACCAGCAGGAACGGCGCCTCGACCATCAGCGTGAGCAGATCCCGGAAGCGCTGGGGTGCGAAGTCCTGGATCGGGCTGATGTGCTGCACCCCGGCGTTGTTCACCAGGATATCGGCGTCGAGGGTCAGATCTTCGAGGGCGGTGACATCGAGCAGGTCCACCGTCCAGGCCGTGCCGCCGAGTTCCGCGGCCACTGCCTCGGCTCCGGCGGTATCGATATCGGCCACCGTGACCGTGGCGCCGCGCGCCGCGAGCGCCCGGGCGCAGGCCGCTCCGATACCGCTCGCGGCGCCGGTGACCAGGGCCGTGCGACCTGTCAGATCACTCATCGCACGGGCACTTCGGCCGGGGTCAGGCTTTCGGCGTCGGCGCGGTCGAGGCTCTCCAGAGTCAGCCCCTTCGTTTCCCGCGCGGCCAGTGCGGCGATCGCGCTGACTGCCGCCGCGCCGGCCAGGTACCAGGCGATCGGGACCGCGGAGCCGTAGGTGTCCAGCAGTCGGACGGCGATGATCGGCGCCAGCGAGCCCGCCACGATCGAGGTCACCTGATAGCCCAGGGATACACCGGAGTAGCGCATACGAGTCGGGAACATCTCGGCCATGAGCGCGGGCTGCCCGGCGTACATGAGGGCGTGGAAGACCAGGCCGATGACGATGGCGGAGACGATGACCAGGTTGTTACCGCTGTCCATCATCGGGAAGGCGAAGAAACCCCACGTACCGGCCGTCACCGCGCCGACCAGATAGACCGGTCGCCGGCCGAAACGGTCGGACAGATTGCCGACCAGCGGGATGACCACGAAATGCACCGCGTGCGCGGCCAGCAGCCACCACAGGATCACCGAGGTATCGGTTCCCACTTCCACCTTCAGATAGGTGATGGTGAACGTGACCACCAGGTAGTACATGATGTTCTCGCCGAACCGCAGGCCCATGGCGGTGAATACGCCGCGCGGGTACCGCCGCAGCACCTCGACGACACTGAGCGATCCCGCCTTGATCTCCTCGGCCTCCTGCTGCGCCGCGACGAAGATCGGCGCGTCGGTGATCTTGGTGCGGATGTAGTAGCCGATCAGCACGACCACCGCCGACAACCAGAACGCGACCCGCCAGCCCCAGCCGAGGAATGCCTCGTCGGACAGCGTCGTCGTGAGCACCAGCAGCACCACCGTGGCCAGCAGATTGCCCGCCGGTACACCCGCCTGCGGCCAGCTCGCCCAGAAACCGCGACTGCGGCTGGGACTGTGCTCGGCAACCAGCAGTACCGCGCCGCCCCATTCGCCGCCCACCGCGAAACCCTGGATGAATCGCAGAGCCACCAGCAGGGCGGGCGCCCAGTAGCCGATCTGCCCGAAGGTCGGCAGACAGCCCATCAGGAAGGTCGCGGCGCCGACCAGGACGAGACTGAACTGCAGTAGTTTCTTCCGGCCGTACTTGTCGCCGTAGTGTCCGAAGACCACACCGCCCAGCGGGCGCGCCACGAACCCGACGGCGTAGGTGACGAACGCGGCGAGGATGGCATCCAGATCGCTGGTGCCCTCGGCGAAGAAGATCTTGCTGAACACCAGTGTGGCGGCGGTGCCGTAGAGGAAGAACTCGTACCACTCCACGACGGTGCCCGCCATCGACGCAGCGACCACCCGCCGCAGGCCGCCGGTATCGGTGTCCTTCGCGTCGACCGCATCGGGTCCGGGGCTGTGCTCCCGCATGGCAGTTCTCCTTCGCGCCGGAGGCCGCACCGCATGCGGTGTGACGGCCCCCACAGTATTCGGCTGCACTGAGTATTGGTGCAGACGATTTGTGCCGCAATGACCATTTATGCAGCACCGTTGTGCAAAAGTGCAGATATGAGCGCGTCCGTTCCCGGCCGTCCCAGCGCGGACGATCTCCTCGTACTGCTCGCCGTCGGTCGTTCCGGTCGATTCGTGACCGCGGCGGACGAACTGGGTATCAACCACACCACCATCTCCCGGCGCATCGCGGCACTGGAGCAGACCCTGGGCGGCCGGGTGCTCACCCGCGTCACCGGTGGCTGGGAACTGACCGAACTCGGCCGCGAGGCACTGACCGCGGCCGAGACAGTGGAATCGGCGGTGAAATCGCTGGCCGCCGGCGCGGACGGGAACCGGGTGCTCGAAGGGGTGGTCCGGATGTCGGCGACCGACGGTTTCAGCGCCTATATCGCCGCGCCCGCCGCCGCCCGGGTGCGGCGGCACCATCCGGATATCGCGGTCGAAATCGTCGCAACCACCCGGCGGGCGTCCCGGCAGCGTTCCGGGCTCGACCTCGAAATCGTCGTCGGCGAACCGCAGGTGCGCCGTGCGACCGCCACCCACCTCGCCGACTACCGGCTGGGCCTCTACGGTTCCCGCGAATACCTGCGCGAGCACCCGGCGCCCGCGACGATCGACGATCTGGCCCGGCACCCACTGGTGTACTTCATCGATTCCATGCTGCAGGTCGACGACCTGGACCTGGCCTCCGGCTTCGTTCCCGCCATGCGTGAATCCGTCACCTCCACCAACGTTTTCGTGCACGTCGAGGCGACGCGCGCCGCGGCCGGCCTGGGCCTGCTGCCCTGTTTCATGGCCGACCGCCACCCGGATCTGGTGCGCGTCCTACCGGATTCGGTGGCAGTAACCCTCGGCTACTGGCTGGTCGCCCGGGCCGAGACCCTGCGTCGCCCGGAAGTCGCCGCGGTGGTGGCCGCGATCCAGTCGATGATCGACGATCACCGTGACATCCTCGCGGGCCGGGGATGAGCGCCGCCGGAATCAATCCACGCGACTCGGACGCGGGGGTGCCTCGTCCCACCCCCCCGCCCCCCCCCGCCGGCGCGGGGCGCGCCGGGGCCCCCCCCCCCCCCCCCCCCCCGCGGGAGGGTGTCAGGCGGTGGCCGCCAGGGATCGGTCGTCGAAGGCCGGTTCCCGGAACGGCTCTATCGCGTGAGCCAGGATCTCGGCCACGTCGGCCACCGGCCGGACATCCAGTTCGGCCAGCACATCGGCGGGA
>NZ_JARWNW010000221.1 GCF_029868325.1 Nocardia carnea
GCCGAAGGCGGCGCCAAAAAACACAACTACCCCAGCGGGACCCGCCGCAGCAGCCCGTCTTCCGCGTCCGCGGCCTCCACCTCGTCGCGGGTGACCCCGAGGATGAACAGCACCGCATCGAGGTAGGGGTGCGACAGGGCCGTATCGGCGACCTCGCGCAGCGCCGGTTTGGCGTTGAACGCCACACCGAGACCCGCCGCGTTCAACATATCGATATCGTTGGCCCCGTCGCCGACGGCGACGGTCTGTTCCATGGGGACCCCGGATTCGGCCGCGAACGCCCGCAGTGCGGTCGCCTTGTAGGCGCGGTCCACGATCTGCCCGACCACCCGGCCGGTGAGTTTTCCGTCGACCACTTCCAGCACATTGGCCTGTACGAAATCGAGGTCGAGTTCGCGGGCGAGCGGGTCGATCACCTGCCGGAAGCCACCGGAGACCACACCGCACCGGAAACCGAGCCGTTTCAGGGTCCGGATGGTGGTGCGCGCCCCCGGGGTCAGGGCGATGGTCGCCGCGACCTCCGCGATCACCGATTCATCCAGCCCGGCCAGGGTCGCGACCCGCTGCCGCAGCGATTCCGCGAAATCGATCTCACCGCGCATCGCCGCCTCGGTGACAGCGCGCACCTGCTCTTCCACACCCGCGTAGGCGGCCAGCATTTCGATGACCTCGCCCTGGATGAGGGTGGAATCCACATCGAACACGATGAGCCGTTTGGCCCGCCGTGCCAGCCCGGCCCGCTCCACCGCGATATCGACGCGCTCGGTGACCGCGACCTCGGCCAGCGCCGTCCGCAACTGCGAATCGGTATCGCCCGCCCGGTCCGGGGCGGTGACCATGAGCTCCATCCCGGTGACCGGATAGTCGGCGATCCCGCGAATCAGGTCGATGTTCACACCGAGCGCGGCCAGCTCCCGTGATACCGCGCTGAACGCCCGCGCCGTCACCGGCGCGCCCAGCACCACCACGGCATGCGTGGAAACAGGCGCCCGGGCGGCATCGGCACCGGCATTCACATCGACCTGCATGCCGACGGTGTTCATCGCCTCTTCGAGCTCGTCCTGCAAAGCCTCGGGATCGGAGGGGCAGCTGACCAGCACGCCCAGCGTGAGCCGGCCGCGGATCACCACCTGCTCGATATCGAGCAGACTCACCCGATGCCGCGACAGCGCGGTCAACAACACCGACGTCACGCCCGGACGGTCGGGCCCGGTAACGGTGACGAGAACGGTTGTCTCGGCCAAAACCTCTCCTGTATTCATCCGCGTCGCCTCCGGGATGCGCAACGCTACGCCGGTCGCAGGACCGAAAACCCCACAACAATCTAAGCGCAAGCCCCGCCGAAAGTTCCCCCCACCCCACCCGATGGTGCCCACCGCCGGCACCGCGCCATCAGGACCCACGAGCCCGGACCGTCCCATGATCGAACGTGCCCGGCCGTGCCCCGGTCCAGCGAGCCCCTCGGAGATTGTGACCCAGGCGGGCCGAACGCAACCACGGCGGCGCCGAGTCCAGCGAGGCCCTCAAAGGGTTTCGGCCCGTCCAAGGGGGGCCGAAACCCCGCGCCGCCGAAGGCGGCGCCAAAAACACAGCCCGCCGACCGAGGCCGACGGGCTGTGTCTGTGTGCTGCGGGAGCGGGTCAGGATTTGACCAGCTTCTTCTCCACGTCGGGATCGTGGTGTTTTGCTCCACCGTTGAACCCGACGTGCGCTTCCTTGCGCATCCGCTCGATCATATGCGGGTAGTGCAGTTCGAAGGCGGGGCGTTCGGACCGGATCCGCGGCAGTTCGTAGAAGTTGTGCCGCGGCGGCGGGCAGCTGGTGGCCCATTCCAGCGAGTTGCCGTAACCCCACGGATCGTCCACGGTCACCACTTCGCCGTAGCGGTAGCTCTTGAAGACGTTCCACAGGAACGGCAGCATCGAGGCGCCCAGGATGAAGGCACCGATGGTGGAGATGGTGTTCAGCGTGGTGAACCCGTCACCGGCCTGGTAGTCGGCGTAGCGGCGGGGCATACCTTCCGCTCCCAGCCAGTGCTGCACCAGGAAGGTGAGGTGGAATCCGAGGAACGTCGTCCAGAAATGCCATTTCGCGAGGCGTTCGTCCAGCATTCGGCCGGTCATCTTCGGGAACCAGAAGTAGATTCCGGCGTAGGTGGCGAACACGATGGTGCCGAAGAGCACGTAGTGGAAGTGCGCGACCACGAAGTAGGAGTCGGTGACGTGGAAGTCCAGCGGCGGGCTGGCCAGGATGACACCGGACAGACCACCGAACAGGAAGGTGACGAGGAAGCCCACCGAGAACAACATCGGTGATTCGAACGTCAATTGCCCCTTCCACATGGTGCCGATCCAGTTGAAGAACTTCACGCCGGTGGGGACCGCGATCAGGAAGGTCATGAACGAGAAGTACGGCAGCAGCACCGCGCCGGTGGCGTACATGTGGTGCGCCCATACGGCGATGGACAGGGCCGCGATACCGAGGGTCGCGTAGACCAGGGTGGTGTAGCCGAAGATCGGTTTCCGGCTGAACACCGGGAAGATCTCGGAGACGATGCCGAAGAACGGCAGCGCGATGATGTACACCTCGGGATGCCCGAAGAACCAGAACAGATGCTGGTAGAGCAGGATACCGCCGGTGCCGGGGTCGTAGATGTGGCCGCCGAGGTGGCGGTCGTAGGCCAGGCCCATCAGGGCGGCGGTCAGCAGCGGGAACGCGAGCAGCACCAGCACGCTGGTGACGGCGATGTTCCAGGTGAAGATGGGCATCCGGAACATGGTCATGCCCGGAGCGCGCAGGCAGACCACCGTCGTCAGCATGTTCACACCACCGAGGATGGTGCCCAGACCGGAGACGGCCAGGCCCATGATCCACAGGTCGGTACCCACGCCCGGCGAATGCAGGATATCGGTGAGCGGCACGTACGCCGTCCAGCCGAAGTCCGCGGCACCGCCGGGGGTGATGAAGCCCGCGGTCGCCATGGTGGCGCCGAACGCGTACAGCCAGTAGCTGAAGGCGTTCAGTCGCGGGAAGGCGACGTCGGGGGCGCCGATCTGCAGCGGCAGGATGATGTTGGCGAAACCGAACACGATCGCGGTCGCATAGAACAGCAGCATGATCGTGCCGTGCATGGTGAACAGCTGGTTGAACTGCTCAGGCGAAAGGAACTGCAGGCCCGGGCGAGCGAGTTCCCCACGCATCATCAGTGCCATCAGGCCGCCGATGAGGAAGAACGCCATCGAGGTGGTCAAGTACATGACACCCAGGACCTTCGGGTCCGTGGTTGTCACCGCCTTGTATATGAACGACCCCTTCGGCCCCAATCGTGCCGGAAATGGCCGAGTCGCTTCCACCCCCTGCGGGACTGGCTTGGGCTCTACGGCAGTCACTGATCCTCCTGAAGGTGCCTTTAGGGTCGCTCCGCAGGCTCCACTGTTTGCCCGCTGCCCCGTCGCGCGGGACAGCCAACGGTTAGCTTGCGCTTCTCGAATCGTAAACCGTCCGCCGAGCGGCGACCGAACGGGTCCTACTCTGTGTCGTACTACGGGCTCATCGAGACCCCGCACCCTGGCCCGCCAACAGCACACCGGCCCGCCGCTACATCGCACCATCGCCCCTCCGAACACCGCCCCGCACCCCCACCCGCCAGTGCACAAGAACATCCGGCCCCGGCCCACCCCAAAAGCAAGAACACCCGGCCCGCCCCAAAGGTTCGGGGCCCGGCTCGTTCTGGAGCGACGGAGCGGGGGAGCGAAGCGGAGGAGCGGAGGAGTGAAGAACGAGACCT